>CAYJNU010000061.1:7883-25554 GCA_964371005.1 uncultured Verrucomicrobiota bacterium | reverse complement strand
CCTTTCATCTGAGGATGGGCGGGGGCGAGCGAAGGGACTGGCCAGTTCGGTAAAGACCGGCCAGGTTCCGGTTCTTGTCCGCCAATTCCGTGTTCCCGGACGCGCGAGCCAGTGCTTCCGCTTTCGTTGCCGCTGTC
This sequence comes from uncultured Verrucomicrobiota bacterium, assembly GCA_964371005.1. GTDB lineage: Bacteria > Verrucomicrobiota > Verrucomicrobiia > Limisphaerales > MWDV01 > MWDV01. The sequence goes on along the minus strand of CAYJNU010000061.1, from coordinate 25,417 downwards.
ACCGCGTCCTCAAACCGGCCCGCCTCCGCATAGGCCGCGCCCAGGGTGCCAACCAGGAGCGCGGTCTTGTAACTCGTCAGCTCGCACGCGCGCTCGGCCAGACGCACCGCCTCGGGGCCATTGCGCAACCTAGCCTCGGGATGCGTGGCAAAGAGCCAGGCCAGATTGTTCAGAGCTTCGACCGGTTGAGGCTGGGAAACGATCGCTTGCTGGTAGTACTCGATCGCATCCTCGAAACGGCCTTCCAAAGCTAGGACGCCCGCCAGATTGCCAAAAACTTCGGCCTTGTTCGGCGACACCTGCGCCGCTTGGCGCAAGCAGGTCAAAGCCTCCGCGGTGTGGCCCTCCCGCGTCAACAGTACTCCCAGATTGACCAACGCATCAGCGTACCTGGGCCTGAGTCGCAGTGCTTCCTCGAAGTGCGGTCTGGCGTTGTCAAACTCGCCCTTCTGCATGAGCGCGTAGCCGAGGTTATTATGAACGATGTAGTTGTTTTTGGTAACGTCGAGACAGTGAGTCAGCAGAGTCTCACTGTCGCGCCATTGCCGCACCTGCCGAACTGTGGTCCACGCGCATGAAAGCCCCACGGCGGCAGCAACGGAGACGGCGATGGTCCAACCCTTGGGACGTTTCTCCAAGAGTGCCCAGCCGGTCCAGGTGATCATGATGAACAGCCCGATCGAAGGCAGATACATGTACCGATCGGCCATGGACTGGTTACCCACTTGAACCAACCCAATCACCGGCACGAGGGTGCCGAGATACCAGAACCAGCCGGTGGCAAGATAGCTTCGCGTCGCTGCATTGAGGCACACAACCGCCGTGATGGCCGCGACAACCAAGGCGGCGCATAAAACAAACACAATATCCCACTGATCGGGCGGCAGATAGACGATCGAGAGATGGGCAGGCCAAAGCGTCTTCTTAACGTAGCCGAAATAGGCGCTGATCGCAGTCATCACGCGCGAACCTGGAGGATACAAATCAAGGGAAGCGACAGCACCCCCGCGGTGCTGGGCTAGGAATGTGATGATGCAGGACCCGATGGTGAGGGCGAAGAATGGGAGTTTCTCCCTGATGAGAGGCCAGATGGCGGCGGAGTTGGAAGCCGTCTCGGGGACTGGCCTTTCGGGGCAACATTTGGCGGGTTTGGGCGCACTAGGACCGGTCGCCAATCGGAGGCTTAGGTGCTGGATTCTGGCCAGCGGCCAGTAGTCCAGCAACAACATGACGAACGGCCAGGTCACCAGCATTGGCTTGCTCATCAGCCCAAGGGCAAAGAGCAGCAAGGCCAGGACGTACCACCTCCAAGGCCGGCTACTGGAAGCATGAACCTTGGGCTTGGAGATCTCGTTCTTGGACCGGACGTATTTCACGTAGGCGAGGAGCGTTAACAGACCGAAGAACGCGCTGAGTAGATCTTTCCGCTCAGCGATCCAGGCTACGGATTCCACATGCAGGGGGTGCAATCCGAACAGGCCCGCCACAACCGCGCTGCGTCCGGTGGTGCCCGTCATTTGCCAGAGCAGCACAAACAGCAGTAGCGCGTTGGTGGCATGGAATCCGACGTTGACCAGATGATGCGCGCCTGCGTCGAGGCCGAAGAGTTGGCAATCCAGCATGTGCGAGAGCCAAGTAATGGGATGCCAGTTGCTCGCATGCACGGTGGTAAACGCCCAACGAACGGAATCCCGCGTCAGCCCCGCTTGGATGATGGAATTTGCGCTGACGTAATTGGGATCGTCGAAATTGATGAATTCGTAGTGACGCGTGGGCCAGAAAACCAACAGCACGGCGGCAACCAGCAGCCCGCCAAGAACGGGCCGGACGGATTTACTGGAGTCGCGATGCGTCAAACCGGTGTGATTCTGAGCGCCGTCCGGGAGACTTCAACTCCAAAGATGATGGCGGCGTATGCCTTCCAGGTGCCGCCCTTCACCGCGACAACCAGCCGCCGTCGAGGTTCATCACGGTGCCGTTCATGTAATTGGCCTCCGGGGAGGCGAGGAACAGGCAGCCGCCGGCAATGTCCTCCGGCGCACCCCAGCGGCCTTCCGGAATCCGATCAAGGATGGACTGGTTGCGCTTGGCGTCTTCGCGGATTTGCCGCGTATTCTCGGTGGCGATGTAACCCGGCGCCACGGCGTTCACGTTGATCCGCTCTTTTGCCCATTCGCACGCCAGCGCACGCGTGATGCCGGCAATGCCGCTCTTGCTGGCCGTATAGCTCGGCACGAGGATGCCGCCTTGAAATGACAACATGGAGGCGATGTTCACGATCTTCAGCCGCGCGTCGGCGGGCGACTGCTCCCGCCCCCCCGAGAGCCACCACTTCGCGAACGCCTGCGACATGAAGAACGGCGCGGTGAGGTTGATCTGCAAGACCAGATTCCAGTCGGCTTCAGGATAATCCACCGCGGCACAACGTTTGATAATGCCCGCGTTGTTCACGAGCACGTCCACACGTCCAGCCGCCTTGACGATCTGGGCCACGATGTCCGCCGCGACCGCCTGGGTAAGCTTGCTGAAGTCCGCGGTCAGTCCAGTGAACTTCGCCCCGAGCGCCTGCACCTTGGCGGCGGTCTCGGAGTTGTCGCCGATATCCACGCTCACGGCGTGGGCGCCCGCCCGTGCGAAAGCAAGCGCGACGGCCTGACCGATGCCTCGGCTGGCACCGGTAACCACTGCGACTTTGTTCTGGAATTTGTTCATGGCTTCATTTGGAAGGCCGAACTCTAGTTCGGCTGGTTCAAGGCTATTCTGCTGCCCGCGCCGAACTGGAGTCCGGCGCTCCGTGGTCTCACCGCAAATCCACCGGCTTGACTCCGTCCATGTCGTCGAAGCGCTGGTTCTCGCCGGCCATGCCCCAGATGAACTTGTAGTTCCCCTGGCCGCAACCGGCGTGAATGGACCACGCCGGCGACAGCACCGCCTGCTCGTTCTGCATAAACAGATGGCGCGTGGCCGCCGGCTCGCCCATGAAATGCGCGAGCACCTGCTCCCCGAGGTCGAAGTAGTAATAGACTTCCGTCCGCCGGCTGTGCGTGTGCGGCGGGAACGTGTTCCAGACACTGCCTTCAGCCAGTTCGGTGTAGCCCATCACCAGTTGGCAACTCTTGATGCCGTTCTCGTGAATGTACTGCCGGATCACGCGTTGATTGGCGGCGGCCTGCGAACCGAGCGGGACGGTGTTGGCATCCTTCATCGTGGCCAGAGTGGTGGGATACGCCGCGTGCGCCGGGCAACTCAGGAAGAAAAACCTGGCGGGTGACTTGGCGCTCTTGCTGGAGAACGTGACCCGCCGGGCACCCATCCCGACGTAAATGCAGGCGAGCGGTTCGACCGCGAAACGCTTGCCATCCACCGTCACCTCGCCCGGGCCGCCGGTGTTGATGGCGCCCAGCTCGCGGCGCTCCAGGAAGAATGCGCGGCCGGTTTCCCGGTCGTTCGCCAATGCAACCGGCGATCTGGCCGGCATCACACCGCCGAGCACCAAGCGGTCGAGGTCGGTGAATTGTGTCCGGAGCTTGCCCGGGTGCATCAGGTCCTCGACCAGGAATGAGTCGCGGAGTTCGGCGGTCGTCATGCGCGCGACTTCCTCCGGCCGCGGCAGGCGGCGGATGGTTGCGCTGGGCTGGCTTGGACTTTTCTTCATGGTTGAACGGAGTGGACCGGGTGGCCGCCAGCGACGCGCCGGCTCCACCCCGGCGGGTTCAGATGCCTCGTTCGTTGATGATTTCGTTTTTCGCTCCGAGTACGATGACGCGGGGCTTCCATTTCCTGGCCTCGGTGGCGGTGACCGTTGCGTAACTCATAATGGTGAGCTTGTCCCCGCGCTTGCCGAGATGGGCCACGGCGCCGTTCAGAATGATCGCCCGCGAGCCGCGCTCGGCCGGGATGGCGTAGGTTTCAAAGCGCTCGCCGTTGGCCATGTTGCCGCACAGGATGCGTTCGTATGGCAACAGTCCCACGCGGTCCATGTAATCCTGGTCAATGCCCAGGCTGCCTTCGTAGTTCACGTCGCCCGCGGTGACGCGAGCCCGGTGGATCTTCGACTTTAACAAATGAATCTGCATAGTGTTTGCGCCCGCGGCGGCGGTGCCGGAAATCGGCCGCCCTAAAACGTCAGCCCAACCAGTATAAAACGCAACGGCGTGGGTTCAATCTCTGATTCGGGAGTAGTGGTGCAAGCTTTCAGCTTGCAGCCGTCGCAGCAACCTTCCAGGTTGCCAGGGCAGTGCAGGTTGCGGTTGCCTGGGGCGCCCGGCCAAGCACAGAGGCTTGGCGGCACGGTCGCAAGCCACAGGCTTACGCCACTCCCGCTACCGCGCCGGCAGGACGATGACCTGCGTGCGCGGCAGCCAGCCCACGCGTCGCGTTCCAGCCGTGACCTGAAGCCAATCGTCTTTCCGATCCAGAACGCGCAACTCCGCGCCATCGCGCGCGACAAAAGCCGTGGGCGATTCCTCGAAGGGTCCGTTGCGTACGATGGCGTCACTGACCGTGACGATCGCTGTCTGTGCGGCCAACCGGGCGTACAGATTCAGGCCCAGCGCGCCGCCAAGGATAAGCGTCAGGAAAGCGGCGAGGAACACCCAGTTCCGTAGCGAGCGCTTCGATGTCGGGCGCACTTGACGCGCTACCAGCAACCCAAGCCAGGCCCAAAACGCCAGCGCGGTGAACAAACCCCATTCGTTGAGGTTCAGCGTTCCCAGTAGGCGATCGCGCCAGCCGGTGCCGAACGTCGGCCCCTGGACTTGGTTGCGCGCGAAGCGAAGGTTGGCGCGCACGTCCGGATCGCGTGGGGCAAGGTCCTCTGCCTTTCGGTACGCAGCAATGGCCCGACCGATGTGCCCTGCTTTGAACTGTGCGTTGCCCCAGTTGAAATACAGCGCTGGCGAGGACGCGCCTTTTTGGAGCAGACGTTCGTACGCCGTGGCGGCGTCGCCGAATTTGCCTTCCTCGTAAAGCTTGTTGGCGGCGTCGAAGGCTTGGCCCGCATCGGGACTTGCGGCGAAGGTCGCGACGCATGTGAGCAGGAGGAGAACGACGGCGATCCTCGAAAGCAGGCGGGCCAAGCCGGGCATGCCGCAGCCGTAGCGCAGAGTTGCCGTCTGCGGTATCGCGGAATTGTATTCTGCGGCCCCCTGGCAAATTCCGGCGTCTCGGAGGGCTCCCACACCCTGCCGATTACAAATTGGCGCTACGGCAGACTGCAGGCCTGCGCGACGTTGGGTGGGCACGTCACTCGATTTGGGAGAACCCTGTCTCACGCCTCAAACCTCCGAAGTTGCTGGATCACCGCTTCGAGCCGCGGAACGAGCGCGGCAAGTTCCTGGCTTGACTGCACTGGAGCGTAACGCGCCAGGTTGCAGGCCTGGAACAACTCGTGTAGCTCCTCGCATGGGCCCGCCGCGAGTCCAGCCGGCTTCAGTCGCTCCTCGACGATTGCTTCGGTGATGGCCGACGCAGGCAAGTTCACTCGCTCGCCGATTTGCTCCTGCAGAACGTGAACCAGGGTGGCGAAGAACGCGTCCGATTTGTTTTCGCCTGCGAGCTTTCGCAGTTCCGCCAAGCCATCGTGAACCAGTTGGGCCACGTGCCGGCGGCGACGCAGCCGCGGGTTGTTCGCAAGTGTGTCCGCGCGTTTGCGCCAAACCACCGCGCCCAGCCATGCCAGAAGCGGCACGGTCTGGAGGCCCCAGAACCAAGGGCGCAAAGGCAACGGTCCTTGGGTAGCCGCCAGCACCCCCAATCTTTGCTTGATCCCCACGATGTCCTGGGTCGGAGGTGGCGTGTCTGCGGTGGCCGGTTTGGCGGCGGAGATCACCGGGGCCACCGTGGTCGCCCCGCGGATGCTCAGGGGCAACGCCGGTTGCTTGAGCGTCCGATACACTTTCCGCTCCGGGTCGAAGAAGCTGAACTCAACGGGGGGAATGGCTTTGAGATCGGCGTTCTGTGGCGCGACGACCTGCTCGAAGAGCTTCGAGCCTTGGAGTCCGAGCGGATCGCTCGTCTCGGTCTTCGAGGTGGTGGAGTAAGTCTTGAATTCCTTCCATTCGGGTTGCTCCGGCAGCGTCAGGGCATCGAGCGCGCCTCGCCCCGTGAGGTGGATTCTGACGGTGATAGGGTCGCCCACGGTGACGTTGGTCGGGCCTGCGGTGACAGTGAGTTCGAAAGTGCCCACCGCCCCATTGAAACTCGCCGGGACGTTATTGGTGGGCAGCGGCAACACGCGCAGTGTCTGCCGGTCGAGCTTGAGCGGTACTTCCTGCGGTGGCGGTCGCCGCGTCAGTATGCTTTCCAAGTCGAACGCACCCCGCGGGTTCAACACCAGGGTGTAGGACCAGGGCTCGGTCTTAACCTCGCCGATCTTGGTGGGCGTGACGAGGGCGAGGAAGGGGACGACGGTGAAGGGCACGTTCCCGACGCGCCGCGTGAACCGTTGTCCGGGCTGGAACTTGGCGCGGGGAAAACCATCTCCGACGAGTTCGCCCGGCTCGGTGAGGGCGGCGTTCACTCCGTTGCGAACGTAGAGCCGGATTTCCACGATGACCGGTTCGCGCGGATAGAAATCCCGCTTGGGAATCGCGGGCCAGAGGAACATGTTCTGGCGTCCCAGTTCCGCAGGGGGCGCGGACGCGTCGTCGCTGAGCACCTTGAGCTTGAGAGGTTGACTGGAGAGTCGCTGACCGTTGAGGTCCACCTGGAAGGACGGGATGGTGATCTCGCCGGGTTGGGTGGCCACCAAGGTGAACTTGTACGTATTCACCACGGTCATCTTGCCGTCCGTCCCCATGGTGGAACTCATGCCACTGCTGGTGCCGGGCGCGATTTGGATGCCCGGGATCGCCGGCAGGCCTGGGCTACCTTGCAGCGAACCACCTTCAAACGTCAACGTTAGTCCGACGGATTCGCCCACCAAAACCGTTTCGCGGTCCAGCGACGTCGTGAAGGTTGCGGCGAACGTGGGCAGAACAAACCCCACCGCCGCCAGGCTCAGGAGGAACCCGAACCGCCGTCGCATCGATGCGCCCGCGAAGTTGCGTGAAGCGCTGTCTGTGAAAACCTGCACCATTGCGTCCGCTGATTGTGCCGGTCTGCCGCCGCGACGCAAGTGCGCGCTCACCAGACGCGGCCAGGACCCGGCGCTGCCGGACGTTGTTATGGACAATCAAGACGCGGTTTTGTTCGCACAAAACTGGGGCAGGGGAGATGGCCCAGGAGGACGGTGGCAGCGCAAATCAATGCGGGGATTGCTGCGCTGCTTATGGACTTGGGACAAGATAACTTCGCGTCCAGTCCGGTTGCGCTGGCAAGTCGTGGGCGGTGACTTTGGCCTTCCACTCGGAATCGGTCATGCGGGTGGTTGGCCCCACATGAAACTCGTAGTGGCTGAAGACCGGCCCGGCATAAACCGCCCTGTCGTCTGGCCCGCAATCCACCGCGATCATCAGCAACTGAACATTGCCGACGCCTTCGTGCAGGATGCTTCCGGGATCGCCCACGATGACATCTGGCAGGTCCGTGTGGACGTCGGTCACCAAGGCATCCCAGTAGTCCGATCCTTGGTCGTCAACCTGCCAATCCCACGGGATGTATTCGCTGCCCGGCCGATAGAACAGCGCGGGGTACCAGCCCGTGTAGTTTCTGGCTCCGGTATAATCGACCTCCACGATGTGTTGGAGGAATTGCGTTTCGTTGCTGGAAAGAGAGGTCTTCGTCAACTCTTTCTCGGAGATGCTGCGGAGGATTGCCGTCGTATCCAGGAATTGATCCATGACCGCAAGACGGTTCGAATACATGGTTGCCCCGCTCACATTCACGTAGAACGGGATGTCGTTTGAATAGTGCCGATACCGGAACACGCTGTTCGTTGAAAGCGTCGTCAGGACTGCCCGCGTGGCCTGTGCCATTTCGCGCACCCGCCCGTAGAACGCCAGGCGCGGCTCGACATAGCCGTCGGGGTAGGAGCAAAGATACGGCGGCGTGTAGGATTGCTTGGCGTAGAGCGTCGTGTTGTGCCGGAGCTGCGTCCACGAGGCGAGTTGTGTATTCAACGTCTTCATCGCCCAGGCCCGCGTGCGCATGGTTTCAGGATAACTGGCGTCCGTCGTTGGCGCAGACAACTCCCGCAGGCACGCCAGCCAATGGTTGTAGATGCTGTTGGTCCAGCCTGCGGGACTCTGGCCATCAATGACGTTGCGCACTGCGGCGAGGTTGTGTTGGTACTTGTGGCCGTCGCGCCAGTAAGGCCGGCCATCGGCAGGCATGAGATCGGTACGCGAGATTCGTGCGGCCAGTTCCGGGACGATCTGGCTGTTCCCGAAGATGGCGAAGGCAACGTCGAGCGCACTCGGCACCCGCCGCAGGACCTTGTCCCATGTAGTCAGGATGCCGTCCTCATCCCAGATGATGTCGTCAAAAGTGCATTTCCGGAACGCCCAACTATCCACAACGAAACGCTGGCCCAGGACCGTGAACGACCGCGGCAGCTTGACCTGCACCGGACTGAGCGGCGACCAGTAGTAGCCGTTGAGAATCTGCTGCATGCCCAGTTGGCCGGACATGAGTTGGTGCTGAAGATTTGTCAGAGCCGCGGTATCGGGCAGATCTGCGGGTGAACTGATGCCCGCCGTCAGCAGCAATTCACGGAGTTGCGCGAAGTTGAGCGAGTCGGGTGTGCCCACGAACAGCTCCAGCGTGCGATTGAATTCTAGCCAGTTCGAGAAGCTTCCGGAGTTCCTGAGTGCGAGCTCCAAGGTCACCGCGCCCGAAAGTTCGCGCAGCGTGTTGGAAGCATTGCCCGAACCAACGCCGCTCGACGACCCCGCGTAGCGGAAGTCCGCCAGTCCGCACCACATCATGGCGCGAAAATACCGCGTCAGCGCCGTTCGCGTTTCGTAGTGACCCCGCACCTGAAACTGCGAGAAGTCCACCAAGCGGTCTTCCCCATAGAGGTTGATCCAGGTCGGCTGCAGACTGTTGATGGCGTTCAGGGTCGTCGTGACGCGTGCTGTCTGGCCAAGTGCGCCGTAGTCGTTCGCTCCGCTGACCAGCGACCGGGCAACCGCCAGGAAATAGTCGGCGTCCAGAACGCCGTTGGTCATCGGCGTCCCGGCTGATTGCGCCCAGAGAGCGGGCACTTGCGCCGCCATCGTTGCGACCAGATTGGACAGGGCCGGGTGAAACGAGGTCTCTTCGATCTCCGCCAGGATCGTCACGAACGTCCGGTGCCAAGCGTGGAGGATCGCATCAGCCGTCACAAAGACCGGAAGGTCGTCCACGTAGATGTCATAGAAGATGTCCGCAAAGCTGGGCCGCTCCATGCGCTGGCTCACGACAAAGCCGTTCGTCTGGAAGGCCGCAAACTCGGTGGCATTCAGTCTGAAATCGGTGTGGCGCTGATTCCAGTAGCTGTTCGTGGCGTTCCAGACAGCCGGATCAATGCTGAACGAATCCCAGAACTCAGCCATCGTCGGGTCGAAGGTGATCTGCGGCAGATACTGGTTGGTGGGACTGTAAAGCGCGACAAACTCGCTCAGCGGGAGTTGTCCAAGCCGCTGGAGTTCCTTGCTGAATTCCGTGCCGTAACCATAGACCGCCTCGCCCCCGCCGCCGTCCGCCGCCAGCTTCACGTTGGCCACGACTCGGTAGATGGCATGATCGCCCGCGAGCGGCACCGCGAAGCGCAATTCCTCGTCCGAGACGCCCACGCTGCCGTTCAACGGGCCAAGCACGGGAAACCAGTCCTGGAGATTCGTGCTGCACTGGATCGTGTATTCGGGATACATCGCGCTCACCGGCAGGCCGAGCCGCGAGTGCAGGCGGAGTTCTCCCTGCGCCCCTTGTGATTTAAAGTGCAGGCCGATCTCATCCGCCCCAAAGCCGGTGGAGGCCAGAAACGCCAGGACTCCAATTGTCGCCCACGACAACATCACGTGAATTCTCATAGACACCTCTCAGTGGTTGAAATTCTACTCTTCGCCCCGCGCGCGGTAAACAGGTTTTTGCCGGGCAAGGGAATTCCCTTGGGGATGCGGCGAGCGCTCCTTAAAGTGGCTGTCGTGAGCCGTACCCGGGCATTCAAGACACTGTTAACCTCCCCAGGATCAGCCGACCTCGGCCCCGGCCCTCGCGGAGGCATCCTGGAGCAGGCGGAACTCAACCAGCGTTTGGACGCGCTCTTGCGGCAAGTGACGCTTTCCACGACTGCGCGACAATTGGTGCGGGGGCTGGTGCTGCTGTGGCACGATCATCTGGACACCGCGCACACCCTCGCGCAAGGCATCGAGAACCCGGACGGGAGTCTGGTTCACGCCATCATGCACCGGCGGGAGCCGGACTTCTGGAACTCGAAATACTGGTGGCGGCGCGTAGGTCAGCATCCATGTTTTCCGGAACTGGCAAGGCGAACAACGGAGTTTCTGGAAGGGAAGGAAGAGCCGGACTTGCTGGCCAGGCTGGTCCCGTCGGGCAGGTGGGACGCGTGCGCATTCGTGGACGCGTGTGAAGCGGCGGCCGGCCTGAAGCGGGATTCCCAACAGGTGACGACCCTGCGGGCGATACAGCAGGGTGAGTTTGAGACGGCGCTGGAGTTTTTCCTCAGTGACAAACCGCATTGACCGGAGCGCGGTTTTCTGCCACTGGCTCCGGCCGCATGAGCGAATTCCAAACGGTCCTGAGCGCGGTGTTGCCGGTGTTCGGCATCGTCGGCGTGGGTTTGCTCATCCGCAAGCTGAACTGGTTGACTGAGGAGGCCGACCACAGCCTGCTCCGGGTTAACATCAACCTGCTCCTGCCGTGCTTGATTCTCGATTCGACACTCGGCAACGCGGCGCTCTCGCAATGGCGCAACCTTCTGCTCGCGCCCGCAGTCGGCTTTGCCACCGTCGCGGTCGGCATGGCGCTGGCCACCTTGGCGAGGCCGTTGCACGGACTGACCGAACCGCGCTCCGCCCGCACGTTTGCTGTCAGCGTCGGCATCTACAACTACGGCTACGTGCCAATTCCGCTCGCGTTGCTGCTTTTCGACAAGCAGACGGTAGGGGTGCTGTTTGTCCTCATGGTCGGCGTGGAGACTTCGCTGTGGACGCTCGGCGTGATGGGGCTGACCGGACAACGGCCCGGAAAAGACTGGCGCAAGATCATCAACGCGCCGCTCGTGGCCATCGCGGTTGCCCTGACGCTGAACACACTGGGTTGGCACGCCGCCATCCCGGAGGTCTTGCGCACGGGCTTGCATTTGCTTGGGCAGTGCGCGATTCCCATGGCGTTGATCCTGATCGGCGCGGTCGTCGCCGATCACCTTGCGGAATTCCATTCCGCCTCCGGCTGGCGGGTGATGGGCACGGCGGTGCTTTTGCGCATGGCCATTCTGCCGCTGCTCTTTCTGGTGTTCGCCCGGATCCTACCGGCTTCCATGGAATTGAAACGCGTGATGGTGCTGGAGGCGGCCATGCCGGCGGCGGTGTTCCCCATCGTCATGGCCCGTCATTACGGCGGCGATGCGGCCACGGCGCTCCGCGTGGTCATCAGCACTTCGGTGGTCAGCTTGATGACGATCCCCTTGTGGGTTCGATTCGGGCTGAAGTTCGTGGGGTTGTGATGGACGACGATTACCAGCGGGCTGCGGGGCAGGGGAGCGCGTCAGTGTTTCGGAGCGCCATTGGCAATTGCCCGGCGAATCGCCTGTTCCCCCGCCCGCTGTTTGGCTTGATCGCGTTCTGCCTGCTTTGGAGCGCGGGGGCTACGGCTGCGGATTCGCCGCGCTATCTCTTTTTCAATATCGCTCCGGGCGCGGGCTGGAATCAGAACCGCCCAGAAACGTTCAGCCGCGCGATGTTTGATTCCGTCACGCAGACGCTTCGCGCTCGCGAGAACCCGCGCTTGCGCGTCGGGCTGTCGTTCGTCTTCAGCACGCTGGAGACGCCGACGAACGTGCTCGCGAAGAGTCTGCGCCAGTTGCTTGCCAGCAGCGAGGAGACCGGCGTGCCGGTGCTGGTCGCGTTGGATGGCCAGAACTGGTGGCAAAGCCGTCCGGATTTGTGGAACTGGTGGGATACGAACCGCCCGGGCTTCAATCCGAGCAACGTCTTCAATGTCGAGTGGACCGGCTGGAGTCCGGCGCAAGCCGTGAAGCTCGGCTGGCGCAACTGGGGCCGGCAATTGCGCGTCGCACCCGCGCCGAATCTCGCCAGCCCAAGGGTTGTGGAGGAACACCTGAAGGGATTGCGTTTGCTTGTGCCGATCCTCGTCGAGTGGCAGCGGCGGCTGCCGGCGGAACGCAAGTGGCTGTTTGGCGGCGTGAAACTCGGTTGGGAGGCGGGCAGTGGTTACAACGCCTTCTACTATCCGGACGGCAACCGTTACCTCGAACAATGGCCGGACGATCCCTCACACGATCCAACGAATGGCTTGGCTCTGGCAAAGGGTCTCGCTTCCGGCGCCAGTCAGTTGGGTTACGCCGGAGTGAAGACCATGGGTTTCAAGGAGCGGGGCGAACTGGCGCGGGGTGATCTTGCGCGTGTCACGGAGCAATACCTCGAGCGGCTTTGTCGGCTCGCGCACGAGGTGGGATTGCCCCGCGAGTCCGTCTTCACTCATCAGGGCGGTAATTACTCACCGTGGGACCAGCACCTGCCCTTCTGGCCGGCATTCAACCGCTGGTCTTCGCCGGGTTGGAGTTTCTACGGCGTTGGCCCGCACGAGTCCGGTCCGTTGGACCAGGAGATGCAGGCAGCGGGGCAAGAACGTTGGGCGGCCGCCGAATGGTGGTGGGGCGCGCCAGACGCTGCAGGTTGGGAAGATCACTTCCGGCGCACGCTTTCGTTTCGCGATTGTCGGTTCATTTGCGTCTATAACTGGAATCAGGGCATGTTCGAGAAGGAGATGGCCGGTCTTGAAGCGGTGCGGAAGCTCGTCCTGACCTGGCGGGAATGAGTTGCAGGGGACCGGAGGTCGCAACGCCGGGATGGCCCTGCACTGGACTCCCGCCGTCCGGCTGCCTACCATTCCGCCATGCGTGGGGACGCCCACCGACGAGTGCGGGCGACGGCTACGGAGTTTGTGAGCAGACTCCGCTCGACCAAGAAGAATCATGTTGATATGAAACACAAAACGAACCTCATCCGCTTGGGATGCACTCTGGCCTTGGCCACAGGTGTGATTGCAGCCGTCACCACCGCTTCCGCCGAAACGCAACGCCTCAGTCGCGAGGTGCTCCGGGACAAAATCCGCGGCGGCTGGGCTGGTCAGATGATCGGCGTGGCGTACGGGGCGCCGACGGAGTTCAGGTCCTTGGGCAAGATTGGTGAGGGCGAACTGACCTGGAAGCCGGGCATGCTGGAGAACACCATCCACCAGGACGATCTCTATGTGGAGATGACGTTTGCGAAGGTCATGGACGAGGTGGGGCTGAATGCGACCTGCGCGCAGTACGGCGAGGCATTCAAGGATTCCAAGTACGATCTCTGGCATGCAAATGCCGGCGCGCGCCGAGTGTTGAACCAGGGGATTAAAGCGCCACTCTCAGGCCATCCGAAATACAACGCCCACGCCAACGACATTGATTTCCAGATTGAGGCGGATTTCATCGGCCTCATGTGTCCGGGGCTGCCGCGCGAGTCGAACAAGTACTGCGACCGCGTGGGGCGGGTGATGAATTACGGCGACGGATTGTACGGCGGCATGTTCGTCTGTGGCATGTATTCGGCGGCGTTCTTTGAAAGCGATCCGCGAAATGTGGTGGAGGCGGGCCTGGCCTGCATTCCGAGGAAGAGCGAATACGCCCGGCTGATCCAGGACTTGCTGAATTGGTCGGCGAGCCAGCCCACGGACTGGCGCAAGGTTTGGCGAATGGTCGAGGACAAGTGGGATCGCGATGACGTATGTCCCGACGGTGCGCTCGCTCCGTTCAACATTGACGCCAAGCTCAACGGCGCCTACATCGCGTTCGGCCTGCTCTTCGGCGGCGGCGATATCGAGAAGACGATGGAAGTCTCCACCCGCTGTGGCCAGGACTCCGACTGTAACCCGTCCAGCGCGGCAGGCGTGCTCGGTGTGATGCTGGGCTACGACCGCATCCCGGCCCAGTTCAAGGCGGAGATGCCGACGCTGGAGAATCGCAAGTTCGACTTCACAGAGTATTCCTTCAACGACATCGTGAAATCCACGGAAGCCCGCGCGCTGCAAGTGATCCGGAAAACCGGCGGCAAGGTGACGGACGCCGAGGTGATCGTGAGGACGCAAAAACCGAGAGCGCCCAAGCTGGAGCAGTGGAATCCGGGTATCCCCGAGAAACGGCTCAAGGCGAGCGACGCGAGTTTCAGCTACAGCGGGCCATGGGAGACAGACCACGATTCACGTGTCAGCACCAAGGCGGGCAATGAGGCGGTCTTCAAGTTCAACGGTGTGGCCGTGGCGCTCATGGGCAATCTCGGTCGCGACGGTGGGTTCGCCGAGGTTTACCTCGACGGGAAGAAGGTGGGCGTCGCGGACGCTTACATCGTGGAACGCACTTGGGACAACGTGCTGTGGCACACGTACGGCCTGAAAGCCGGCGAACACACCGTCAAGCTGGTGACGGTGGACGCGGCGGACTCCCGATCCAAGGGCCAGCGCGTGACCCTCAGCGGGGCGGTTGTGTATCGTGCCGTAAGGTGAACAGGCCGTCAGTCACGATGTCAAAGTCCGCCTTACTCAAGTCTTTGGTCCGCTGGACGGCAGTGTTGCTCCTGCTGGTGGTCTGCGTGCTGGCGGCTGTGTTCCACAAGACACTGCACGGTTATTGGCTCTGCAAAGTTGCCACGTGGGAAGAAGACGCGTTTCACGGCAAACCGGTTGCTCAGTTGGAGCAAGCGTTAGCAGCCCAAGGGAGGCGGTTAACGTGGTGCCATGCTAACGACGTCTATGCAATCACAGGCCGGGAACTGGAAACGAACCAACGGGCCGTGCAGTTCGTGAAAGGCAAACCTTACCCATGGTTCCGCATTGGGACCGCTGTCAACTTGGGCCTCGTCATCATCCAAGAGGATTCAGCACAGGAGACTGTTATCGAGATACTACGCGACATTGAAGTTGACTCGCTCTGAACATAACCGGCCCGAGTGGCTGCGCTTGCTCGCCGACTACCTCGGCCTAGGGCTCGCGCTGGGTTTGCTGGTCCTCGTCTTCAGTCTCGCCACGGAGCATTTCTTTAGCGCGGGCACGTTCCGCACGATCGCGAATCAGATTCCCGCGGCGATGCTCGTTGCTACGGGTATGACCTATGTGCTGATCGTGGCGGAGATTGATCTGTCGGTGGGGTCGGTGCTGGGGCTGTGCGGCGCGATGGTGGGCGTGGCGCTGACGCAATGGCACTGGCCGCTGTGGGCTGCTTTGCTCGGCGCACTCGGCGCGGGTGCGGCGTGCGGCGCGTTCAACGGCTTGGTGGCGATGCGTTGGCGGCTGCCCACGTTCATCGTCACGCTCGGCATGATGGAGATGGCGCGGGGCGGGGCGCATGCGCTGACGAAGTCGCAGACCCAATACATCGGTCCGGCCATCGAAGGCATCGCGGGCGCAACGGTGCTGGGCTTGTCGCTGCCATTCCTGCTGTCGCTGCTTGTGGTGGTGGCCGCGCAGGCGGTGTTGTCTGGGGCGGTGTTCGGCCGGCAGATGTTCGCCGTGGGTTCGAACGAACTGGCGGCGCGGCTGAGCGGTATTGATCCAAGGCGCGTGAAGATCATCGTGTTTGTCGTCACCGGCCTGCTGGTGGCCTTGGCGGCGATCATTGACACGTCGCGTTTCCAGTCGGCGAATCCGAACGGCGGCACGGGCTACGAATTGCAGGCCATCGCGGCGGCGGTGATTGGCGGCACCAGCCTGATGGGCGGGCGCGGTTCCGTGGTGCGAACATTCTTTGGCGTGCTCATCATCGCGGTGCTGAATTCTGGTCTGGCCGCCGTGGGCGCGAAGGATGAAACCAAGCGTCTCGTGACGGGCGGGGTGATTGTCGCGGCGGTGGTTGTGGATTATTATCGAAGGCGTCTCAGCAAGCGGCGCACAAAATGAAACCGAAGATTCTCGTTATCGGCAGTTCGAACACGGACATGATCGTGAAGGTGCCGAAGATTCCGCAGCCGGGCCAGACGGTGCTGGGCGGAGAGTTCATCACGGCAGCCGGCGGCAAGGGCGCGAACCAGGCGGTCGGGGCGGCGCGCGCGGGTGGGGATGTGACGTTGATTGCCCGCGTTGGCGACGACATGTTCGGTCGGCGTGCCGTCGAGGGATTCCAGAAAGATGGCATTTGCGTGGACCACGTGGTGCGTTGTCCGCAGAGCCCGTCCGGCGTGGCCTTGATTTTCGTGGCTGCGGGAGGGCAGAACAGCATCGCCGTGGCGCCTGGGGCCAACGCGAAGCTGTCGCCCGCCGACGTGCATCGTTCGGTGGCGGCCTTTCACGGCGCGAGCGCCGTGTTGATGCAACTGGAAACGCCGTTGAGCACTGTGGCCGACGCCGCGGAACTGGCGGCGCACCATCACGTACCAGTGATTCTGAATCCTGCCCCGGCGCAACCCCTGTCGAGCGATTTATTCCAGCGCGTTTCAATCCTCACGCCCAACGAAGCTGAGGCCACAGCTCTCTCCGGCATCGAGGTCCATGACGAAGCGACGGCTGCTCAAGCGGCCACGAAGTTGCGGCATCGGGGGGTGGCCACGGTCATCATCACGCTCGGGGCGCTGGGTGCGTTTGTGGCCGGGGCGAAAGTCCACCAACTGGTGCCCGGCTTCAAAGTGAAACCTGTGGATACGACGGCGGCAGGCGACGTGTTCAACGGTGCGCTGGCCGTGGCGCTGGGCGAAGGCAAGGGTTTGCTCGAAGCCGTCCGTTTTGCCAATGCCGCCGCCGCGATCTCCGTCACCCGGCTCGGCGCGCAGCCCTCCGCCCCGACGCGCCTGGAGATAGACCGCTTCCTTAAGCAGCCGGCCTGACGATCAGGCTGAATGACGGCGCGTGGCAGGTGGGGGCGAATCCCGCCGTGGCTGCACCCCGCAAGCGCGTAACCGGGATTCAGACTTTCCCCGCCCCGCGTGTTGACCTCATACTCAGCGCATGGAAGCCGCGCCCATCCTGGTGGTGGTGCTTGCGCTGTTGGCCGCGACGGCGAGCTGGTTCTTCGCCCTCGCCGAGACAGCGGTCTTCTCCCTGAGCACTTGGCAGGCTCGCAAGCTGGCGGAGCAATCCCCCGGCGCGGGTGGCGTGGTCGTGCGTCTGCTCGCCGCTCCGGAAGACCTATTGGCCACGATGGTGCTGGGCAACACCCTCTCCAATGCCGCCATGCTTGCCATCAGCTTGTGGATGGCGTTCAGCGGACGCTGGCCCTTCGCGCCCACCGTGGTGGGGCTGTTACTACTCAGCCTGATCGGGTGTGAGGTGCTACCCAAGACTCTGGCGGTGCGCAAACCGGAGCGGTGGTCCCTGCGGGTAGCGCGACCGCTCGCACTGTTGCATCAAGTGGCCCGCCCGTTGAATCAGGTCGCCCAGCGTTTGAA
>CAYJNU010000061.1:4648-7873 GCA_964371005.1 uncultured Verrucomicrobiota bacterium | reverse complement strand
GCGATCCTGCGCAAGGCCGCACCATTTTCTCCGCAACCACTGCGCGTCCTCAGCGACGCGGAGTATCAGGAGTTGATCGAACTGGCCTTCCAGCAGGGCACGCTGGCGGCGGCGGAGCGGGACATCATTCTCCAAATCATCAGCCTGGACCGCCGCACGGTGAAGGAAGTCATGCGGCCGCGGGCCCAGATGAATTGCATCAGTGACGAGTTGTCGGTGGAGGAAATGGTCGCGGCGGCGCGTCAGTTCAAACATCGCCGGCTGCCGATGTTCGACGATACGCCGGACACGATCGTGGGCATCCTGAACACCCGGACGCTCCTGCTCGACCCTGGCGCCGACCTGGCGGACGCCATCGAGTTTCCTTCGTTCGTGCCGGAGACCATGAATTTGCTGCAACTGTTCAAGAGCCTGCAGCGGCAGAAACGCGGCCTGGCCATCGTGCTGGACGAATTCGGAGGCACCGCGGGACTGGTCACGATGGAAGACATCCTGGGCGAATTGGCCGGCGGCAAGCGCGACCGTTCCGAGTCCGGCGGCTTCGTCATGGAGAAACTGGGCACGGGGCGCTGGCGCGTAAACGCCACGATGCGCGTGGACGATTTTCGCCGCGAATACCCCGCCCTGGGTGAGGTGGAGGAGGTGGAAACCATGGGCGGTTTGCTCACCAGTTTGCTGGACGTGGTGCCGGCGCCCGGCGAATCCGCCACCTTTCGCGGTTTGAAACTTACAGCGCAAACGGCGGATGCCCGGCGGGTGCGCGAGCTTCTCGTGGAGCATGTGAAATGAGGATGACAGAGCAGCCAACAACCTGCATCGGGACGAGGCGGAGACAAATCCGAAATCCGAAATCCGAAATCCGAAGGAATTCCGAAAGTCGAAACCCGAAGGATGAAGCGCTGGTGTGGCGTTCGCCCGGAGCGCGGACAGCCTTGTCCGCGCGTGGAAGCAGCGTTGCCGCAGAGTGGCGGACGAGGCTGTCCGCCCTCCCTGGGGCATGGTCTGGCCACGCTGCGTCGCTTCGTTCCAATCATCCGCATGCCCGGCCACGCCTTTGGGATTTCGGCATTCGGAATTCGGGCTTGTTTCGGATTTCGGATTTCGGATTTCGGATTTGCACCCGCCTCTCCCCTGCGGTTTGTCGGAATCACATCGCATGAACTGGAACCTCACAGGCTGGATTGCGCTTCCGCTGTTCCTGGCGGTGTCGTTTCTGCTTTCCGGCATGGAGGCGGGGGTGTTCGCGCTGAGTCGGCCACGCATCCGGCAGCAGATGCGGGCGGGCAAGCCGTCGGCACGAGTGCTCCACGGCTTTCTGGAAAATCCGGAGAACTTTCTCTGGACGATTTTTGTCGGCAACACCCTGGCGAACTTCTACGTGCTCGGCTGGTGCTTCTACGCGTTGTATGAGCATCTGGCCCAGTGGCGCTGGGCGTTTGCGGGCGTGTTCATCACGCTGGTGGTGGTCTTTTACACCTTTTTCGACCTGCTGCCAAAGATGCTGTTCCGCATGTATCCCAACCGGCTTGGTCTCGCGTGTGCCCGCGTGTTTCGCTGGCTGCATCTCGCACTGCGCCCGGTGGTCCTGATCGTCGAGGCCTGCTCGCGCGGGATTCTGCACTGGACCGGCGGCAAGGCGTTCACCGGGCATCTGTTTGGCAACCGCGAGGAGCTGCTCATGGTCATGCAGGAGTCCGGTCAGGCCTTCACGTCCGAGGAGCGCGCGATGATTAATCGTGTCCTCGAACTGCCGAACCTCACCGTCCGCCAGATTGCCCGACCGCTGGCCGAAGCCGTCACGGCACCCGCGAACGCACCGGTGGCGGATGCGCTCACCGCGGCCCGCGAACATGGAGTGACACGTTTGCCGGTCTGGGAAACGCGGGAAGGGCAGCAACGCATTGCCGGGTTGGTGGCGGTGGATCGCCTGCTGTTCGAGGTCGCTCCCAACCCAACGGGACGGGTAGCCGATTACTTGAAGCCGGCGTTGTTCGTGGATGAGGACGAGCGGCTCGAATCGGCGCTGCGCCGCATGCAGCGCGCCCGTCAGCCGTTGGCAGTGGTGCTCGACCGTCAGAAGCGCGAGTGGGGCATCGTGAGTTTGGCTGACATCCTCAAGACCATCTTCGGCGAGGTGAAACTGTGATGGACTGGCATCATTTCTTTCTCCTCGGACTGAAGCTGCTGGCGGTGGTCGTGCTGGTCTTGCTCAACGGTTTCTTTGTGGCGACCGAGTTCGCGCTGGTCAAGGTGCGGCACACGCAGCTTGCGCCCCTGGTGGCACGCGGTAACCGGCGGGCAAAGATGACCCTGCACGTCATCGGCCATCTCGACGCCTACCTGAGTGCCGCCCAGTTGGGCATCACGCTTGCCAGCCTCGCCCTGGGCTGGATCGGCGAACCCATCTTCGCCGACCTGCTCCGACCGGTGTTTACCGCCCTCCACTGGGACGGCGCGGACCACGAGGCCCTGCGTCACACCATCGCGTTCGTGGTGGGCTTCAGTTCGATCACCTTCCTGCACATCGTCGCGGGCGAACAGGCGCCCAAGTCGTTTGGCATTCGGCGTCCACTGGCCACGGCCCTGTGGGTCGGGTACCCAATGCGGATTTTCCATTTCATCGCGTTTCCGTTCATCTGGCTGCTGAACGAAAGTTCACTGGGCCTGCTCCGCGTCCTCGGGATGCAGCCGGCACACGAAACCGAAGGCGCGTCGTCGGAGGAGGAATTGCGGGTCCTGGTCGCAGCGGCGCAGCGGCACTTCGGGGCTTCCGTTTTCAGTCGAGCGCTCGTCCAGAATGCGCTGGACCTGCAGCATCGCATCGCCCGCGACGTCATGCGCCCCCGGCAGGAAATGGCCGTGCTAAACACGGAGGCAAGCATCGCCGAGTGCCTGGAGGTTGCCGAAAAGACCCGTTACTCGCGCTTCCCGATTTGCGAGGGCGGCGATGTGGACAAGATGCTCGGCGTGATTCATATCAAGGATGTCTATGCCATGCGGCTCAAGGCACGGTCGGGCCTGGACCTCTTGCCAGCGTCGCGCAAACTGATCTACGTGCCGGAAACGGCGCGGTTGGAGAAAGTGCTTCAGTTGTTTCTTCAGCGTAAGCTCCACCTCGCGGTGGTGGTGGATGAATACGGCATCACGGTCGGAATGGTGTCGCTGGAAAACGTGTTGGAGGAACTGGTGGGGCAGATTCAGGACGAGTTCGACCAGGAGAAACCG
>CAYJNU010000061.1:0-4638 GCA_964371005.1 uncultured Verrucomicrobiota bacterium | reverse complement strand
GATGAGAACTCGTGGGAGGCTTTGGGCACGTTACCATTGCACGAACTGGAGGAGCTGACGGGCGAAACGTTTCACGAAAGCGGCATCGCTACGGTGAGCGGCTGGGTGACCCACCAACTCGGTGGTTTCCCCAAGCAAGGCGATGTGGTGCGAGTCGGAGGGTGCGAGCTGCGGGTGGAAGAGTTGGATGGCCTGCGCGTGGCGCGGCTCAAGGTGATCCGGAAGGCTGCTCCCCCGAACCAGCTCCAATCTTAAGCTGGGGCAGACCGTCCCCAGCAGCGGTGGTGGCAAGGAATCAAGACGGTTTGCGCGGAGCTTGACTTGCGTCAAATACGCGCTCATAAGAGCCCGATAGGATTCGGTGCAAATGACGATGAGCTCCGTCTGCGCTGAACACTGAAAGCGATGAAGGCCGCCCCCAAGCCCAACCCAAGTCGTCGTGCTCTCCACGTCACCCTGAGCTTGGGGTTTTGCGTTGCGGCAGGGCTGATGTCTCGCGTTTGGGCCGGAGCGGGTTCGGGAATCACGCCGTCTCCTCCGACGGCGCGGATCGTTCCGGCGAATCTCCCGGTCGTCGCCCGCCCTCCCGCCCAACAACCCGCCGTAGGCCTGCCGACAGACACGCACTTGGACAAGACCCCGCCCCGGGCAACCAAGGGTCTGGATTTGGTGAAGTCCGGTTGGACCTATAACTGCATGGAGTGCCACAAGCTGTTCCCGGCGCGCTGGCACTACGATGACCGCCCCTTCAATGAGCACAAGGACCTCAAGCTCGATCACGGCAACAATCGCTTCTGCCTGAACTGCCATCACCCGACCAATCGCAACGCATTCGTGGATTACGATGGGGCGGAAATCGCCCAAGCGGACGTGGTGACACTCTGCGCCAAGTGTCATGGGACGATTTACCGCGACTGGCAGGCCGGCGCGCACGGTCGGGAGAACGGTTTCTGGAACGCCAGCCTGGGCGACAAAACGAAGCTCCGTTGCATCCAGTGCCACGACCCGCACAGCCCGAAGTTCAAAGCGATGAAACCGCTCGCGCCGTTGCGCTATCCGTCGCGCGCAGCTCATGCGCCCAATGAGGGCAAGACGGCAACCACTGCGCATCATTGAACGATGACCCACGACCCGCAAAACGAAGTCAGCCCCAAGACCATCGAGCAGGTCTATCAGCCGATGACGCGCCGGACGTTTCTCAAGGGCGCAGCGGCCTCAATGGTCGGCGTGGCAGGTTTGATGGCCGCGCTCAAGCCGTTGCTCGAACTCGAGAGCGGCGCGGTCTCGTTGGATGACCTGCTTCAGAGGCATTACCGCGAACTGAAGCCCGAGGACTTGAACCGCATCATGGAGTCGCTCGCGGCGAAGGCGGAAAAGGAATACGGTGTTCACCCGAACCTGCGCGACATCAAGCCGCTGGATGGCGTGGAGTTCGGTTACGCGCTCAACCTGACGCGCTGCATCGGCTGCCGGAAATGCGCCCACGCCTGTCTGAAGGAGAACAACCAGTCGCGCGACGATGAGGACGACATCGAGATGTCCTACATCCGCGTGCTGGAGATGAACAAGGGCGCGATCAACCTGGAGACTTCGACGGTTTACTACGATCCCGCGACCGTGCCGCAGAAAGACAAGTATTACATGCCGGTGCAATGCCAGCAGTGCCGGGAGTCGCCCTGCACGAAGGTCTGTCCGGTTCAGGCGACCTGGCAGGAGAAGGACGGCTTGGTGGTGGTGGATTACAACTGGTGCATCGGCTGCCGTTATTGCATGGCGGCGTGTCCTTACGATGCGCGCCGCTTCAACTACAAGAAGCCGACGATCAAGAAGGACGCGATCAACGCCAACCAGAGCTACCTGAGCAATCGCATCCGGCCCAAAGGCGTGGTGGAGAAATGCACGTTCTGCCTGCACCGCACGCGCGAAGGGAAATATCCAGCCTGCCTGGAGGTTTGCCCCACCGGCGCGAGGGTGTTCGGCAACTTGCTCGATCCAAACAGTGAGATTAACTACATCCTGAACAACAAGCGCGTTTACGTCCTCAAGGAGGATGTCGGCACGCAGCCACGGTTCTACTACTTCTTCGACAAATGAAGCCACTCTGGCTGAATGCGATTCGTAGCAGCGGACGTGAGTCCGCTCCATTTAGGTTCTTTGCCAATCAGAGCCGACTCACGTCGGCTGCTACCGCGCTATGAGGGACTACCTCACATTTCTCTTCCGCGTCTGGCGGCTCTCGTTTCAGGGCGGCGGGAAGTTCTACACGTGGATGACGTTGCTGACGGTGGTTTCGCTGGTCGGCCTGAACGCCTCGGTGCGGCAGTTCGTCGAGGGTCTGCAAACCACCGGCATGACGAACCAGGTGAGCTGGGGCGCTTACATTGCCAACTTCACTTTCCTCGTGGGAGTCGCGGCCGCGGCGGTGATGCTTGTCATTCCGGCCTACATCTACAAACAGGAATACATGCACGAGGTGGTGCTCTTCGGTGAACTCATGGCCATCGCGGTCATCGTCATGTGCCTGCTGTTCGTCACGGTGGACCTCGGCCATCCGGACCGGTTTCATCACATGATCCCGCCGTTCGGCATCTTCAACTGGCCGGGCTCGATTCTGTCCTGGGATGTAATCGTGCTGAACGGTTACCTGCTGTTGAACCTGCACATCGCCGGTTATCTGCTTTACTGCCGCTACCAACATCGCAAGCCAACCAGGAAGTTCTACATCCCGTTCGTGTTTCTCTCCATCGCCTGGGCGGTGAGCATCCACACCGTCACGGCGTTTCTCTACGTCGGTCTGGCGGGCCGCAGTTACTGGCATCATCCGCTCGTGCCGGCGCGGTTTCTGGCCTCGGCGTTTGTGGCGGGGCCGGGCTTGATGATCCTCGCGTTCCAGGTCATTCGCCGGGTGACGCGCTATTACATCGGCGACCAGCCGATCTTCACCTTGCGCATGATTATGACGGTGGCGATGCTCATCAACATGTTCCTGCTTGGCTGCGAACTGTTCAGCGAGTTCTATTCCCCGACCCAGCATGCGGCAGCGGCGCATTATCTCTATTTCGGCCTGCACGGTCACAACGGCCTCGTGCCCTGGATCTGGACCGCTGTCGCGCTGGATGCCCTCGGGCTGGCGCTGCTGGTCACGCCGTTGAGCCGGCGCATCGGCTGGCTGAACGCCGCCTGCATCGCCTGCTTCGTCGGAGTGTGGATTGAAAAGGGCATGGGGCTGATCATCCCCGGCTTTGTGCCCTCGCCGCTGGGACAGATTGTGGAATACCTGCCCACGCTCAACGAATCGCTCGTGTGCCTCGGCATCTGGGCGTTCGGGGCACTGATGTTCTCTTGGATGCTGCACGTGGCGATTCCCATCATGAATGGGTCGTTGCGCGCGAAGCCTGAGCTTTCCCCGCCAACCCAATGACTCAAATGCACTTTATGAAAACCTGGACCATGAAACTTACGCTGTCTTTCGCCGCGCTGCTGGCCGCGTCGCTGCCCGCGCACGCCGGATTCACTCTTACCGAGATGTCCCCGCAGAGCAAAGCCTGCGCGGAATGCCACAAGAAGGAGAGCGCCGCGCTCTACACCCAGTGGGGCTCCAGCAAGCATTACCGCGGCAACGTCGGTTGCTATGAGTGTCACATGGCGCTCACCAACGAACCCGACGCCTACGAACATTACGGGCAGACCATCTCAACCATCGTCACGCCGAAGGATTGCGGGCGCTGCCACGAGGCCGAGGTCGGCGAGTTCAATTCCTCGCACCACGCCAAGGCCGGGCGCATCCTTGGCTCGCTGGACAACGTCCTCGCTGAAATCGTCGAAGGCAACAAGGGTTTCAAAACGCCCATGTTTCCTGGCGGGGTATCCTCGGCGGCCGTGAACGGCTGCTGGCAATGCCACGGCGCGGAGGTGAAGATCATGCCCAACGGAAAACCCGACCCCGCCATCTGGCCCAACACTGGCATCGGCCGCATCAATCCGGACGGCAGTGAAGGTTCCTGCGCCGCCTGCCACTCACGCCATGAGTTCTCCGCCGCCCAGGCCCGCACGCCCGATACCTGCGGCAAGTGCCACATGGGCCCGGACCATCCGCAGATCGAGATCTACAACGAATCGAAGCACGGCATCGCCTACCACGCCAACGTGGACAAGATGAATCTCGATAACGAGAAATGGATCGTGGGCGAGGATTACAGCGCCGCGCCAACCTGTGCGACCTGCCACATGAGCGCCACGAAGAACCAACGCGTCACCCACGACGTCGGCCTGCGCATCTCCTGGAACAATCGCCCGGAGATCTCCGTCCGCCCCGAAGTCTCCGACGCCAAGCTCGGCCTCCCAACCAAGGACATCCCCTGGCAGACGCGTCGCACGAACATGGTGGACGTCTGTCTCAACTGCCACAACCAGCACTTCGTGGATTCGTTTTATCAGCAGTACGACAGCCTCATTGATCTCTACCATGACAAATTCGCCAAGCCCGGTCTGGCGCTGTACCAGGCGGCCAAGCCACTGCTGAGGCCGGCCGCGTTCAGCAACCCGATTGATTTCACCTGGTATGAAATCTGGCATCACGAAGGCCGGCGCGCCCGTCACGGCGTTTCGATGATGGGCCCGGACTACACGCACTGGCAC
>CAYJNU010000060.1:0-25908 GCA_964371005.1 uncultured Verrucomicrobiota bacterium | reverse complement strand
CGGACTCAGTTATATTGACCGCGACCAGACTTGGCCCACGAACTACTACGGTTACGTGGAGTCTGACAGCGACGCCGATACCGCAACGTTTGAGCCGTACTCCTTGTGGTTGCTTTCCATTGACGATCTCAACGATGCGGACAAAGACAAGATACCGGACTTCAGCGACGATCCATCCGTAGTCCCGCCGCCCCGGCGTCCCCGGCTGACCCTCTCGCCAGGTGTGACCAATCTCTGGCTGACCATCAGCGGCGATGTGGGCAGCACCAATCACGTCCAGTCCGCGTCCAATCTCGCATCGCCAAGCTGGCAGACGGTTGTTGCGGTGAAGCTCACCAACGATCCGCAAACCGTCTCCGTCCCATTGCCGGCGACCGGCGCGGGATTCTGGCGTGCGCTGGCCCAGTGAATTGATCCCTGAACCCCATTGCCAAAACTGCACCATACTCTCACGACAACGCGTCATGATTAAGCAGCCGTTTCTCCCTGCGTTTCTGCTCCTTACCATCGGGCTCGTGCTCACCTCGGCTCGGGCCCGATCTGCAACCTACAATGTCCTCGTGGACGGTTCAGGCTTCTCCCCCGCTACTCTCCCTATCAACGTTGGCGATACGGTGGTCTGGGTGAATAATGACGACAACGATGACGCTCATACCGCCACCAGCGACCTTTCCCCCACCAAGCAGGACTATTGGAACGCATACCTTTTTAACTACGAGGATTTCTACGCCAAGACGTTCAACAACGCTGGGACTTTCACCTATCGGGATCAACTCACCGGCAACACCGGCAGCATCGTGGTGAGTGGCACGGTCAATCAACCGCCCGAAGTCGCGATCACCAATCCAGCGCCGAACGCCGTCTTTGCGGCGCCGGCTTCGTTCACCATCGAGGCCAGCGCCCAAGACTTGGACGGGCACGGGATTTCGACCGTGGAATTCTACGTGGACGACACCTGGCTGGACCTGAGCTATACCGAGCCGTACACCGCCACGGTGACCGACCTTGCCGCAGGAGATCACACGTTGACCGCCATCGCTGTGGACGGACTCGGAGCGCAGGCCACCCATTCGATCACGATCACGGTGAAACCCGCCGAGATCATCCTGAGTGACCCGAGAATGACGGGCGGCTTCTTCCTGTTTGACGCTGCAGGACTGGGCGTCGGCAAGCCCACCGTGCTCCAATCGTCCGCCGACTTGAAACAGTGGAATCCTGTCCGCACGAACCTGGCAGACAGCCCTTCGATGACTTTCACCAACGCGATCAGCCCGGGCCACCGCTGCTACCGCGTGATCCAGTTGCCCTGAGCGGCCGACATGCCTCACCACGAATACGTCCACGGCTATTCCGAACCGGAAAACACCCGGTTGCAGGATCAAGCGAGCACCCTCGCCGATCTGCTGCACCACGACACGATCTATCCCGCCGGCGCACGGGTGCTTGAGGCCGGATGTGGCGTCGGAGCACAAACCGTCATCCTCGCGCGCAACAGCCCAGAGGCACAGTTCACGTCCGTGGACATCTCGCCCGCCTCCGTCGAAGCCGCCAAGGCGGCAGTCACGCGGGCTGGATTTGGGAACGTGACTTTTCAGGTTGCCGACTTGTTCCACCTCCCGTTTGCGGACGCCAGTTTCGATCACGTGTTCATCTGCTTCGTGCTGGAGCATCTGCGCAAGCCAGAGGAGGTGCTTCATCACCTGAAGCGCGTGCTCAAACCCGGCGGGTCGCTTACCGCCATTGAAGGCGATCACGGCTCGACATTCTTCCATCCGCCCAGCGCGGCGGCGTGGCGAACCATCCAATGCCTCATTGACGTGCAGGCGCGCATGGGCGGCGACGCGCTGATCGGCCGGCGGCTCTTCCCGCTGCTGAAGCGGTCTGGCTGGCGCGAGGTCATCGTTTCACCGCGTTTCGTCTATGCGGACAGCAGTCGGCCGGATTGGGTAGATGGTTTCACGGAGAAGACTTATATCGCGATGGTGAAAGGCGCGCGCGACGCCGCGATCCAAGCCGGAATGATTGACGCCCCCGCCTGGGAGCAAGGCATCGCGGAACTGCGTAGAGCAGCCGGGGTTGACGGCACGTTCTGCTACACGTTTTTCAAAGCGACCGCTGTGTCCCCTGTGTCATCCGCGCCGCGGTAAACCGGCGCGCTCAGGTTCCAGCCTCGCCGCGGAGTGCTCGCACGTCAGGCGGTCTATTTCAATTTTGCTTTCCGCCCCAGCGCCGCCTGCGCGGACTCCGCCGAAATGCCGTGGAGCTGGAGCACCTTGTGCCGCGAGGTATGGCCGCGGATCAACTCGACGCGGCTGCGCGGACAATCCAGCGTCTCCGCCAGCAAGCGAACCAGCGCCTCGTTGGCGGCGGCGTCCACCGGCGGCGCAGTGACTTTGATGCGTAATTCGTTGCCCAGCACCTCGCCGATTTCGTTGCGCGAGGCGCGCGGTTGAACTTTCACTGACAGCCACACGCCGTCGGCTTGGACTTTCAAGTAACTGGGCAGGCTCATGTTGCTGCGCTAAACAAACTCTGGCCGGGGATCGCCGGCGCGGTTAACGTAGCCGTGCGCCCGCCGGTGAGCGAGCGCGGAGTTGGATCCTATGCTGTCATGAAACCGAATTCTATCATCAGCCTGACGCTGGCGATCGCCAGCGCTGCCTTGTTCGTAAGCTGTACCGCGAAGCAAACAACGCTTCCGCCCTTGGCGTCCGCGGCCGAACCAGGTTCGGCGGTTCCTGCTGCAGCGCCGACCGCAACGCCAGCAGCGCTTGGGGCGGTGGATGTGCTGGCCCAAGCCGCGTCCGTGCCTCCCGCGCCGTTTGTGGGAGAAGGTTGGCAACCGATGTTCGACGGAAAGTCGCTCGGGAACTGGATTGAGATTCAGTACGCGGGGCGGGGCGAAGTTCGGGTGGAGTCCGGCGCAATCGTCCTGCCGATGGGCAGCCCGTTCACGGGCGTTCACTGGACGAACGAGTTTCCGAGGGTCAATTATGAGATCGCCTTCGACGCCATGCGCGTGATGGGCTCGGACTTTTTTTGTGGGTTGACGGTGCCGGTGGGCGATTCGTTTTGCAGTCTGATCGTCGGCGGGTGGGGTGGTGGACTGGTCGGCATTTCCAGTCTCGATGGTTACGACGCCTCAGAGAACGAAACCACCAAATTCATGGGCTTTGACAAGGGGCGCTGGTACCGCATTCGCATGCGTGTGACGGCGGAACGCATTGAAGCGTGGATCGGCGGAGAAAAGATGGCCAATGTGGAAACCACCGGGAAGGTGATCGCCATGCGCCCGGGGGACATCGAGATGTCCGCGCCGCTGGGCATCTCGGCCTGGCAGACGGGTGCCGCGATCCGCGAGATCAAGTGGCGGGTGGTGAACGAGCCCGAAGGGCCGGCTGCCAAATAGACCCCGGCTGATCACAGCCTCGGGCAGAAGCGGCGTTTCCCGGGACGAACATGCCACTTCCGCCTGAGACTCGGGAGCAAAACCCTCCAGGCTTGCACTCGCGCTTGGCTTCACTTCAAATATCTTCCCATGACAGGCCGCCAACGCATTCTTAATCACCTCGAAGGCCAGCCGGTGGATCGCCTTCCGGTCATGCCCATCACCATGATGTTCGCCTGCGATCAGATCGGCGCACGTTATCGGGATTACTGCACCGATTACCGGGTCCTCGTCAATGGTCAGGTCCACACTGCGGAGAAGTTCGGTTTCGATTACGTGAACACGATGTCCGACCCGGCACGCGAGGCGGCGGACTGCGGAGCGCGGGTGGCGTATTTTATCAGCCAGCCGGTCGCGCTGGTCGAGGACGACGCGCTGCTCGCGGACAAGACCAAACTGGCGAATCTGAAAGTCCCCGACCCACTGGGCGGCGGACGGATGCACAACGGCATCCAAGCGGTCGGGGCGCTCAAGGCGCGCGTCGGCAAGCAACTTCTCGTCGAGGGTTGGATCGAAGGCCCGATTGCTGAGGCGGCCGACCTCCGCGGTATCAACACGCTGATGACGGATTTCTTCGACGATCCGCAGTTCGTGCGCGATCTGTTCGCATTCGTCGTCGAGATGGAACTGCGCTTCGCGAAGGAGCAAATCAAAGCAGGCGCAGATTTGATCGGCGTGGGCGACGCGGCGGCCTCGCTGGTCGGCCCGCAGATTTACGAGGAGTTCGTCTGGCCCTACGAGAAGCAACTCATAGACGGCATCCACGCGCTGGGCGGGCGGACCCGGCTGCACATTTGCGGCAACACGTCGAAGATTCTGCGCGGCATGGGGCGGCTCGGTTGTCACGTGGTGGATTTGGATTACATGGCTTCGATTCAGGAAGGCCGCAACCAGATGGGCACGGGGCAGGTGCTGCTGGGCAACGCAAATCCGGTGGCCGTGTTGCGGGATGGCACACCGGACCAAGTCACGCAAGTCGTGACGCAGTGCCATCGGGAGGCGGGCGCACGGTTCATCATGGGCGCTGGTTGCGAAGTGCCGCGTGACACGCCCGAGGCGAATCTTCGTGCGATGGTCAGCTACGCACACACGCACAAGCCGTAGGCTCGCCCTCCTCGCGAGGGTGTTCCCCCATCGGGTGTGGTCCCGGGCAGAGCTGAGCCACAACTTCTGCGCGTAACCCCTCGATCAAACGCGGCGTGAGGCAGATGCACCCAAGTGCATACTCTGCAAAGTGCGCTCTGGACTCCCATGTCCCTGCGCGAGACTCAGAGAGAAATTCTGCGCCGTAATGCCCCAGTGGACTCCGGCAGTTCGCGCGGTATCGGTTGGGCGTCATCTTCGTCCTTCCTCCTCGTCCTCGAAACGGCAGGGCGGGGGCTTCGAGGACGAAGGACGAGGACGAGCGAACCGGTCGCCGGAGTTCACCGAGGCGTTATTCTGCGCCGGCATTTCAAGTTGCCAGCCAACAGCGATCCTGCTAGAACCGCTCTCGTGTGAGCGGCTGCCTTTATCGTGAGAGATGGTGAGCACTGCATTCTCACGGAGGGACAGACACCCAACCCAGACTTTGCTATGAAACAGACCCGCCGTTTTCGTTTCGTCGTTTCCTTGGCCCTCACCTCGACCATCCTTGCACTCCTGTTTGTCGCGTCACCGGCCGCAGGGGCCGCCACCTGGCCCATGCGCCAGCGGGATGGCTGCAATACCGGCCGCGCCGACTTCAACGTGCCCGCCTCGCGGTTGAACACGAATTTCTTTGGCAACATCCGCTGGCAGAAACCCTCACCCGGTTCGCCTGACGAAGGTGACCTGGGCGGCAGCGCCATGGTGTTTTACGATGGCGCCGGCCCGGACGGCGCCGACCTCGTCATCGCCGGCTATCATTGGCCGAAGGGAGTGCAAGCGATGAACCGCCACACGGGCGCGGTACTTTGGTCCGGGAACCCAGGCGATGGGGGCGAATGCATCGGCGACAATGCGCCGGCATTCTCGCTCGATGGCCGGACGGTTTACGTAGTCAATGATGACGCCGCAGGCCCCATGATCGCATTCCGATCCGCGGATGGACCTGCTCTCTATTGGGACAACAGCGAGGATACCGATCCCGACCAGCTTCTGGGGTTCTCGCCAAGAATCGCGCCCGACGGTCGCATCTTCGTCGCCTCGTGGGATGATCAGCCCTATGGGGCGACCGACAGCGGCACGGGCATCCGTGTTTCGTGGTCAGCGTCCACGACGCCGTGCCCTTGCTACAGCGGGCCCGCACTCTGGTCGGGGCCGGACGGCTTGAGGGTCGTCAGCGGGGGACGTTGTGGCATGGTCAAGGCTTGGGATGGCGACGGCGGTGGCGAATTGTGGAGCGTGGACATTCCAGGGGAGACGGACGCCGATGCGACGTTGGACCCAATGACGGGAAACACGTATGTGCCGGTCGGCTTCGACAGCGTTTGGATCGTGGGGTTGGACAAGGATGGGAATTCGCTGTGGCCCGAAGTGGCGATGCCAGTGTTTACTTGGGTGGACGGGGTGAACCATCGGCAACGCGCTCAAAGTGCCGGGTGTCTGGCCGCGGACGGGCTGACGTACTATTTCCAGACCGTCAGTGAACAGGGCGATGGGCGGCTCTACGCTATTCGCACGGACGATGGTTCGGTGAAATGGTCCGCCAACACCTCCAGTCGGGGTTGGGAAATCGTCAGTTCCTCTCCCATCGTCACAGAAAATGGCGTCGTCATTGTCGGCAACAACGAAGGTAACACCTACTTCGCCATTTTGGATGCAGACACCAACGGCGTGGTGCTTGCCACGTTGCCGGTGGCCAGCGGGGGCAACGCCCGCGCCAGTGCCACGCTGGGGCCCGATGGCCTGCTCTATCTGCCCGTCCGCATGACGTGGACTGCGAGCAACGGGGATGGCGACATCCCGTCGCAGGCGGCGGCAAATGTCTTCACCGCCTTCGATCTGAACGAAGAAGTCACGCCCAAGCCGGATCACTGGAGTCAACTGGCGCTGCCGGAAACCGAGTCGCGAGATCGCCACACCGCGCTGGGTAGCGACGGGACGAACGTCTTCTTCACGCTCGGCGCGCAGGCAGACGCTCCGTTCCACCGCATCGCGATAGGTTCGACCAACAACGGGGACTGGCAGGCCATGACCCCGCTGCCTTTGCCCACCAATCTGGATTACTATAACGCCGGCGTGGGCGACCTGGCGTACCTCAACGGAGCACTTTGGACGCTGGCCCAACGCAGCGCCAGTTCTGGCGCCCGGTGTGTGTATCGCTACGACCTCGCGCTGAATGCCTGGACCAAAGGGAACGTCACGGTCGGCGACGGGCCCAACACGGCGTGCGCTCCGCTGACGGCGGATCGCATCCTTGGAGGATATATCGGATGGGATGCGTTGTTTCATTACACCGTCTGGCAGGCGGGCACGAGCACACAAGTCGGTTCGTTGCCCGGCGGGCCGGCGCATCCATGGGACGCCTGCATGGGCGGCGGTTACGCCTACTTCCTAAAGCACCGCGGGTCACCTTCCACGAACGGCGTGTTGCTGCGCGTGAACCAAACCGGCGCCATCCAGACTCAGGAAATTGCCGGCCTGCCGTTCAATCCAGGCATGGGCTGTGCCATCGAGTTCCTCCCCGGGGCATTCTTCCAAGATGGCCACGATCGGCTCTGGGCACTTCGCGGTGGGTTGGGGACGGGCGAGAGCGATGGCGCAGGTTGGACCCAGGACGCCACCACGGACAACGTGGCGGTGTACGATCTCGTCAGCGGGCAGTGGACGGTGGGCGATCTCGGATTCCCGGTGGACGACGGCTCGGAGGCGTGCCTGGCCGGAGATACGCTCTATGTGCTGGCAGCGAATGGAGAAACGAATCCCTTGCGGTTCATGCCCTTGAATGATTCCAGCGCGCCGGCCAGTTGTCTGCTGACGATTCAGTCCGCGTATGGCGTACCCTTACCTTCCGTCGGGCAGCACGAGTATCTCGTGGGCCAACGCGTGACCTGCACGGTGCCGGCAACGGTGGAAGTAGGTGGCGTCGAGTATCGCTGCACGGGTTGGCAGGGTACGGGCAGCGTGGGATCTGGGACGGGCACGAGCGTCACCGTCACGCTCGGTGAGGATTCTGAACTCACTTGGCTGTGGACGACGAGCGAGTGTCGCCTGACCGTGACCCCACAGGGGTCTGGTCACACGGACGTTTCCTCGGCGCTGTTCGCCGGAGGCGCGACTGCGACAATCACCGCCTACGCCGCGCCGGGCTGGCAGTTCGCCGGTTGGGCAGGCGAAACGAACGGCGGTTCCGTCTTCGCGAATAGCATGACCGTAACCATGAACCAACCGCGGCCGCTCACGGCACAGTTTGTTCGCTCCAGCCCGATCACCGACGCAACGCGTTTCGTCTCCCCCACCGGAAGCCACTCGCCGCCGTTCGACACCTGGCTTACTGCCGCCACCAACATTCAGTCCGCCGTGGACGCGGCGACCGCGGGGGAGACGATTCTCGTGACCAACGGCACCTACGTTCTCGCCTCGGAAGTCCGCCTGGACAAGGGCGTCGCGTTGAGAAGCGTCAACGGCCCCGGGTTGACCGTGCTGGACGGCGCTAATCACACGCGTTGCCTGCGCCTATCCCACACGAACGCGCTGGTCGAGGGTTTCACCATCACTCGCGGTTGGGCGACGAATTCCGGCGGCGGTGTATTCATGAGTGCCGGCACGGTGACTCATTCTGTGATCGCGAGCAATGGCACGGCTCTGGGACACGGCGGCGGCATCGTGACCACCCAACACTGCGTCATCGAGTACTGCCATTTCCTCGGCAACTCGGCCACAAACGGCTCTGGCGGAGGGTTCGCTGAAGATTACTCCTACATCAGCGGACAAAGCAGCCGGATTCAGAACTGCATCTTCGCCGGCAACGAGGCCAAGACCGGCGGCGGGGTTGCGAGCAGCACAACTGTGACGCTCCGCAACTCGCTCGTGACGGGTAACCGCGCTTCCCAGAATGCCGGTGGCGTTGCCGCCCACCAGGTCCAGATGGCCAACTGCACGATCGTCGAGAATACCGGATACACTTGCGGCGGGGTTGGCGTGGACTGGACGGGCGGCAGTGCCATCGTCAACTGCATCATTGACCGGAACCACGTTCAGCACGGCATTGCTACGAACTTTTCTTTCGCTGGCGCTCCGCTCGACCACACTTACACCGTACCGTTCACCGGCGGCTTGGAAACCTGCCCCGACTACGCGGATGCGGAGCACGGCGACTTTCGGTTGCGTCCGCGCTCGGCGGGCATTGACCAGGGCACAAGCCAATCTTGGATGACGAACGCCACCGACCTGGATGGTCACGCCCGGGTGCTCGACGGCCAAGTGGACCTCGGCCCGTGGGAATGTACAGGTGACGGCTTCTTCTGCGATTTGGACGAGCTGAGCCAAACCACATTCATCAACGAACCGCTCGTGCTCCAAGCCGTGGTGTTCGGACCTCAGACGAATGGGCTGAGCTTCGCTTGGGACTTGAACGACGACGGGAACTTTGAGTTCACGGGTTCGCAGTTTGCCAGCATCACGAACACGTATTCCACTCCGGGCACTTATGCCGTGAGCCTGCGCGTCAGCAACGCTGTGGGCCAGGTGGCAAGCATCCGCCGGGTGAGTGCGGTGGAGGTCGGCGCCCGAATCATCTACGTGTCGCCCACCGGCGGCAACTGGCCGCCCTACGAAAGCTGGACTCTTGCTGCGCGATCCGTTGCGGCTGCGCTGACGCAGGCCCGGAGCGGCAGCGCCATCTGGGTCACGAACGGGCTATATGGTCTGGGCGAGGAGTTGCGGGTGCTGTACGGCCTGACGTTGCGGAGCGTGAATGGCGCGAGCAATACGTTTCTCGTCGGCAGCGGCACGAACCGCTGCTTGTGGATTGCGCACTCGAACGCCCTGGTTCAAGGCTTCACGATCACGAACGGTTTTGCGCTGGGAGGCGACGGCGGCGGGGTCTATTTGCAGAACGGCTCGCTGTCCCGATGCACCGTGGCCGCCAACGTCTCGGAACTCTATTCCGCTCCACCGGCTGACGATGTTGGCGGTTATGGCGGCGGTGTTTGTGTGGAGAATGGTCGGGTGGAGGACTGCCTTGTGTATCAGAATAC
The DNA here is from genome assembly GCA_964371005.1 of uncultured Verrucomicrobiota bacterium. GTDB lineage: Bacteria > Verrucomicrobiota > Verrucomicrobiia > Limisphaerales > MWDV01 > MWDV01. The sequence goes on along the minus strand of CAYJNU010000060.1, from coordinate 16,299 downwards.
GGGAGTGGTGGGGGGCGTGGCGCTGATGGGAGGGTTGGTGGACCGATCTGTGATTCGAGACAATTACGGTTACCACGTCGGCGGCGTGGGGCTCTATGGCCCTGGCACACTGCGGAATTCGTTGATCGTGAGCAATACGGCCCCGGAGGCGAGCGGTTTCGATCTCGACCTTTTCGCTGCCGGGGTTGGGCTGAAATGGCGAAGCAGTGCCATTTTGGAAAATAGCACCGTGGTCGGCAACGCACTCATCCCCGATCCGTGGGGCTGGGGGGATGGACTGGTTGCCGTCGTCAATTTTGGCGCAACGGTTCGAAACACGATCATTGCCGACAACGACTGTACCAGGCAACTGCAGCGCGACCAGAACGCCACGAACACCTTTGTGTGCTGTACGGATCAGATCCCCGGTCCGGGCAGCTTCCAGGCCGATCCGCGCTTCGTCAATGCAGCCGGCGGCGATTACCGGCTGCGCGACGATTCGCCCTGCCGCAACGCTGGCACCAACTTCGCCTGGATGACCGGCGCCCTCGACCTCACTGGCCGGCCCCGCATCTCCGAATACTGGGTGGACCTCGGCGCGTATGAGTACCACCCCGGCCAGATTGTGTTGACGTGGACCGGGCCGACGGACGCGTACTTCCACGGCACGGAGACGCTGGCGTGGGACACGGTCACGGGCCGCACGCAAGCCATGACGATGACGTTGCTGGCCTCGCGGTTGGGCGCCTCGCGCACCTTGGGCACAGATCTGGAGCGGACCGGCACGCTGGCATGGGACACCACACCGCTCGATGATGGACAATACGAACTCCGGGCCACGTTGCACGATGTCGCCGGCGGCGTGCTGGCCGAGTCTTCACGCGTCATCGTCGTCAACAATTCCGTCCTCGGCCATTCCGGAACGCTCAGCAGTTCGGTCATCTGGTCGAACGACAGCGTCCATTTGATCGAAGGCGCGCTCACGCTCGCGGCCGGTCAGACGTTGACGATCCTGCCCGGGACCATCGTCAAGTGCGTGCCCGGCGCGCGAGTCATCTTGCAGGACGGCGCGCACTTGCAAGCGGAAGGAACGCCCGACACCCCGATCATTTTCACCTCGCTCGCCGACGACGCCGCGGGGGGCGATACGAATGGCGACGGCGATCAAACCCTGCCGCGACCCGGCGATTGGCTGGGCTTCGAGACGCAAGGCGGGGCGACGGTGGTGTTGAACAACTACGCCGAGACGCGTTACCTGCTGCTGCGTCACTCGGACGCCTTGGTTGGAGATGAGACCTGGGCTGGCTCGTCGTTGCATTGGATCACGGACGACTTCGTTGTGCCCGCCGGAACGACGCTGACGATCAATGCCGGAGCGGTGGTGAAGTTCAATCCGCTCAAGCGTCTCACCGTCGAGTCTGGCGGCACGCTGCGCGCCGAGGGCACGTTGACGCGTCCGGTCCTCTTCACCTCGATCCGGGACGACTCCGTCTCCGGGGACACGAATGGCGATGGCGACGCAACCTCCGGCAGCCCGGGTGATTGGGCGGGACTCCACCTCAACGGCTTGGCCAGACTCCAGCACACGATTCTGCGGTTCGGCGCTGGAGGGGAAACGGCGGACATGCCGGCGATGCTCAAGATCGCCAGCGGTGAGGCCGACGTGGTGCTTCTGAACTGCCGGCTGGAGCAGGGTTTGCTCGATGCGGTGTCCACTTGGGGCGGCAGCACGCGGCTGACGAACTGCGTGCTGGCCAGCAACGGGCGCGGCATTCTCGTCCGCGAAAACAGCACCGCGCTCCTCGTCAACTGCACTTTGTACCAACACAACTGGGCTTTGGTGGCTCATGGCGGGGTCTCGCGTTGTTTCAACAGCATCATTGCCAACAGCGCGGAGTTTGGCGTCTTCGGCACGCCCACGGAGTTTGCCGACAACAACGTCTGGAGTCCCACGGGCTATGGTTACCCCGCCGGTGCGAGTGGTAACGTCTCCGTGGACCCGCAGTTCCGCAATCCGGACGCGGGCAACTTCCAACTGGCGTACCTCAGTCCCATGATTGACGCCGCCGATGCCACGCGGGCGCCCGCCACGGACTTCATGGGTGCGCCGCGCTACGACGATCCGCGCACGGCCAACACCGGCGTGACCAATGCCCTCGGTGCTGTGGCCGACCTCGGCGCGTTCGAGTTCGTGGAAGGCGCGGAATCCGATCTGGACCTCGTCGCGCAAAACGTCGTGGGCCCCAGCGCGGCCACCGCGGGCAACACTGTGACGGTGACCTGGCAAATCCGGAATCAAGGGGGTGGCGTGGTCGCCGGGCAGTGGCACGACCGCATCTCACTGGTGCCGGAAACGAGTGACGGTTGGAACGAGTCACTCCTGGTCGCCGATGTCCTGTCCAGTGCGACGCTGGGCCCGGGCGCGGTATCGAACGTTATGGCCACCGTTCGCGTGCCCGGTGGCACGGAGGGCAACTGGCGCTGGCAGGTCAAAGCCAACGCGCTCGGCGACATCTTCGAAGGGCTGAACTGGAACAACAATCTCAGCGAACTCTCTGCGCCCTTGGCGCTGACGGTGCCGGTGCTGTCCGTTGGCGAAGCTGTTCAAACCATGTTCACCGGACAGAATCAGCCCGCGTGCTACAAGCTCACCAACGCGGTGTTGGACACGTTGATCACACTGGACAGCGCCATGTTTCAGGGGCGCGTTCGCCTGTATGCGGGTTTGGGCCGGATGCCGACCGAGGAGCACTTTGACCGGCGCAGTGACGCGGGGAATTTGCCCGATGCCAGCCTGGCGCTGCCGCGATCACCCGCCAACGCGACCGTGTATCTGATGGCGATGCCCGAATCCCTGCCGTATGCGCCGGCGGTCTATGCATTGTCCGCGCAAGCAAGGGCGTTTGGCATCGTGGCGGTGGCGCCAACAGTCGTCGGCAACGCGGGCGAGGCGACTCTGGAGATCACCGGCTATGGCTTCACCACCAACACGCAGGTGAAGCTGCGTCCGGCGGGCGCTGGTGCGGAGCGTTCCGTTGCGCGCTGGCTGCTGGCGGATTCCACGCGCGGCTACGCCACTTTTGACCTGAACGGCGCGGCAACCGGCTCTTACGATTTGCGGTTGCTGCAGGCCACGCAGGAAGCGGTTCAAAGCAATGGCGTGTTTATGGTGACTAGCGGAGAGACCGGCGGCGGCGAGTTCCGCGCCCGCCTGAGCGTGCCGACGGCCGTCCGCGCCGGCCGCGTCTTCCGGGGCTACGTTCACTACCAGAACGTCGGCACCAGCGATGTGCCCGCGCCGTTGCTGGTCTTGGAGGCGGATGTGAGGACCACTTTGTTCCCGGCTGGCATGCCGGAAATGGCGAAGCGCCGCCTGCATTTCCTCGCAGCCGCTCAAGGCCGCCCGCAACCCTCCGTCCTCAGTCCTGGCACGCAATACACGTTTGCCTTCCAAGGCGTCTCGGAGGGAAACGACGCCATCTCGATCCGGTTGTTCCGCGCAGACGCGGGGGCGAGCGAGCCAATGGACTACGCCGCTTTGAAGGCGGACATCGCGCCGGATAACCCGCACGTCCTCTTCAACCCTGCCTATACGGAAATGACGAACACGCTTGGCGCGACTCAAGGCAGCTACGTTTCGGCGGTGGGCCAGGCGGCCGACCGCGCGGCGGCTTACGGCGAAACCAGCGCTACCGCGCAGTCCCTTCTCACTCACCTCATCCGGGAATCCGTCGAGGGCGTGCAGGACGCGACGGTGTCGGGCGTCGCGCGCCTCGGCGATGCGAGCCATCCGCTGGGACGCGTCCAGGTGTTCCTCACGCCGCAGAATCGCGCGGACACGAACTTGTTTGGGACCACCACTTGGTACGACGGCACGTTCGGCATTCGCGATGTGCCGCCCGGGACCTACTGGGTTTCGGTTCAACACTACCTGCCTCCGCAGATCACTCAGGTCACACTCACCGAAGCCAAGCGCCGCGTAACCGGGTTGACCGTCATCGCCCGCGAACCGGCGGCGGAAATCGCCGGGACGATCATGGACCGATTCAGCGGCGCGCCGATCACCAACGCCACGCTCCGGGCGCGCGGCTTGTTCGGCGGGACGATCGGCTTCGGCGCGACGGACACGAATGGCGCCTACCGCATCCGCGATCTGTATGCGGGCCATTACACCTTGGAGATCAGCGCGCCTGGCACGTTGCCCGATCCCGTGGCCAGCGTGGGGGTCGAATCGGGCCGGACCACTTACCGCTCCTTCGCGCTTTCGCGACTGGGTGCGGTCATTCGAGGCTACGTGCGCAAGACTGGAGGCGCGCCGGTGGGCGACGCGCTGGTTTCCGCGGAGTGGCTCGATTACACGGAAGCGTACGGCACCTGGCGTTCGGCCCAAGCCTATTCGGCAGCCGACGGCTCGTATGCGATCACCGCCCTGCCGCCGGGCCGCTATGGCGTGACCGCCTCGCTGAACACGGCGGGCGTGTCCGACAAACAGATCGTCCAACTCGCTGGTGCGGACGATGCCGCGAGCGCCAATTTGTTGTTGCACGACGACGTGACCTTCACCGGTACGGTGATTGACGCGGGCAACGGGGCGCCGGTGACCAACGCCCGGATCAGTGTGGCGGTGAGTCCTGCCTGGGAAACCAGCTTCGCCACCGACGCCAGCGGCCATTTCACAATCCCGAACCTGACGCTGGGCGACTGGGTGTTGAATGCCTGGGCAGACGGCTACGTCCTTGGCAAAACGAACCTGCCTGTCACCACGCCGGGATCCCATTCCGTGGCTCTGCCGCTGTTGCCGAAAGGCGAAGTGACGGTCCGGGTGAAGAACGCTGGAACGGCGCTGCAGGGTGCCGTGGTCAGCGTATTGCCCTGGGCCTCGGACAGCGTGCAATACCTGATCACTGATGAAACCGGTGAACGAAAGCTCGCCAACATCCCACCCGGCCAATATAGCGTCGTCTTGGGCGGCAAAGAAGGACTCTCGTACGGCCGGCAAGACTTCGAAATCACGCCCACGAGCCGCAGCCACAGCTTCTCCTTCAATCCGACGTTGGCCCGGATTGTCGGTCGTGTCCTCACTCCGAATGGCACGACGGGCGTGACCAACGCGATGGTGTATTTGCTGCGTCAGGGCGAAGTGATCGGCAGCGTCCAAACCGACGCCGAGGGCGATTACATCTTTGCGCTGTTCGAGCCCGGCACGTTTGATTTGCTGGCGATGGGGCCAGATTTTTGTGTCGCGTCCCTTACCAATGTCGTCGTGACCAACGCGGATTCGGTCGTCACGCGGGACTTCATCCAACCCACGAACACGTTGGCCGTGCAGGTGACGGACGTCGCCAGCGGCCAGCCGCTTGCGAATGCGTGCGTGGAACTCCGGCCGGTCGCAGGGCAGGATCGCAAGGTCCAGGCACCGTTGCAGTACACCGACACTGCGGGCCGCAGCCGGTTCTCCGCTGTGGCCGCAGGCGATTACCAACTCTGGGTGCATGCCGACGATCACGCGCTTTACCGTCAGACTCTGCGGATGACGAACGGCCTGGGTCAGGCGAATGTGACCCTAGCGGCGGGCCGGCGCGTGTATGGCCAAGTCACGAGCAATCAAGTCGGCCTGGCCTTCGTCCGGGTGGACCTGGCCATGACAAACGGCCCGGTGCTGGTCAGCGCTTTGACCGACACGAACGGGAATTACGAGTTGACGTCTGTTCCCACGGGTGTCTTTGATGTCGTCGCGCGGCCCAACGGAACGAAGGGTTGTGCGGCCATGATTCGGGCCGCCGTGAACCTCCTCAGCGTCACCGAACGCCGCGAGGATTTCAGCCTGGCCTCGGATATCACCACGACGGTTTCCGGCTTTGTCGCCGATGGGAACGGGCGGCGGGTCACCGAGGCCGTGGTGGTGGTGCTGCACGGCGACGGTTGTGCGGTGGCAGCGACGGTGACAGACGCGCAGGGTGAGTTTACGTTGCGCCATTGCCCCGCCGGCAGCTTCCGCCTGAACGCGGGCGCGCTCGGTTACGCGGGCACGAACCGGCCCCTCGCGCTCGTGGGCGGCCAGTCGGTGAGCGGGCTGGAGTTAAGACTCTCCCGACCCATCTCCGCCAATGGGGCGATTACGGACGGCGACCAACTCGACATCCAGGGGCAGGGGCGAGGGCCCAAGGATTGGGATCTCGGGGTTGTTGACTACTTCACCGATCTCTACTCCAACCAGAAGTGGGGTGACCTCGCCACCTCCAGTTTCTGGAATGATGTTCTGAGCGGCAGTATGGGGTTGACCGATCCGAGCCTGGCTTACGAGAACTCGGACATTGACCTGAATCGCGACGTGATCGCGCCGTTCGAGCAGGCCAAGGCGGACGGCAAGGTGGATTGTGTCCTGGAGGCGTATGAGGACGCGTTGAACCGCTACAAGAATCTGCACCGCGCGCTTGCCGGTTGGAACGACAGCTACCAAGCGGCCAAAAAACTAAACCAAGCGGACGTCAACCTGGTCATCGCCCGCGCCAGTCTCATCGCCGCCAAACTCGCGAAACTGCTAGGCGACTTTGCCGGCGGACCATCGGGTGGTTCATTTGGCGGGCTTTCGCCGGAGCTGTCGGAGTCGCTCGTGGGCGTGGCGGACAACGGGTTGGGGTGGGCTGCCGCTTTTCAGCAAGCCAACGCCACCGGCGAGTTCGGGAATCTCGGCGGGTGGTTCCAAGGGATGGGCTCGGTCAGCGCTTTGGGGGATCTGACCGGGAGCGGGGTCAAGACATACGGCTTCAACTCGCTGGCCAAACCCTGCCAGGATTTGGGCCACATCCAAGTGCCGCTCGAATCCGGTCTGGGTGGACTTCTCCCGGCTGACTTTATGGACACGGTCAAGTCTTCACATTCTGGGATTGACTCGGCCTATGCCCCAGTGGGAAAGGGGAACCTGATCAAGGAAGGCGCGGATTACCTCGGTAAGGCTGCTGATTCTGTAGATGTGCTTCTCGAGATCCAATCCCTGTTCCAGGAGTTGGAAGGCATGGACCAAGACGTCTTGAACACGACCGGCAACTACCTTGACGCGCAGCACACCTACTGCAAAGCGCTCAAGGACTACCACAACGCCAGCCGCCGGCTCATTGCGTTGGGCAAGGACTGCAAGACCAGCGACGGCACCGAGGCCGAGCCGCCGGACGATCCCATGGGCGACGAAGTGGACAAGGCGGACGTCGTCAAGCCGTTCGAGCTGGACCCGAACGACAAGATCACGACCGGCACGGGCGACTTCGGCTTCATCCAAGCCCTGGACCGCATCTACTACACGATCCATTTCGAGAACGTCCGCACGGCTTCCGCGCCCGCCCAACTGGTGGTCGTCACCGATCAACTGCATCCAAGCCTGGACGAGAAGACCTTTGAGCTGGGCGAGATTGGGTTCAACAACGTTGTTGTGTGGACTCCGGCAGGACTCACGCGCTTCGATAGCACCACCAACGTGGCGACCGATCCGAATCCCGTGCGTATCCATGCGGAACTGGATCCGGCAACGCGTGCCGTCACCTGGACGCTCCAATCTGTGGACCGCGTGACGGGCGATTATCCCGAGGACCCGTGGGCCGGATTCCTGCCGCCGAACACGACGAATCACATCGGCGACGGCTACGTGACGTTCAGTGTGTTGCCCAAGACGAACGCCGGGGTCGCGCTCATTACCAACCGGGCGGTGATTGTCTTCGGTGTGAATGCGCCCATCGCCACGCCGGTGGTAACCAACCTCGTGGACCAGACGCCACCGGTCAGCGCGGTCAATCCATTGCCGGCGTACACCGCCACTGCCAGCTTCCTGGTCTCCTGGTCCGGCACTGACGCCGGCGCCGGAATTGCCGGTTACGATATTTACGTCTCCTCGAACGGCGGCCCGTGGCGGCTCTGGCTGGCCAACACCCCGCTCACCGCAGCGACCTTCCCGGGCCGCGTCAAGACGACCTACGGCTTCTACAGCGTGGCCACGGATCGCGTGGTGAACATCGAAGCCGCGCCCGCGGTGGCTGACGCGACCACCACCACGGCGGACAATCAAGCGCCCGTGTTGGCGCCGATCAGCGACGGCCTGGTGCGCGTCAACGAAAGCCTCTGCTTCACGAATCAAGCCAGCGATCCGGACGGCGACGCTTTGCGCTTCTCGCTGGGCGCCGCCCCCACGGGCGTCTCCGTCACGCCGGACACTGGGATCCTGCGCTGGACGCCAACGTGCGCTCAGGGCAGCACGACGAACCTCATCGAGGTGCGCGTCACCGACAACGGCACGCCGCCGATGTCGGCCAGCCAAAGCTTCCACGTCATCGTGCCCGAGTGCATCGAGGCGGGCTTGGGAAACACCATCATGCAGGTGGGCACGACCAGTTCCGTGCCCGTGCGCCTGCTCTCCACCGTGGCGCTGACCAACCTGACCTTCACGGTGCTTTATCCGGCGGAACGGCTGACGAACTTCGCCATCTCCCCCAACTCACCGCAGGTCCTGACGCAGCAACTGCGCATGGTCAGCCCGGGTTGTTTGGAAGTCAGCTTCACGCTGCCGGGCAGCAGCGTGCTTCACGGTCCGACCAATGCCGCCAACCTGGCCTTTGTGACGCCGACCAACCAAACCTCGGCCTTCGTGCCGTTGCTGATCGAGAACGTGGACGGCTGGCGGCCGGACGGCGGTTTAGCGGCCAACGCCAGCGGTCAGCCGGGGCGCGTGGTCGTCATCGGACGCGAACCGTTGTTGGAGGGTGTGTCGGGCGCGGATGGCAAACCGCACGTGCTCTTGTACGGGAATCCGGGCGTCAGCTACCAGTTGGAGCGGCGGACGAATGTCGTTTCCGGCTCGTGGCAACCGCTCGGCTCGATGCTGATGACCAACCTGTGGCGCGACGCCCACACGGGCGAGGTCTCGCACCCCACCATGTTTTTCCGGGCCTACTAGGGTTGTACGGCGACGCCGGTCGCGGGCGTTTGCTGGCGGGGTTCGTTATGGGTCGGTCAGGTGGCGCATGGCGTCGTGGAAGGACAGGCCGGGGACCTGGACGTGGAAGTCAATGGCGTTGCCGGCGAGGTTGCGTTCGGGCCAACGCCAGTAACTGTCTTTGACGATCAGACAGGGATAGGCGGGCAAGGTATAATTGCCGGCCTCGCGGGCGACGAGATGGAGGCCGCGTTGTTGAAGCAACGGCGGCACGGTCGCCAGGCGTGCGGCATGGATTTGTTCGCGGGCCCACCGGACGGTGGCGGCCGGCGGGGATTTAAGCGAGGGGTTGGTCACAGTCTTTTCTCCAGTAGGGTTGATTGAGAACGCGGTTGACGTGGGGCAAGTCCACGATGCGGGTCTGGGCGCGGACGGCTTCAATGAGGGCCCTCAAACACAGATTGCGGGTGCGGCGCAGCAGGCCATCGCCGGAACGAGCGATCAGGGCCAGCGCTTCCGGGGTGAAGGTGTTGTGGCCGAGGCGGGCGCGGTGGGCTGCCGGCTTGGTGTGCGGCCCAACGTGAAATCAAGCCGGATTGACCGGGGCGCGCATCGTTTGACACGAGGCGATGGGTCTGTTTAAGTGGCCGCCATCTGATCTATGAAACGAATTCCGCTCAGTCGGTTGATGTTGATATGCGTCGCGGCCATGAGCCTGCTTCCCATCGCCGGGGCCCAAGAGACAGTGACCATTCCCAGGGCCCGCTTCGAGGAATTGGAGCGCAAGGAAAAGGAACTGGCGAAGCTCAAGGGCGATCTCTCGGCGGCCAGAGGCGAGGCCGTGCGGCTCAAGACGGAGAAGGACGAGGCTGTGGCGAAAGCGAGAGCCGCTGTGGCCGCGGATTTTAATAATCCGCCCATCACTCGCGTTTCACCTTCGATGAACACGTTGCCACCCTTGGCCAAAGGCGAGATCGTGGACGCGATGGACTTGGCCGAGCACTATCGCGCCGATGCGGCGGCGGCGGATGCCCGCTATCGGAAGAAGCTCTTCAAAGTGAAGGGCGAAATCGTGGGATTCGACAAGCCGCTGATGACGCGGAACTACCACGTCTTGCTTCGTGGAACTGGCCGGGAACTCCGCGTGCTTTGCAGCGTCGTGCCGCCCGAAAAATACCGTGCGGTGTTCACGACTACCGGTGGAACGCAACTCAGCGGCAGCTTCGCCAATGGGGCCCGGGTTACGCTGGCCAAGGTCGGCGACACAGTGGTGGTGGAGGGCAGATGCACCGGACTGGACGGTTCGATGGTCGAGATGAGCGGGTGCGGGTTGCTGCCAGGGCAGTAGGCGCAGGTTCAGAGCCAGGCCAAAACCAGGATGGCCGCCGCGAGGGCGATCCGGTACCAGCCGAACAACTCAAACGTGTGCGTCTGCACGTAACGAAGCAGCCACTTCACGGCGACGAAGGAGACGACCGCGGAAACTGCGAAGCCCAAACCCACCATGGGCCAGTTCTCCGGCAGCGCGTCGGCCGCGGGATGATGCAGGGCCTTGAAGATCTCATAAGCGCCGGCTGCCAGCATCGTGGGGATGCCCACCAGAAACGAGAACTCCGTCGCCAGGGGGCGGTTCAACCCGAGCAGCAGCGCGAAGAGAATGCTCGCTCCGGAGCGAGACGTGCCCGGGAAAACCGCTGCGATCAACTGCGCCACGCCCACTGCCATCGCCACGCTCCACGTGACTTGGTCCTTCAGCGTGCGGCCCCGCAGCCAGCGCTCGATCCCCAGAAACGCGAGCCCGCCCAGCAATAGCGCGGAGGCGATGGGGAGCATGGTCTCGGGCAGCTTGAGTCCGGCCTTCTTCAGCGCCAGACCGCCGACGCCCGTGATGAAGAACGCCAGGGCGATTTTGAAGGCGTAATCTTGCGTGGCCGGCTCGCGCCACTGGAAGATGAACTGGCTGACCCGCGCGCGGAATACCGGCAGCACCGCCACCACGGCGCCGCTCTGAATCACGATATTGAAGAGTTCGCTTTGACGAGGGATGCCTTTGATCTGCTCGCAAAGCAGCAGGTGTCCGGTGGAGGAAACCGGAATGAACTCGGTGAGTCCTTCCACAATTCCGAGGATGATGATGGCAAGCCATTCGGGCATGGCGGGTAAAAACGCAAAAGCGAAGGTTGGCGCAAGCCGGAAATGGAGGGGACCATCGTGCCGGGCAGCGCGCCAGACGGGATTTGAGATGTATCTTCCGGTGGGCGCTTGACACTGCCCCCAACCCGTAGCGTCAGGCATCCTGCCTGACGTAGCCGGCGGCTTCCAGCCGCCCGGCTGGAGGCGGGCGAAAGCCTGATGTCCGGCCATTTCGACCCGGACACCCGGCTGGAAGCCGGGTGATACGGCAGGCTGGGAAGCCTGCAGCTACGGGGCGGTGTCAAGATGCGCCCTCTTCCGGTCACCCACCCGTGCTGCACCCTGGCGTGAAATGACCGAGGCGATTGCGTTGCGGCTTGTCGCGGGTCAGGCCGTCCTACAACTTGCGCAAGCGATAGAACTTCGCTCCGGTCGTCGTGGAGATATTCACCTGAGCGCCGCCAGCGGTATACGAGACGTTGTTCGTCGTCACATTCCAATTGCCGCTCCCCAGATCGGAGGTTTCTTCCAGGAGTGCGTCGGCGGAGCCCGCAGGCCAGGAGAATTCTATCCCACCGCCGCTTGAGACGGTGCTGCTTAACATGGCGGGTGCTTCGATTGCGATGGAGCCGGAATTGGTGACGGAGGCAGCGCTCGCTCCGCTTTGGACTCGTGCGACCACACTCCATTGGTAGTTGCCTGGCGCGGCGTAGGTATGCGTGGCGTATTGGCTGGTGCTGTGTGTGCCGTCGCCGAAACTCCACTCATAGGTCGGTGTGGCGCTGGCGTTGGCTGGCGTTGCGTGAATGCCAAAGGGAACGGCCCAGTCAGCCGGATAGCTCGGCGGCACGAGCGCCTTGGCCACGATGGAGATCGGTCCTTGCTCGACCGTCACGGTGCCGGTGCCAAGGTTGGAATCCGTCGAGCCGTCCCAAGCCGCGAAGGTGAACGTTTCTGTGCCGACAAACCCGGGTTCCGGGAAGTAGGTTGCGATGTTGTTGCTCAAGCCAACTGTGCCGTGTGCGGGTTGCGAGACGACGCGGAAGGTGAGCGGATTTCCGTTCGCGTCGGCGCCCGGCAAGTGGAAGGCGAGGGACGTGTTGTTACTGGTGTTCGTGGTGACGTTGCTGACCACCGCTGGCGAATTGTTGTTTCCGTCCTCGCTGGATGGCCCGTTGTGACAATTGTAGCAACCGACCTGGAAACCGCGCCACCAGTTCTTCGTGCCGAAAGCGTTGAGCGTGCGATTCGCCTGCATCAGCGATAACACCGTGCCCCGGTAATCGGTGCCATGACAGGCGCGGCATTGGGACGAACCGGAATTCTCCACAATGTCGGGATGGCGGCTTACCCAGGTCGAACCGACCGGGTGCATACCGTGCGGGCCGCCGCTGGTGGTGCTGGGGGTGGTGGTGTGGCAGGCCGTGCATTCGGACATCACGCCAGCATGGCCCTGAATGGCGATGTTTCGGAGATTGTCGTTTTGATGCGTAGCCGGAAACTCAGCGTGCGTCGAGCCGTGGCAGGCAGAGCATTGCAGTCCGCCGTGGCCGGTGGAAAACCGGTAGAGCGAGAGGCCGGTGGCAGGGATGTTCGGAGAAGTGGCAAAGGTCTGACTCACCGGTGTGCGCACAGTCCCGTTGGCGTCGGTGAAGGAGGAGGTGTAGCGAATCTGCCCGTTGTTGCTGACGGCGGTGCCGGTATGGCAGCTCTGGCAGTTCGGCTCCATGAACCAGCCGACCCGCGCGGACGAACCCACCTGACTCATGTTCCCGTGGCAGCTCTGACATTGCATTTCGAGCGAGCCATCCTGGGCAATCGCTCCGCCCATCGCGCCGCGGAGGCATTTGGTGGTCGAGCCGGGGTGACAGCGATAACACGCCGCGCGGTTCGCGGAGTTGTCGAGCGTGATGTGGAGGTCGGGGTCCATCACAAAAGCATGGAATGAATGCACCGCCTCAGTCAGCGGCGCGACGCCCGGCAAACCCGTACCCGGGAGTGCCTCGGAAAGATGACATTTGGCGCAGAGGATAGGCTTTCCATCGGCGACGACCGTCCGGTAAAGGCCCTGGGCATTCAGACCATTGGTTGTTAGCATCGTGGCGTAGGCGGTGGCGCCCATTTGCTGCATCCGCGATTCATCGTGCCGACGGAGAATGTTGAGCCGGTAGTCGCGTTCCGGGTTGTCGCTCCAAACCCAGCCAGCGCCGGGTTGCGCGGCCGCCTGAGTTCCCGAAGCGTGGCAGACGCGGCAGTCCATTTCGTCGGAAACGGGCAGAACGATGTCGTTGGTGGCGATCGGCGTCGAGCCGCTATGAGCGATCAGCCGCATGAGAGGGTAGGGGTTCTTACGGCCGGCGTCGTCGTAGGGAGTGATCGGTATGCCTTCCGCGCGAAACCAGTTGACCGGGGTGCTCACCCCTGGCGCCGGTGCGTTCATGGTTTCGAAGAACATGGGCTGCGGCTCATTGTTGGGGCCCGGCATCTTCCAGCCCAACAATCCCGTGTCGGGCGCAGTATCCGCACCGTAGAGCGCCAAGTCGTACTGACTCCAGTTGCCTTTCCCGACGGAGGTTTTGTTGATCGAACCGTCCGGGTCGGCGACCGCCTGGTAGGTAATGGTGTAGCCGTTGGAAACCGTCACCAAAGCGCCGTTGACGATGAGCTGCGCTTCGATGGTGTTGTAGGGTGGCAGGATGCTGAACACGGAGTAATCCGAGTCCATGCAATGCATGCCGAGATTATTCCACCCAAGGATCTGATTGTCTGCGGCGGGGAGATTGAACGCCGCTGCCAGAATTGCAGACAGAAGAACAAGTGCTCGTTTCATAGGTGCGCTGGATTAAACGTGCGACAATTTTCATCCCCAGCTTGAATTGCGCAAGCAGAATCTGTTATGGGAGTAACAAGTCACCTTGTCGCAGTCGCTTCCAGACGCCGAGCGGACTCAATCGGAATACCGTAAAGCATCGAGGTAGATTGGAGTGGTTGGTGACTCAGGGCAGGGCCGGCGTGGCCAGGCGATAGAACCGGTGGGGGGAATTGGTCGTCGTGGAATCCAAGACGTCCACCACCCCGTTGGTCAGCGACGATGAAACTTCCCGCAGATGCATCCACGAGTGGGTCAGGTCGTCTCGAGCCTGCACGGTGTACGCCCGGCCGGCGATCACGGGGAAGCCCAGGTGGAGACCGTCGCCCTGTCTCGTGACGACGATGAACTTGAGCACGCTTGTGGGATCACGTGGATCGGTGACTGCGCGGTACTCCTGGAGATTGGAAACCCCGTCCCCATCGGCATCTTCCGCCGCGTCATTCGGATCGTCAGGATTGAGGTGATGGGCCAGTTCCCATTCGTTGGGCATGCCATCGGCGTCGCGGTCGGGGGTGGAGGCTTGGCCCGAGGTGGGTGCTGCCGCGTACCAATTCACAGGGTTGTTTCCGCTGCTGATGACGCTCCTGCGTTGCAGCGAATGGCCGCCGCCGTTCGCCGAAGCCGGCCACGGTGTCTGGTTGCCGTAGATCACCTCATCCACGATCACCCACGAGTACGGGTCGCCTGGCAGGTCGGGGTACTGTGGTTTCTCGAGCGCGACGCGATCGCTGCGGTTGCCTAGTTTGCCGGCGTAAGGTCCAAAGATCTGGACGGCGGGACTCGTGACGCCGTACTCCGCGCGGAACGCCGCCAGCAACGCAGGATCGGCCGGGTCAAAACTCACCACCAACGCCAAACCGCTCGCCGACAGGGAAACGGTGGCTGGGAACGTGAAGCCGACTCCGCCATCCAGCCGCCAACCACCGTTGGTGTTGAACAGGTTCACGGAGGCGGTCGTGGGATTCAGTAATTCGATAAACTCGTCGTCGGCGTTGTCGTTGGTGTCCGCATTGGGCGGATGATACATGAGCTCGCTGATGACGACGGGTTGGGGTGGGGCGGTGTTCGCGGCGTCACGCGAACGCAGCAGCGTGAACCAATCCTCGCTGCCGTCCGGATAACGCCCGAGCGAGAATTCGTTTTCCTGCCCCTTGAACTGGACTGCATCCACAACGCGGTCCGCCGCGGTGCCGGGCAGATAGGACAGCAACACCCGTTCGCCCGCCTTGTCCAACCCGAAACCGGCGCTGATCGGGCTGTGAAACCCCGTGACTTCATCGAAGCTTAAATGGCCGTGGGCGGGGATGGTGACCGCCGGGATCGCCCACTTGCGCAAGTCAGCCGGGTCGTCGCTCAGATACCAACCCGCAAGGTTGACGTTGGTTTCGCTGCAGTTGTGAAGCTCGATCCAATCGTTGGAATCGTACTCCGGCTTCGATGGATCTGAGTAATCGGTGTGAGCGACGATTTCGTTCAACACAACGGAGCCTGCTACGGGCGAAGGATCGTCGCTGCCCGGTGAGCCGCCGAGGAACGCACTGGCACGCCAGTTCCCCGGATAATCCAAGGCGCCAGTCGCCTGGCCTGCGTCGGCGCGAGCCAGCGGCACCAGTGAGTGCCCGGCACCCGTGGCGGCCACCGGCCAACCGCGTCCGTCACCATACGTGAACGAGAAGATTGCCGTGCCGCCCGCACCGGTCTTAAGTTCCAGCTTCTCGCCCTCGTTGGCGAGGCTGCCTGAATAAGGTCCGGCCAACGAGACATTGGTCGCCAGCCCATAGTGCGCTCGGAACGCGGCGACGTCCGTGGCCTTAACCACCAGGAGACGGCTCTCGGGTGGCAGGAGCGTTCCCAACGGGAAGGTGAAATCAATGCCTGCGGTGAAGTTCACCCCGTTTAAGTCGAGCGCCAAGTCCGGGCTGCGATTGGACAACTCGACGAACTCGTAATCACTGCCGGCGGGTGGATTAAACATGACTTCGGACACTCGCAGATTATCCACGAGCGCGGCAGCGTTGTCGGGTTCGCCCACCACAAACTGAATCGGCGCCGACCACCGGCTCCAGCGGCCGGATTCGTCTTTCATTCGCACCCGTACCCGGTAGGCGTGCCCGACTTTCACCGCGCTGGAGGGAATGGTCTGGTCGGCGTCAAACGCGGCGAGTTCGCTTTCCCAGGTGGTGGTGATCTCGTAATGGCGCGGTTCCGTCGGATCAGAGCTGGGGGCGTTGGTATCGGTGACTTCGCCGATCCGCCATTTCATGGCGGCGAAGGCCCGTGCGCCGCTGTAAGCGGTGGAGCGGAAGGCCAACCGGTTCAACGGGAAGTTTGTTGGACTCAAGTTGGTGAGCGTGGGTTGCGCGGGGATCGAATCGGCCCCCACCGTGTCCAGGCG
>CAYJNU010000059.1:0-25942 GCA_964371005.1 uncultured Verrucomicrobiota bacterium | reverse complement strand
TCGGACAACCACGACTTGGCCGTGCCCGGCTCACCGATGAGCAACAGCGCGCGGTCGGTCACAAGCGTAGAGATGGCGATTTCGACGAGGCGCTGGTGGCCGATGTATTTCGGTGTGATGTCGAGTTTGCCGCACTTGCCGCCGCAAATGTAAGTGAGCACCGAGCGCGGCGACATCCGCCAACCTTGCGGCACAGGATGCTTCTCGGCTTTGATCAATGCGTCCAGTTCTTCGGCGAAGAGAATTTCCGCTGGCTGGCGTAGGTCTGTGTTTTTGTCCTTCGGCATAGTCGTAAATCCTTAATTGGTTTTGGTTTGATTGGTGGTGCGGAGCGGCCCAATGGCTTCAAGAAAGCTGTCCATGAATTTTTCATCCAGCTTCGCGGCGAAGGCATCGAGCTTGGGCAGATCCGCCGCAGGCAGATGGCGCGCATTCTCGAAAAGAAATTGCAGCTCGTAGTCCAGGTACTTTGCGCCCTTGGTTTTCTTCGTGACGAGATTGAGGAAGACATCTGTCACCTTGGGATACTCGCTCCGAACCAACGCGCGGATCAGCAGGCCCGAGTCCGACGTTTTCTTCGCCTCGCCCAGATTCAGCAGGTAATTGAGCGCAGCCTTGTGATTCGGACGCGCCAGACAGCACACGATGGTTTGCTGGTCGGCTTTGATCGCGGCATCGAGCCAGCGCGCATCCCACTGCACCTTTTTGAGCGTCTGTTCCGCGGCGGAATCTGAATCGTCATCATAGGCGGCGGGATTGAAGCGCGAGTTTTCATCCCAAGCGGTGGCGGAGATAAAACGCTCCAGTTCGGCGCATTTCTCCTTGCCCGCGCCTTTCGTCTGACCCAGCAGCAGTGAAAATTCGGTGAAGACCTTCTCGGCCGGCCAGGTGCGCAGCGCGCTTCGCAAAACAAAACCGAAAACCGTGGCCGGAAGCGCGTCGCGTTTGGCAAGGATGGCTTCGAGCGTTTTGGGCGTGCCGACGTTGTAAAGCAGGCCCGCGAGCCGGATCATGATGTCGTCGCCGGCAACGTACGAGTTCTTTGCGCCCTTGAGCTTGCCCACCTTGTCGCCCTGACTGAAACAATCGAGCACGAAGGCCTCGACCTCGCTGTCTTTGCGTTGCTCCAGGCAATTGAGAATCTCCCAGTAGCGCGGAATCTGTTCCGAATCGCCCTTGAGCAACAGGCCGATGACGCGTTTGCCTTCGTCGAGCAGCGAGTTCAGCACCTGACGGTTTCGCAGGGCGCGGAACGGCCCAGCAAGAATGTCGAGTGCCTTGCCTTTGACGAGTTCAGTGAAGAGCGTGGTGATTTCCGGCCGATCATGTTCGGCCAGCGCTTCGAGCGCGGCAGCGCGGAGCAACTTGTTCTTGGCGTTGGCCTGTTCCAAAACGAGCGGCAGACAGTCTTCGTGTTTGCCGAGACAGGTGATGGCGGCGGCTTTGACTTCGGGTGATCCGTCTTCGAGTGCGGTCTTGCAAAGCGGCAGCGTTCCTTCGGGATCAAGCTGGTGCATGATCTGCAATTTTCGCGCGTCCTGTTTCTTGCCTTTGAGGTCCAGACTGGACTTGAGCAGCGGCACGATGCCCGGGCCGTAGCCAGGCAGAATTTTTTCCGCCACAAGATCGGCGAGTTCGGGATAGACATCGCCAAGGGCTTGAATGGCCGGATCAATCAAACGCAAATCATTGAACGCCCCGCGCTCGACGGCTGACTTTACGGTCTCGAAGCGCCCGCTGCCGGTGGTGGTCAACGCTTGCACGAGCGGTTTGAGCACGCGGGCGGGCGTCCGGGTGCTGGCGCTGTTGGAGGCGAACATTTCGAGTTCGCGATAGTCGCCCTCGGTGCTGGACTGGCCCTGGGTGTAGAGGATGGCGTTGAGCAGCGTGCTGAGGTTCAGGAGATTCGCGGCGGAGTCAGCTTCCTTGCCGTTGACGACATCGCTGATGGCCTTGGCGACCTGGGCGAACACGGGAACTTTCGCGCCCGCCTGTTCCGTGGGCGGGATGAGTTTCTTCAACCGGAAATCGCCCACGGCCAGCGGACTGCCGGCGATGGCGAGGCGGCGGACTTCTTTCGCGGATTCTTGAATCAAGGCGAGGCTCATACGATGAAATTGATTGCGGGTTAGTAGGTGAGCCGGATGATGTCGCTCTCGGTCACGATGCTCAACGGTTTGGCGCGGAGGGTTTGTGCATCCAGATCGTGATGAAAGCGCACGAGCATCACCTGATCGTGCTGCACCAGCTTCGGAAGCATGGGCAACAGCGGGAGCGTGGGTGGCTCGCCGGGATAGTTGTCATCCGCCAGCACGAGGCGTTCACCGTTCGCGTCTTCGATAATGATGGCGTCACCGGCGCGGCCCAGCGCACGATACTTTACTAGCGCCACGGGATGCCGGTCGCCCAGCGGGGACTTCAACTGGGTTTTCACATCCTTGATCACTGTCTTCAAATCAGCCCTGGCGAATTCCCGCGCGCGCGCATAGTCCGGCTTGGCGACGGGACGTTGCTCGCTGGCTTCCCAACGCACGCGGGGATTCAAGTTGCCGGGATAAATGCACAGCTCCGGGCAGACCATGACGTGAAAGCACGAGTCGTCCTCGCGAATATGCCGGGCCGCGTGATAAGGCCGGTAGTTACGGGTGAGTTGCACCGCGCCGGTCTGGAGGTTGAGCCAGACGCCGGTCTCCACGAATTCCTTGCGCGTCCAGTCGTCGTGCGAATTGAAGGCCAGTTGCAGCAGTTCCACCTTTGTCTGCACCAGGCCCGCGTCCTTGAGTTCGCGCAATTGCCAAGCGTGACCGAGCCACGCGGCGATGTCCGTTTCCGTCTCGGGCTTGAGCTCCGGATTGTCGAGGCGGCTTTGCAGGTACTTGCGGCCCTGTCTGCAAAGCGATTGCAGGCGGTTCAACTGATCCAGCGCGGCGCTGTAGACTCTTTCGCGCTCGGATGCCTTCAACTCGTCCTCCGAACTGATCTCCGAGCGATAGAACAAGCCGGTCAACGCGTGCAGCGCGCTCTGAGCACCAGGGAGGTAGGCGTTACCGAGCTGCTTGGCCTGTTCCTCCATCTGTCGCGCCGATTTGGCGTTGAGCGTTCCCAGGCCGGCGCGCACGAGATCGTTGACGAGCGACTCCAGCAGGTTCAGGCCTTCCAACTGCGTTTGGATCTTCTTCTTGAGCGCGCTGGTGTTGACCTTGTGCGGCGTGTCCGCTTCGACCTTTCTCTTTTCGGCGCGTTGCTGGACCTTGGCGCGTTTCTCGGTGATGTCCGCGGGCACGTCCTTTTCTACAAACTTCGCGCCTTGGGCAAACGCATAGAGTAAGGCCAGCGAGTGTTTGCACGGAAACTGGTGGCTCGGACAGGTGCAACGATAGACCGGCTTGGTGGAATCGGAGAAGTCGGCGGACGGCCGGTAGTTTTCCGCGCCGCTGCCCTTGCAGTCGCCGAAGATCAGCGTGCCATCGGCCGAACGGAACAACCCGACGAGCTTTTTCTTGATGACCACGCCGCGGGCGTTCTTGATGGCGGCGGCATTGGGGGCTTGGGAATCAGCGAATGCTTCGTCAATTTTCATGGCGGGCTTCTAAATGGGGATGCGGGAGGAGCGCCCTGACGGGGCTGACGGCAATGGTCACTTGAACTAGATCCATAGGTGCTCCAGAAGTCTTTCAGAAAACTAGAAAGCACCTGCATCTCCAGCAAGGCAAATCGTTGCCGTAACGCCGTAACGCTCTTGCCGTTTCAATGCCGATCGCCGCCTTAAGCCAGCCGGGCCATGTGCTCGCGCAGTTCCATCAATTCGGCCTCGAATCCGCCCGAGAGAATCGGGAAGCGGCACCACGTCTTGGGATCCAGATTCTCGTCGTCGAGATGAAATGACGGGGCGTAGCGCTCGCGCTTCCACTGGTTGCGACACCAGAGCGTGAAGAAGCGTTCCACCCAAACGCCAAGTTGTTGTGCATCGTGCTGTCCGAACTGCACGCGCAGAATCTCGAACACTTCCAAGGGCGGCCTCCGATCGCGAATAGCGGCGCGCTCGACCGTATCAAGCACTTCGTACGGCATCAAATCGTCCTCGTCGGTCTGCTTGCTCTCTGCGGGGCGGAGTTCAGCCGTGGGCGTCTGCACGTTGATGACGGACAGCGCAGGGATTGGCTTCAACCCAGCCGGACCCACGGTTTCCAACCACTTCAGCCAGTAGCGCAACCATGCCTTGTCGATGCCGGCCAGCGGGCTCAAGCCCCCGCTCGTATCTCCGTCCATTGTGGCATACCCCACCGCTGCCTCCGAGCGGTTGCTGATTGAAAGCAGGAGCGCGTGCTTAAGATTCGCGACCAGCCAGATGCCGGGCGACCGGACACGTGCCTGGATGTTCTGCAGCGGAATATCATGCTGCTGCCAGTTCAGCTTCGCGCCCGTGGCTTGCTCAATGGTCTGGACGTAGTCCTTCACGAGCCCGCTGATGTTCCAATCCAGGTGGGAGGCTCCGACCGTCTCGGCAACCGTCAGAGCGGCGTTCCGGGTTGTCTCTCCGCTGTTCTCGCTGGCTTGGTAGGCCGTTGTAAGCAGTTGTTTCGTCAACGTCAGCGCGTCGCCGGGCATCAGTCCTCGGACGTGCCTCAAGCGCCGGGCCAGTTCTTCGCTCCTCAGTTCCCGAAGTGCCAGTGCGCACATCAAATGGACGAGGCAGGCGCAGGCAGCCGAGTCTGCACCACCGCTCAGCGACACCACGAATCCTTGCGAGCGGCTTTTGCGGAGGTAATCGAACAGGGCGAGCGCTTCCGCCCGGGTGAATTCCTCCTCCTTCACGTGCGGCCCGGCTTCCCAGTCCTCAGACTTTAGGTTCGCAGGCTCCATTGATATGCCTGGGAATTCAAAAGGCGTGCGCACGATGGAAGGGTCTTCCCCAAGTTGGGGGCGGAAGCCAACGTTGCGTATCTGGCTCATCCGTGTCGCGTCCACATCGATTACGGCGGTGGTGACCTGCACTTCTTCAAAACTGAATCGCCGCCCGGCTGCGACGAGTGCGCCACCGGTCGCAATCAAAGCGCCCCCGTCGTAAATCGCGCGGCCAGCCTCATTGCCCAGAAGATTGGCATAAACACATCAGCGGACAAATCGAGTGTCTCCGCACTGGAATCCGTTTTCAATGCCCCATGCTCATTGACTTCGATGCTCAGGGTTCGGTCACGGAAGTTGAACTGCTTCCAGGTGAGCGAATCAATTTCACCACGACGCAGGCCGTCACCCGGGCTGATTTTTGTTTTACCACTTTGTCACGCCAATAACGGGCGCCTGTCTTCGGAAAGCGTTTCGCCGATTCCTGTTCGCCATTCCTTGTGTCGGCGGTTCAATTCCGCCCCCAGCCACCACTTTAATTCTGGCCCTGTAAACCAACGTGTTTGTGAACTTCGCCCTCCTGGCTGAAGCGATGATCACGACATACTCACAACACTCCCGCCTCGTAGGCACCTTGGTTTCACTGGTCCACGCGTTTGTCCTGGTTTCATCTCACCCACAGCGCCACCACGCAGTAAGCGTAACGGGTTCCTCCGGACGACTCTGCCAAGCCTGCCGAGCCCGAGAATTGGGGGCGCTACCACGGCTGGACGCGACCGCTCACCTCCGACCGACACAACTAGTCTCCAGCCAGCGCAGATACCGTTCTGCCCCGCCGCCCAACGGGATAACGATGAACTCCGCTGTGTCGTAAGGATGGTTTGCGAGGATGAGTTTCTCCAGCTCCGCCAGCCGGGCACGCGTCGTTTTCATGACCATGAGCACTTCGCTGCCCTTTTCCAATTT
This sequence comes from uncultured Verrucomicrobiota bacterium, assembly GCA_964371005.1. Classification (GTDB taxonomy): domain Bacteria; phylum Verrucomicrobiota; class Verrucomicrobiia; order Limisphaerales; family MWDV01; genus MWDV01. The sequence continues at coordinate 20,131 of CAYJNU010000059.1, read as the reverse complement.
GCCCTGCCAGCGGTAATGTGACTCGATCTTCGGCACGAGGTTGGCGCACGCGATCAGTTTCGCTTCCAAAGCAGCGCGAGCCAGCCGTCGCGCCGTCTTCAGGTTCGGCGTGGTCACCAGCGCCACCGCATATTTGCCTGTCGCCTTCACTTCGCTTTTCCAGATGTTCCGTGTTCGAGGTTTCCCACCGAACCGCCCGAGCTTCCGTCATTCAATCCGGCCACGCAAGCCGGACCCCATCCTGTACGAGCAGATTCTGGAACTCCTTCAGCAGAGATTCCTGATTGCGCACCTCGCGCGGCACGCGCTTTTTTGCCAGGCAAAACGCTGCCAACGCGCCCGCCGCCTCGCCGATGTTCCACTCCACCGGATGCAGCCGGATACAGCCGTTGGTGATGTGCGTGCAGCCGAGGTTTTTGCAGCCGGGCAGCAGGTTCTCCACGCGCTTCGGGATGAGCGAGCCGAGCGGAATCTGGTAACGCAGCGCCGCGATGTCCACGTAGCTGTCGCCACCCGTGCTCGGATGCAGGTCAATGCGATACGTGCCGATACCCACCGAGTCCTTGAACTCTGGCGCTTTGACCTTGTTCTCCGGCAAGCCGGTTTCCTTCATCCGATACTCCGTCGAGAGATGCTGCTCCAGCACCGTGAACTCCGCACGGATGCGTCGGCTCTCGCGGATGTAAGGATACTTCGCCAGGCCATCCTCCGTGCCGAGCAGGTCACCGCGCAGGCGCAAGCCTTTCCAGCCCGTGCCGCCGTCCGGCCGCGGCGCTTCGGTTTGCAGCCAGTAAAGCAGCGAAAGGCCGAGCTGCTTGGCACGGGCGATATTCCGCGCCGCTTCACGCTCCGAAACCTCGCAGACGTTCCCCAGCCAATAATCGTTCTGCGGCCAGTTCACCAATGTGATGTCACCGGGATACGTGCCGGGCGCGAACTGCGCCTTGTCCGCAATGCGCCGATACGTCCACAGACCCGTGGCTGCCTCCGGATCCGTTTCCAACTTCTTGGGCTTGCCGCTGACCGGGTCGCCGTATTCCCACGCCAGCAGCCGGCCAGGCCAGGCGGGCGTGAGCTTCGGCACGAAGTCCCGCCAGAAGCCATACTTGCGCGGCTTCTCGATCGTGTGATCCTCGCCCTTTACGTGATCTATCGCGAAGCAGCAGGTAAACCCTTGCATGTTCAGCGGCTCGGCCTTGGCCTTCGCGTGCGGCTCGCCGGTGTCCTTCTGCGACTCCGCGCCCGAGACGTATTCCGTCTTGGTCAACGGCAGCAAGTCGCCCAACTCCGTCGCGTCCACGAAATACGGCGCCCGCAGCACCAGTTCGTTGCCCGATTCCAGGCTGCGCACCTTGACGGCCTCCACCTTGTCACCGGTGGTTGAAGCCGAGATCGCCTTGTGCCGGAGCAGGATTTGGACGCGCTGCCCGCCGATGAAAGGCGCGAGCATCTCGTACAACACCGCCAGGGACACGCGTGGTTCGTGGCACAGGCGCGACACCCAGCCGTTGCCGGGGTTCAGCAGCTTGTTGGCGCGTGCGGCCTCCGTGAGCGGGTAATTGCGGAAGTAGTAATCGCGGACGCGCTGGCGCAAGGCCTGGTAGCTCTTCGTGCCACCAACTGTTTCGATCAAGTAATTCTCGTCCGGGGGCACGGCTTGGGCGGTGAACTGGCCGCCGATCCAGTCCGTCTCCTCCGTCATGATGACGCGCAAGCCGTTCCGCGCCGCCGCCAGCGCCGCTGCACATCCACCCGTGCCGCCACCGATGATCACCAGGTCCGCGGTCAACTCCTGCGCCCGACCCCGCTTGGCCGAGCGTTCAGCCGCCGCCGCGCTTTGTCCAAACCCTATGGCCGACGCGCCCAAGGCAAGCGGCGCCGTCAGGCCAACACCCTTCAAGAACGAACGACGTGAAGACGGAATCGAATTCATATCGCAAAGCTTGCCCGCTGCGGGAAACCGCCTCAACGAAAAGCGCCCGGGAGGAAGCTAGCATGCTGCCATTTCGTAGCGGCGGTCGGAAGCTCGCATGACGCAACGAAATGGCCGAAGCGGCATACCTTTCCTGTGCTCCGAGACACCAGCCCCGACGGCGCAGGACATGAATAGCCGCAGCTGAAACCCGCGGATCCACGGACCGAAGACTGTGCGGCCCTGACAGGGCCGAACTGGTTTGGGAAACGCCGTTCCGTGGGCTGACGCCCACGGCTATTCACGTTGAATCCCTTAGCGGCTTGTGGAGCGGGGAATTACGGGCTGGGTTTGGGGTGGCGGCGGGGAGGCGTTGCGACGCATGGCAGCCAGGAAGCGAACACCCGGAACGGGGACGGACGCGGGGAGGCCCGGCAGAAAGCCCTGGAGGAAATCGCCGAACCGGATTGACAACCAGACTGCCGAGTGGCAACTCCATTGCCGTATGAACATCGTTCTTACACCGCGCCACGAGCGTTTCATTTCCCGCAAGGTCAAGAACGGCGAGTACGGCTCTGCCGAAGAAGTCGTCCGGGACGGCTTGCGGCGGCTGGAAACGGACGATGAACGGCAATGTCGCCTCGTGTGGCTGCGGGAGGAAGTCGAGAAGGGTTTCGACGGGCCCGTCACCTCTTGGACGAAGCAAGATGCCGAACAGGTCCCGCAACTGATCGCCAAGCGCACGCAAGGCAGGCCGTGACTCCGGTCGTCAAGAGTCAGCTCTTCGAAACGGATTTCGCCGGTCTGGCGCTCTACATCTGCGAGGAAAACCCGTCTGCGGCCCTACGTTTCACGGACGCCGTGGAACGCCGCGATTGAGCTGCTCGCCTCCCATCCCGCAATGGGGCCTGTCTGGCGGTTCGGCAATCCCCAGCACCCCACGCGCTACCTCTTGGTGCCGGGCTTTCACAACTACCTGATCTTCTATCGCCACGAAGGCGGCGAAATCCATCTGGGCCGGCTGCTGCATGGTGCGCAGGACCTGTGTGATGTGCTGGGTGATTGAAAGCGTCAGTTCAAGAAAGCCTGTTCGTTCGCGCGAATTCCCGGGACGGCGTTTCGGAAATGGCTGTTTGCCACGCCCCCTGACATTTCCGAATCGCCGATTCGGGATTCTCACGCCACTCCATCTCCACGAACTCCAAGTCACTGATGGAACTGCATTGCGCGCCAGCGTCTTGGAGTGCGCCGGCCCTCCGGCGCTTTAAGGTGGGGCGACGAGGGTGCGCAGTTCAGTGACCACGCTCGCCGGGCCGAAAGCGGCAGAGGGCTGCCGCAGTCCAAGACGCTTCGCGTGGGGGCGGGCGGCGCGGGTAATTCCAGGCTGGCTTTGGAGACAAAGCAGAGAGTAGAAGCCGCGCATTGCGATGCTCAGCCGCCGCCTGGGCGAACTGCTGCCGAGCCTAAACCTACCCGACGACGTGTTGCAGACGATGGATATTGATCCGGTGAGTTTGTCGTGAGAATGAGGCCGTATGTTACACGCGAAGCCGTCAAACCGGATCGAAATGTCAGTTCAAAGAATGGTGTGGCCCAACATCCGCTTCGCATTAATGCCGAGCCGATGGAGTGCGAGGCTCGCCAAGGGATTCACAAAGTGATATTCACCGCGCCGCGCGCCATGCTCGATGAAGCCGTCGTCAAGCAGCCGCTGCACCAATGAGTCCGCGTATGGCGCCCCGTCATCGCCGGCAGCCATCAAGATCGCGGCTCTGCTGAAGCTAGATTCGACCTCAGTCCCCGCCAAGTACCTGAGAGCATGCTTGTACCTCGGATCCTCAAAGCAGGTTCCCCACCTCTCCGAGTCGTGAGTTCTTCCCCACCGCTCAGCCGCTTCATTCGCGGCCTTGTATGCCTCATCCTTCCCAATCGCTCGGTCTGTAGGACATACAGCAAGAGCCGTTTCTCCGAGCAAGTGCATCAGCATCGGTAGCCCAGCACAGAAGTGAACCAGGACATCCATACCGTATACATCAATCGCACGCCCGGAGGCGTCGAACGCCCTTTCGAAGAAATGTTTCACATCGCTGGGATTCAGTGGTTCCAGAGTGAATACCTCCATCTGCTCGCACGCACGCTGATTGTTGCGCCGTATCATATTCAGCCGCTCGGCGGTTCCACATAGGATCACAAGAAGAGGAACTCGCCTGCTTCCGGCAGTGCCCGCATCAACCAGTTCCTTCAGAAAGTGGGCAAAAAAAGGCTGACATGCGACTCCGTCGATTTCGTCCAGAATGAGTACAAAGCCTGTCTGCGAATCGCCGTAGAACTTCCGCGAGAAATTGTCAAAAAAGACCAGAAGTTGGGACGCATCCCGTGGCGCGCTGTCACTCAACTCTCGCTGCTTGAAGCTTATTCCCGCGACGGTCACTTCCAGTATGACATGCCTGAAAATCTGTTCGACGCGGGCCATAAGCGCTGGTTCGTCGCTCTTCGCTTCAATGATCTTGCGCAGAAGCTTCTCCATGAAATCCTGCTGTGTGGCAGGGCCAGATTCGGCGCCAAGAAAAACGTGAAAACCATATCGTCCCACCGCACGCTCAAGTCCCATTCTGACATAATACGCCAAGGATGTTTTCCCGATCCTCTTGGGTCCGCATAGATAGGCGACGCGCGCGTTGCCGTCGCGATTCGACCCATCAGCGACGCGGCGTATGCCGGTAAGGAGGTCGGTTCGTCCAACAAAAAACCGCGGATCTACCGGATTGCACGGCTGGAAAGGCGAGCGGCTGACACCATCATCACCTCGGTGCATAAAAGACGGTTGTCACTAGCCGTTCGGCACGACGTCCACAACAATGCCTTGCTCCGATAGCACCTTAATGTGCTGCTCATACTCTTGACGCGCTCGTTCATAGTCGCCAACAGCTGTGGTGTACTCCTGTTTGGACGGCGCCACCGTAACGATCACGCACTTCTTTCGGTTCGTTTTGTGGAAATCACTCATCTTGCCGAATATGTACGAATCTGCCTTGCCGAGCTTGCTGTAATCTGCCGGAATCAAGATGGTGCAATCATCCTTGCGAAAAAGGAGTTCTTTCACGTTCTTCTCGTCATTGCCGTGGCAGAAGAAGCCTTTCGAGGGAACGACCCCGCTTGCGCCGATGATTACCACGTTAGGGTTGAACAGCTCGAATGATGAAAGAGTCTCGTTGCCTAACAGCGCGTCGAATTGCGCTACGTACTTCCCGCCTGTAAGGACGAATTCGTTTCGACTAACTTGCGCCTTTCGCCTCGAATCACGCCTGAACGCGGTCATGTTGTTGGTCAAGATCACTAAGTCTTGCTTCGGTTCCATCATCCTTTCAACGATTAGATGCAATGTGCTACCCGCATCAATTGCCACCGCGTCAAGGCCAGAGAAGTAGTTGCGGACCACATGGTCAGCGAGGAGGCGCTTAGAACTTGGTTGTTGGCGCTCCTTGATGTTGATGTACTCCTCACCCGCTTCTTTGGGCAGTTCTTCGCGGCCTCTTATCTCCGTTTCTACGGCCCTGCGAATGTGGTTGTCACTTGGTGGTTCCGGGCCCGATCCCTTCGGGGCGGGCGCCGTCCTAGCAGGGTTCCTTTTCACGGCGCTATTCAGCGCTGCCAAACCCATGGCGTCAAGCGAAAAGCAGTGCAATGGAGGCCGCCATTACCCCCTGGCCGGTGCGCGTCAGCAAGGACGATGTGTGGCTGAACATCTGGGATTTCGGCGGGCAGGAGATCATGCACGCCACGCACCAGTTCTTCCTCACCAAGCGCAGCCTTTACCTGCTGGTGCTGAACGCGCGCGAGGGCGAGCAAGACGCCAACGTCGAATACTGGCTCCGGATGATCGAGAGCTTCGGCGGCGATTCGCCCGTGCTCGTGGTGATCAACAAGGTTGCCGACCACCCCTTCGACCTGAACCGGCGCGGGTTGCAGGCCAAGTTCCCCGCCATCCGCGGCTTCGTGCAGACGGATTGCGAGACGAAGCTTGGCCTTGAGGAGTTGCGGCAGGCCATCTTGCGCGAGACGGACCGGTTGGAGCACCTGCGCGATCCGTTTCCAGCCAGTTGGTTCACGGTGAAGGACACGCTGGCCAACCTGCCCAAGAACGAGGGCATGAACTTCATTCCCTTCACGCGCTACCAGCAGCTTTGCGCCGAGAAGGGCGTGACGGAGACGACCAGCCAGGAAACGCTGGTGGGCTTTCTGCACGACCTGGGCATCGTGGTGAACTTCCGCGACAACCCGCGCCTGTCCGAGACGCAGGTGCTGGACCCGGAATGGGTGACGAACGGCATTTACAAAATCCTTAACGCCGACTGGCTGGAGAAGCGGAAGGGCGAGTTGCGGCTGGAACATCTGCCAGGCGCGCTGGACCGGAAGGTGTATCCGCGGGAGATGCACCTCTACCTGCTGGACCTGATGCGGAAGTTCGAGCTGTGCTACGAGTTTTACGACGGCGACGGGCATTACCTCGTGCCGGAGTTGCTGGGCAAGGAGGAGCCGGACTTGGGAGAGTTCGCCGCGGCGGACGCGCTGCGGTTCGAGTATCGCTACAACATCCTGCCGGAGGGTTTGCTGCCGCGGTTCATCGTGCGGTCGCGGGCGCTCAACAAAAACCTGCCGCGCTGGCGCACGGGAGTGGTGCTGGAGTGGGACGGCAATCGCGCCGTGGTGAAGGCAGACGTGCAGGACCGGCGGGTGAGCATCGCGATCACAGGGCCGCTGGCCGGGCGGCGGCGGTTGCTGGCGGTGATCCGCGCGGACCTGGAGCACATCCACCGAAGCATCGCGAAGCTGCAAGCGACGGAGCAGGTGCCGGTACCGGGGCAGGCGGGGTTGGTGATCGGCTACAAGAAGCTCCAGGCTTTTGAGGCGAAGGGCATCAAGGAATTTGTTGAGGAACACGAGGGCGAAGTTGTTTCGCTGGTTGTTGGCGACTTGCTTGGCGGGGTTGAGGAGCGGCAGAAGATCAAACGATTAGAGCCGAGTGAGAAGTCGCAGCGTATCGTGGATGCCATTTCGGGAGGCACTTTCTTTCCAGCAGAGGACGCAGACTCCGAGCCAATCCGTATTGCCTTCAGTTACTCGCACAAGGACGAGGAACTGCGCGACCAGTTGGAGACGCATCTCAAGCTGTTCCAGCGGCAAGGCGTCATCAGCACCTGGCACGACCGGAAGATTCTCGGTGGCGAGAACTGGGCCGGCGTGATTGACGACAACTTCAAGCGCGCTGACCTGATCCTGCTGTTGGTGAGCGCGGATTTCCTGGCGTCGGATTACTGCTACCAGACGGAGATGGAGATGGCCTTGGAACGCGAGGCGAAAGGCGAGGCCCGGGTCGTGCCGGTGGTCCTCCGCGCGTGCGACTGGAAAGGCGCCCCTTTCGGCAAGCTGCAAGGCTTCCCGAAAGACATGAAACCGGTCACGAGTTGGCCGAATCGCGACGAGGCGTGGACCGATGTCGCTGCGGGAATTCGGAAGGTGACGGTAGAACTGCGAGCCAAGGGCAAGGTCTAGCCTCGCCCTTGCGGATGCTATTTGCCGCAGGCGGTAGCACGCTGGATTGCTGCGAAGGGAGGAGACAGCGCGCTTTTCCGCTTCTCAATCCTTGTTGCGTCCGGCAATGTCCCCGCCAACGATGCGCATCCTCATTGCCACTGTCACCGCTGGCGGCGGACACCTTGCCGCCGCCGCCGCCCTGGACGAAGCCTGGCACGCTCTCCGGCCCGACGACACTGTCGAGCGGCTCGACCTCGTGGAATTCTTTTCGCCGCTCCACCGCAAGGTCCACGCGGCCGGTTACGTGAAGCTCGTCGAGCGTGCGCCCGAGCTCTGGGGCATGCTCTTCGCCAAGACGGACGACCCGGAGGTGGCGCAAAGGCTCAACCGGATTCAACGCCTCTTCCCCAGCCGCTCCCGTCTGCGGTTCGCCCGCCACGTGAAACAACTCAATCCCCATGCGGTGATTTGCACCCACTACGAACCGCTGGAGACGCTCGCCCAGATGCGCGCAAAGCGGCGCGGCCCGCATCCCTTCGTCGCCAGCGTCGTGACCGACTTCGAGGCGCACGCTTTGTGGATGGCCGCAGGCGTGGACCTGTATTGCGTGGCAGCGGAAGAAACGAAGGCCCGCCTTGTGGCGCGCGGGGCGGTGGCGGAGAATGTCGCCGTTACAGGAATTCCCATTGCATCGAAGTTCTCGGCCAAGGTCTCGCCACGCGCCGTGCGGAAGGCACTCGGCCTGCGGGATGATCTGCCCACGATCCTCGCGCTCAGCGGCGGATTCGGGATGGGCCCGCTGGGCAAGATCCTGGTCGAGTTGGACAAGGTCACCAGCGCGTTCCAGACGGTCGTGGTCTGCGGGCGCAATGAAGACTTACGCCGTCAGCTGGCGGCACAGGATCGCAACCATCCCACCCGCGTGCTGGGCTTCGCGTCGAATATGCACGAGTTGATGGCCGTGGCTGATCTCATCATCACGAAGCCCGGCGGGCTGACTTCCTCCGAGGCGCTGGCGATGGGCAAGCCGTTGCTCATCCTCGATCCCATCCCCGGCCAGGAAGCGGCGAACAGTGATTTCCTCCTCGAACACGGCGCGGCGGCGAAGGTGAACCGCGTCGAAGATCTGCCTTTCCGCGTCGAGCAATTGCTCGATTCAAAGAAGCTCGCCGACCTCGCGAAAGCGGCGAAAGGACTGGGGCAACCGGGCGCCGCCGCCGCCATTTGCGCGGAAGTCCTGCGCCGGTTGGGCGATGCAACCTGAGCCAATCCGTTTCATGCGCCGCTGCTTCGTAGCGCAAGTTGGCAACCTGCTGTATCGCCGACTGGCAGTCGGCAGAATAGGATGCCATTCCAACCGCTGCGGATTGCCAATCCGCGATACAACAGACTGCCAGTTTGCGCCACGACTCATGGGGCGAAATCGCCTCCAGTCATGGCGGCCGAAGCGTTCCCTGGGTCGGCCGCTGGCATGCTTCATTCTCCTCCTGGCCGCCACAGGCCAAGCGGCTCAAACCACAAGCCTGAAGCCCGACGAACAAATCGTCTTCTACCCGACGATCGGGCAGCGCGTGCCGGGCAAGGACGCCTGGCGACTGGAGGTTCGCGGCTGCGTGCTTGAGCCGGAGAAAGGACGCATCTCACTTGCCCTGCTCCGTGAGAGGCTGGAGTTGAAGCATGTCGAGATGTCCGCCCCGGAGCAAACCGCCTTTAAGCAGCGCGCCCGGCTGTTTCTCGTGGACCACGAGCGCGGCAAACGCGTGTTCGTTCGGCTTGGAGGCAAGGTCTTTGCCATCGGCAAATCCGGCGCGGACGGGAACTTCGCGGGCGAAGTTCTGCTGGCGGCCACGGAAGTCCGAAAGCTCCGGCAAACCGCGGCGGGTGACGCGTGCTTGTCATTCACGGCGGAACTGCCGCTCGACGACACACGCCAATTCGCGGGCGAGGTGTGGCTGCTCAATGAAACAGGCGTGAGCGTGATTTCGGACATTGACGACACGATCAAGATCACCGAGGTCCGCGACCGCCATGCCATGCTCCGCAACACGTTTCTGCGCGAGTTCCAGTCCGTGCCCGGCATGGCCGAGTTTTACCAAGCCCTTGCCCGCTCAAATCGCGCCACATTCCATTACGTCTCGGCGAGCCCCTGGCAGCTCTACGAACCGCTGACAGCCTTCGTGCGCTCCAATGGCTTTCCCGGTGGCACAGTGTCACTGAAACAATTCCGCTGGAAGGACCGGAGCTTCGCGGGCCTGTTTGGCAGCCCGGAGAGATACAAACGCGGTGTGATCGAACCGTTGTTGAAACGTTTCCCCAACCGACACTTCATCCTCATTGGCGATTCGGGTGAGCGCGATCCCGAGATTTACGCCGCCCTGGCGCGAAAGTTCCCAGAGCAAGTCGAGCGCATTTTCATCCGCGACGTGACCGGTGAGACGGTCAGTGCCAAGCGCTACCAGGAAGCCTTCGGCGGGTTGCCGCCAGCTCTCTGGGTCTTATTTCAGAGCCCCGACGAGATCCGACTGACGCCGATGGCTGACAAGGTCGCAGGCGAAGACCACTAGGGTTCGATGATACGAGCTCGGTAGAACCTCACCGCTGCGCCTTGGGCGACAGGATCGGTGAATAGTACTACCCCGGTCTCGTTGGTCAGCGTCAGGAGGGGAAGCCAATCATTTGGTGGAGTTCGGTGTTCGACAACGTAACGGTAGCCGCTATCGCCAATGAGAAGCCATTGGCGTTGACCATCTGCCAAGACCCCCGCCTGCTCGAACTTCGCGGTTGCGAGCAAAGACATGCCAGCTTGAAGGGCGAAACTTCGCAGACCTACCGCTTCCGGTGGCTGAAAGAAGTCACCCATGACAGCCGGAATCAAGTTTGACTTCCCAAACCTCCCTCCACGGGCTTGCGCCTCCTCAAACGTCTTGCCACATGTGTAATCCCACACCCGGACTTGGAGATACGCCGTCTGTCCCGGCGCCACGTCCGGCACCTCGAGACCGCTCGAGTAGAAATACCCAGATGATGTGCCCTTGCGGAAGTAGCTGACGCCTCCCAAGGAGTGCAACGTGTCTGGAGTCGCTCCCGCATAAAGCTGGGCAACGTAGTTCGAACCGACCAGTCTGGTCGTCCCATCGACATCGAACACGGGCGCATCCAGGACCCAAGGGATACGATTCGCCAGCATCACCCATCCACCACCAGGCGCACCGGTCACGACCTGCAGGTTTCCGGTTATGCTCAGGGCCGTGCCAAATTGATTGTTGACGGCGACGGAATAATCGCCCGCATTGGTCAATCCCACCGCCGGCAGTATCAGGCAGGAATTCGTCGCGTCAGGGATGTTGGCATTGTTCAGTTTCCATTGGTAACCCAGGGGTTCATCGCCAAAGGCCACGACGTGAAATGCCGCCGCGTAACCAGCCAAAGTGGATTGAGATTTGGGCTGCGCGACGATCAGAGGGACCTTGGGCAATGGATTGACGATGAGACTCGCCCGCAGGCTTGAGGCCGCCCCGTAGCCGTTGGTGACGTTGACCCAGTAAGTTCCCTCGTCCGCTTTCGCGAGGTTGGGGAGCATGAGCACTTGATTGGTCGCGTTGGGCAGCGGAATGTCGTCACGATACCATTGGTATCTCAAGGGAGGCCCCCCGATCGCTCCAACTGGAAAGCTGGCGTTGCCGCCCTCGAACGTGCTGCGGCTCGGAACCGGAATGGTGATGGTCGGCGGTTCCTCCAACCAACCAACCTCCACGGCATCCAGCCGGAACTTCTCGGCAATGCTCTCGAACTGGAGCCGCGTCTGAGTTGACGTGGCAGTGAAAACCACATTTGTCACCAACCACCTGTCGGAGACACTCGGATTGTGAACACTCAAATCTACCGACTCAGACTCTCCCCAGTGGACGCGCACCTGGCTCCCGTTCCCGCAGGCAAATCTGACCACATAGCCGCGCCCGGCAACCGTGGCGAGCTCCTGTGAAATCGTGCCGTAGGGTTCAAGCCAGTTCGTGCCATGGAAGGCGAGATAGGTTCCCGGCTGCGACCCCAGCATTCCGCCAAACTCCCATCCGGTGTAAACCCCCGGCTCCTCAAAGCTACCGTTGAAAACGATGTTGCTCTGGGCTTCCGTGGGCTGACACGTCATAAACAGCGCTGCCATTGCAGCGGCGCAAGCAGACCTGACTCCTCTTGGCTTCATATTGTTTGATTGCATCCCATGTTCCTCATCGACTCCGCGCACACTCTGCCGACGCCACGCAGCGCACGCAACCCCTAAAATAGATGCCGTGGAACCAACTGACAGGCGGACAACCGCACGGAGGTTGTGAAGACGGACAGGTGTGAATTTGGCTGCGAGGCTGCGCCTGCTCTCGCTATGCTTGCTCTGTGGCCAAGCCCAGCTTTATTGAACTGTCCGGCGCGGAACCGATCGCGATCCTTTACGAGGATCGCGCGGTGCTGGCGATTGACAAGCCGCGCGGCTGGATGCTGGTGCCGTTTACCTGGCAGAAGACCCATCGCAACCTGCAGGCGGCCATCACCTCGAGCATCGCCGGCGGGGATTTCTGGGCGCGCTCGCGCGGGTTGAAGTTCATGCGGTTCGTCCACCGGTTGGATGCGGACACGTCGGGCATTCTCCTGTTCGCCAAGAGCCAGGGTGCGCTGGATGCCTACTCTGATTTGTTCGAGCAGCGGCGCATGGAGAAGACCTATCTCGCCGTCGTGGCCGGCGTCCCGAAGCAACCGGAGTGGACTTGTCGCTTGAAGCTGTCGCAGGACTCAAACCGGATCGGCCGGATGCGGGTGGATGAGCGCTATGGCAAAGAAGCCGAGACCCGCTTTCGCGTGCTGCAAACGACTGATCGGAGCGTGGCGGTTCCAGCGGCAGCACGCCCAGCGCGAAATGAGCACCGGGAATCCGGACAGCCCCATCCATCGGCCATCGCTGCGGCCAGGAAAGCCGCGCTCCGGTCGTTGCTCGCCGCGCATCCCCGCACTGGGCGCACGCATCAAATCCGCGTTCACCTTGTCGAGTCCGGTTTCCCGGTGGTGGGCGACGAGTTTTACGGCCGGGCGGATGACGGTTTCAAACTGGGGCTTCGCGCGGTGCGCTTGGCGTTTACGGATCCGTTCACGCGGCGGCGGGCGGAGATTCGCGCGCCGGTGGAGGCGTTCTGCCGCGAATACGGGTTCGACATTCCGAAACTTTGAGGCACATTCCCCGCCCGCATGATTGAGTTGAAGGACAACTGTGCCGCCGAAGGTGACGTGGTGATTTGCGAGACGGAATGGATTTCATTCCGTCGCTCGCGCATTCACGGCACGGGCGGCTTCGCGCGCCGCAATCTTCCCGCCGGCACGCGCCTGATCGAATACGTGGGCGAGAAGATCACGAAGGCCGAGTCGCTCCGCCAATGCGAGGGCGACAACGAATACATCTTCACGATTGACGACGAGCACGACCTCAATGGCAACGTGTCGTGGAATCCGGCGCGTTTCATCAACCACAGTTGCGCGCCGAACTGCGAAGCGGAGTGGGACGAGGCTCGCATCTGGATCGTGACGCTCCGCGATATCGCGGTGGGCGAGGAATTGACCTTCAACTACGGCTACGACCTGGAGGATTACCGTGAGCATCCGTGCCGGTGCGGCGCGCCCGACTGCGTGGGCTACATCGTGGCGGAGGAGTACTTCGACCAGATTCGCCGCCAGCGGGAATTGACTCAGGCGTAGATCAGAGCATTCCTGACGCGTTCCTGCCAACCCGGGGCCGTGGTCCACGCCTTCACTCGCTCCGCGAGGTCTGGTGGATTCTCGTCCAGCGCCTCGCGAATGCTCATCATTCCGATCAACCGCTCGAAGTGTCCCTCGCCGGTTGGGTTCGCCGCGGTCGGGTAACGTGTCCATTGGAAGTGCTGCCGGTGCAGCGCGATGACCATGCCGAGCAGACGCAAACCCGCCTCAACCGGTCGCAGTGCCCGTGAATCGGTTATTTGCAGTCGCACCGCTGAGCAGTCGACTCCAGTATAGGGTGCGAGGAAAGGTTGGACGGCCGTGGCTTCCAGACGAACGCCCGGCAGGTCACAGGCGTTGAACGCTTGCACGATTTCGACTGCCTTCAGCCACGGTGCAGCGATGGCTTGAAATGAAAGGCCCGTGCCGCGGCCCACGCTGAGGTTCGTCGCCTCAAACAGGCACAGGCCCGGATAAAGCAGCGCGGCTTCGTAGCTCGCGATGGCGGGCGAGGTTTGGACGAACGGCAGGCGGATGTCCGGCCAGTGCATGGCACGCGTCCAGCCGTTGCACGGAACGATTTGCAGGTCCGCCCCGAGTTTCTGCTCTGCGTTCCAGAGCTGCGCAAGTTCGCCAACGGTGAGCGAGTGTCGAATCGGAATTGCCGCCCGCCCCACGAAGCTGCCAAACCTTGTCACATCCAGGATCGGCCCTTCCGCCATCGCCAAATCACCGCCCAGCGGGTTCGGGCGATCCAGCACGATGAGCGGCAGGCCCACTTCCGCGCAGGCTTCCAGCACATGGGACAGCGTCCAGATGTAGGTGTAGAATCGTGCGCCGATGTCCGGGATGTCGAACACGACGGCGTCCAAGTCTGCAAGGGCCTCGGGCGGCGGACGTATTTGCTTCCCGTAAAGGCTGACGACCGGCAGGTTGGTGAGCGGGTCGGAACTGTCTTCTACGACCGCTCCGTCGGCTGCATTCGCACCCAAACCATGTTCCGGCGAGAAGAGGCGGACGAGCTTGAAGCCCGCGCTCTGCAGCGCGACGCGGCTTCCGACGTTTGAGTCAAGCGCCGGGCGTGCGGCGTCGTTGGTCACCAAGCCGATTCGGCCCCGGAGCAAACCGGGCGTGACGAGGACTTGGTCAATGCCGAATAGGACGCGGCTCATGACGCAGGTAACGCGGCGGTCGAGCCCATGGTCATCATGATTTGGCTCCAAAGAGAAACGCGCCGTAGCCCACCACGCGGTCGCGCGGGCCGGCGGTGTCACCGGAGTTACGGAGATCGGTTGTCTCAGCAACCAAGCCGTGCGACCCGGCCGCTTTGAGGAAGCCGCGGATCGGGCGATATCCGCAGGCGTGATTCCCAGTCAGCTTGCTCCCAAGGCTGGCCTCGATATTATCCGCCGTCGTGCGGTCTAACCGCCGCGCGGCTTCATAGCCATGGAAGTGGCTCAAGTCTGAACTGACAACGATGCGCGTCTCCGGCCCACCCCAGAGCAGTTCGAGCACCTCGCGGATTTCCTCGTCGCTGGCTTCGCCCACGACGAGTGGCACGACTTGGAAATCCTTGAGCGTCCGTTGGAGGAACGGCAGTTCGACCTCGAGGCAATGCTCTTGTGCGTGCGCGGGATCGAACACCTGCACCTGCGGAAGCTCGCGAAGCTGCTTCACGGCGTCCAGATCCACCACCACATCACCAAAGGGCGTAGCCAACCGCGCGGCGCTGGGCAACGCCACGCCGTCGAAATAGACATAGTGCGACGGGCCGATCAGCACGATGCGCTTGATCGCTTCGGCTTCCTCCGCCCACGGGCGGAAGGAACTTCCCGCGATCGGTCCGGAAAAGATGTAACCCGCATGCGGAGCGATGACCGCTTTGGGCTTGAGACTCCTGCCAACCCTCGCTTCTGAGAGGAACTCGTCCACCATCCGGTCCAGCGCGTGCGCGCTGGCTGGGTAGAAGCGGCCGGCGACGGCGGTGGGGCGGGTTTGGTTGGCGTTGGTCATGGCAAGGCCATGCCTCAAGCCGCCTCGTTCGCGCGGATTTGCTGCTCGATTTCGTCGCGATGCTGACGGACGTAAGCCCAGGCGTGGGCGAGGTCCTCGGCGCGGAGGGTCGGGTAGCAGCGCAGCAACTCGGCTTCCGACGCGCCGAGATGGCGCGCTTGCTCGAGCAGCCAGATCGGAATGCGTGTGCGAACGACACAAGGTTCGCCGCCGCAAACGCCATCCACACTCTCGATGCCGGGGAATGCGTCTCCGAGATCGCTGACCGTCCATTGCAGCACCTGCGCTTTCTCAGCACGCGAAAGCTGCGGCCACAGCTTCTCCACTTCTGCCAGTGCGCTCATACGGTCGGAGCATAAGCTTCGCCGGTTGCAGCCGCAAACGTGATTTGCCCGCTGATTTGCTCGCGGCAGACAGTGGTTTACTTCGCCCGGTTCGGGTACTTCGGCTTCTTCACGTCGGGCGGCGGATTCTGGCGGAGGGACTTCATCACTTCGAACACCGCGCGTTCAAGTTGCGGATCGCCGCCCTTGGCCATCTCGCCGGGATCGTCCACCACTTCGATGTCTGGATCCACACCGTGGCTTTCAATGATCCACTCACCCTTCGTATTATAGATGCCGAACGTGGGCACGGTCACGCTGCCACCGTCCATCAAGGCAGGTGCGCCGGTCATGCCGATCAAGCCACCCCACGTACGCTGGCCGACGAGCGGGCCGAGGTTTGACTGCTTGAAGTAATACGGGAAGCAATCGCCACCCGAACCGCTCCAGCCGTTGATGAGCATCGCCTTCGGACCGAATTGAGCCACGGGCGGCCAAGCCCAATCCTTGCCGTCGCGCACGCCCCAGAAGTTGCGGAGCGGGCGATTCAGCAATTCGATGAAACGATCGGGAATCTGCCCGCCGCTGTTGAAACGCTCGTCCACGATGAGGCCCGCTTTGGTGATCTGCCCGCGCCATTGGCGGACGAGTTCGTTTTGACCGCCCTGGCCGGTATCGGGCACATAGACGTAGCCGATCTTGCCTTCGCTGAGCTTCTCGACGCGCAGGCGGTTTTCGTTGATCCAGGCCAGGTTGCGCAGGCGTGCCTCGCTGCTGAGCGTCTGCACGAGCACCTCGCGTGCGCCTTTCATCACAGGGTTGGTGTTGACGGTGAGAAAGACTGGTTTGTCCGCGAGACCCTGGAACGCGGCCCAAGGATCCGCCTGCGGATCGAGCGGCTCTCCGTTGACCGCGAGCAGGTAGTCGCCCTCGTTCAGATTCGTCAGGCCTGGCTGACGCAATGGCGACCTCACTTCACTGTCCCACGGCGCGCCATCAATGATCGTGGCAATCCGATACGCACCGTTCGTGAGCACGAAATCGCAACCCAGATAACCCACGCCGCGCTCGGCCGAGTGCTCCATGTCACCGCCGTTGCGGTAGGTGTGCGAAGAATTCAGCTCGGCGATCAACTCGCCGAGGATGTAGTTCACGTCCCAGCGGGTGACGGCGTCCGCCAGCAACTTGCCGTAGCGCTCACGCATCGCGTTCCAATCCACGCCATGCATGCCCGGATCATAGAAATAATCCCGCTCGAGCCGCCACGCGTCGGTGAAGATCTGCTTCCACTCGGCAGTGGGGTCCACCATGGACTCGAACCCGCCGGTGGCGATCTTCTTCTCCATCTTCTGGCTCTCTTTGGGCTCGATGATGGCGTAGGTGCGGTCTTTGCGCACCAGCAACTTCTCGCGATTGGCGGAAAGCTCAATGCCGTCGGCTTCGTCCAGGATGCGCTTGGATTCGCGTTTCTCCAGGTCGTAGTACTCCAGCGGGCTGTTGCCGCCGTCCGAACCCGTGCGCGGCAGCCAGCGATAGATCAGCTTGCCGGAAACGGCACACAAATCGTCGTACCGACCCGCCTTGGTCGGCAGGATCACTACGCGCTGCTCGAAACCATCGAGATCAATCTCGACGGGCTTTGGTTTCTTGTCGTCCATTTTCTCATCCTTCTTGTCGGCAGGCTTTTCGGCCTACTTCTCGCCGTCGTTCGCGTCACCATACGATTCGTGGTTGGTCGTGTCGTCCTGCTTGTCGCTCTCCTTTTTGTCGTCGGGCTTCTTTTCATCGGGCTTTTTCTCGCCGTCGGACTTGTTCGCGTCTGATTTCTTCTCGTCCGCTTTCTTCTCCTCGTCCTTCTTCTTGTCTTTGTCCTTGTCGAGCTCTTCGTCGTTGCGCGGGGCCAGCGGGGATACCACGTCTTTGCGCAGCGGCACCGCCGCCAGGTTCGCTGAGTTCGCGTAAATCCAGGTGTTATCCAGCTCGCCATAGGTTGGACCGAACGTCCTTCCGGTGCGGAAGAACAGATACTTGCCGTCCGGGTCGAACACGGGCAGCTCATCGTTGTAGAAGCCGGACGTCACCGCGTGCCGCTGCGCTTCTTTGCAATCGTACAGCACGATGGCCGAGTTCCGGTTATCCGTGTCCCCGGCGTAGGCAATCCAGCGGCTGTCGGCCGACCAACTCACGGTGAAACGGCTCAACTCCCCGTGATACATCCAGAGTTGGTGATCAACCACTCTGTTCGTTTTGGTTTCGAAGTCGTAAATCCACAGCTTCATCGCCTGATCAATCCAGAGTATCTTCTTGGAATCCGGCGCCCACTGCGGCTGGTAGCGATAGCCCGGCCCCAGCTTCGTGAGAGTTTCTTCATCGTCCTGATCGGTGTTGAACGCGGTTGGGTCGGCCTTGCGCACCGTCAGCTCATATTCCCCGGTTCGGTCGCTGAAGTACGCGATGAGCTTTCCGTCGGGCGACCAGGCCGGAGAGCGTTCCGCCACGCCGCTGCTGCGCGTGAGGTTGCGCACCACCCCGTGTTCAGCCGGCGCGGAGAAGATGTCGCCGCGCGCCTCGAACAACACCCGCTTGGCGGTCGGCGAAATGGATGAGCTCTGAATCAGGCCGGAAACGTTTTCCGTTCTTGGCTTTAACGTGGAGCGATCGGTGGTCACCGCGATTTCAACCGCGCGCTGTTTCTCGGTTTTGAGCTCAAGGAGGTAAAGCCGGCCCGCGTTCTCGAACACGATTTCCTCCGGGCCGATGCTGGGGAAATGGACATCATAATCCTGGAAGAACGTCACCTGCCGGAACTTGTCGCGCCCGAAATCGTAGGCCCATAGATTGAAGCGCTTGTTTTCATCGCGGTCTGCCAGAAAGTAAAGCGTGTCGCCGTGCCACATGGGAAGGGACTCCGCGGCGTCGGACTTCGTGAGGTTACGCGCCTTAAGCGTAGCGAGGTCGAAGAGCCAGAGGTCCGGGTTCATGCCGCCGCGGTAGCGTTTCCACGTCCGGAAATCCACGCTGATCGGTGTATAGGCGATGCTCTTCCCGTCTGGCGAGATCGCGCCGAATTCGCCATAGGGCATCGGCAGTTTCTCCGGCAGCCCGCCCTCGGCCGAAACCTTGTAGAGCTGGTTGAAGCGATCCTTGTAGCTCGTCATCGTTGTGGCGAACAGGATGGACTTGCCGTCCGGATACCAACCCACCATGCGGTCGGGCGCGCCGTGATGGGTGATGCGTCGCGGCAAGCCGCCCGTCACCGGCACGACATAGATGTCCATGTTGCCATCGTAATTGCCGCTGAAGGCAAGCGTCGCGCCGTCGGGCGAGAACCTGGGGAATGACTCCTCGCCGCGGGGCGAACTCAGCCGCACCGCTTCGCCACCGGCCTTGGGCGCGACCCAAATATCGCCGGCATACACGAACGCGATGTGCGTAGCAGAAACATCCGGCTGCCGCATCATCCGCGCGTCAATGCGGGCAGATTTGTCGGCACCTGAGGCGGAAGGGGTGGAAAGACAACTCGCGAAGGCGAGCGTGACGAGGACGGCAAGGTTCAGACGCATAAATCGTTGAGCGAAAATCTGCCCAAGTCCGCCGCGGGAAGCCAGTGTTGATTTTCGAAGAGGGTGCGCCTCGGATACGACTCGACTGGAGGACTGCCTACCAGATGATCCACAGGTACCAGTCGTCACCCAACGGGCGGTAAGCATGTTCCCACTCAGACTTGGTCTTGTGGAAGTCGTCCAGGCTCGCAATCACGGGGCTGGGACTGTTCGTGCAATATACGACGGCGATCCGCCATCCGGAGTCGACCCAACCCCAAGCGCTGACCATGAATCGGAATTCTCCGTTTTCATGAATCGCGCTGGTGGCGTTAGCTTTGCGCAGCAAGTCCAAATAACGCGCATGCTGGTCCTTCGAGACGCCGACGGCCGCAGGGGAGCTATCAACGTAGGAGTTTGTCCGGTTGATAATGGACGGAGAGATTCTTCCCAGCCGCGGATTTGCCTGCATCAGGTCGCGGAGTTCCTCGAAAACGACTCGATTGGTCTTGAAGGAAGCGGCTAGCGCGCCATCGGTGGGCCTTCTTTCGCCCGGCAGCAACCATGTGACCACCACGAGCACAAGGAAGAACGCCACGTAAGCTGCACTGACCAACGCGGCGATCACAGCAAACCGGCGCCACAACGCGCGCAATTTCATGGCTTGGAGTAGCGTCGGTTCGCAGCGAGTCGACAAGTCGATTCTCCGCGATTCACGACCGATGCTTTATACCGGCGACGGACTTCTCGGCAAGGAGATTATGTCCGCGGATTGAAGGGCAACCAGCGCGGCATTCTGGACAAAGCACAACGCCTGCTCACCCCGTTCCCAAACACAGATGAACCCTGCTGCCACCAAATGCGATTTTGGTTCATTTTTCATTGAACAAACCTGCCCGTTGGGTATATCTCTCGCCCGTGCTGTTGGTTGAGCAGAAAGAAACGCCGGGAGAATCGGCTTCGAAAAGCCGGAACGGCGGTCTGCACCCGGTTGAGATCGAGGTGGTGGGACTGTTCGTGCAGCTTTCCCGGGTGCTCGGGCAACCGCCATCGCTTGGAGAAATCTATGG
>CAYJNU010000058.1:13501-26051 GCA_964371005.1 uncultured Verrucomicrobiota bacterium | reverse complement strand
GGACCCGACCATGCGGAACGTCCTTCAAGGCGTAGAAGTCTTCATCGTGCGCGGGGATTTCGATGCCACTCTCCCAACGCGTCGAACCGTAGAAGTTCAAGGTGCCGGGATCGTTGAATGTTCCCCCGTCCACGGTGAGATGGTAGTAATGGAAACCCTCATCCAGCGGCCCCGCAGTAGTGCCCACCCAGACGCCGTCCTCGCCTTTCGTGAGGGTCGTGCCGCCGCGCCCGCCCAACCCCAGGCTCACACGGACGCTTTGGGCCTGGGGCGCCACGATGCGGAATCGCGCGTAACGCTGGGAGTTGACCTGCGGATACCGCTGGCCGGGCTGATTCAGCGAGGATGACCTGAAATCCTCCACCACCGGAGGGTTGGTTTGGGCTACGCAAAGCTGGCCCGACAGAACGGAAGCCAGCGCGAGCGGTGCGAGTGTTGTTTTCATGGAGTAATAGGGGTTATGTGGTCGTAATGGTCTGGTTCTAATTGCGTCAGGCCGAACTCGACGGAGGCTCGCCCCGCGCGGGTGGAGTTCTGCCTGCAAGCGACAAATTCCCCTTTGCTGCGCAGGGACAGCCAACGAAGCCGCCGCCGTAGATCCAAACCAGCACGGGAATGCGGTCGGTCGCGGATTTCGCTGGCGTCCAGACGTTCAGATACAGGCAGTCCTCGCTCATGTCGGGAGCGTTTCGCGATCCCTGGATCGGTTTCGGGCCGAACTTGGCGGTCGGCCGCACGCCATCCCATTTCGCGGCGGGCTGCGGCGCGCGCCAGCGGAGGTCGCCGAGCGGCGGCGCGGCAAAAGGGATGCCGCGATATACGGTTACGCCGTTCTCCACCGTTCCCTGCACGAGTCCTTGCTCAACCTGAACCGGCGTCGGCTGCTGCGCCAAACCTACCAACGCTGCGAACATGGACAGCACCGCCGCGAGAATGTGTTTCATCGTCATAGGGATTTGCTCCAGCTAGTTGCCTTTTCCACCAGCCGGCAACACGGAGATTTCCGCGGCGCTCGTCCAGCCGCTGTTCCAGATGGCTTGCAGGCTGGTGAAGCGAAAGTAACGCGCGGCCACCGGCGCGAAGCTTACCTCCTGGAGACTGGGATTGTTTTGGATGTTCGCGAATGAGCCGTTGGCGATGTTCGTCGTCCAAGTCACGTTGTCGGCGCTGGTTTCAAAGCGATATTTGACGGGGACGCCGTTGAGCAATCCATCCTGGCGCGGCAGATAAGTGAACCCGCCGATGCGATGCGTTTTGCCCATGTCCACAGTGATCGTGTGCGGCTGCCGCTGGTCAGCGTTCCAGCGCGTGTGCCAGATCGTGGCCGAGTCGCCGTCAATCGCGCGCGCCGCCGAGTTGTCCGCCCCGCCGGTTTCCTCGCTGTCCACGGCGATGACTTTCCAGCCCACCGGCATGATGCCCGCGAAGACGCGTGAACCGAAGATGCCAAGTTTGCCGTCCGGCAACAGGCTCGCGGTTCGCACCGTGACGCTGCGGTCCGCAGGCAACACGATCGGCGCGGTGTAAACGGGCGAGTTCGCCGTCGGCGCGCTGCCATCAATGGTGTAAACCATCTTGTTGCCAGCGAGGTTGCTGAGGCGGACCGCGCCTTCGGCGCTGCGGTCGGAAATCGTCGGCGGCAAGGTCTTGGTAGATTGCCTGAACAGGCCGAGTTCGGCGAGAGTCGGTGCGAGGCGAGCGCCGGTGATGCGGATGCGGACCTTGTCCGTGGTGACGGGCGACTTCAACCGAAGGAGCCGGCGATGACCGACGGTCGTGAGATCGTCCGACTGAATCTTCTCCGCAGCGACCCACGCCGAACCATTCCACGATTCGATGACGAAGGACTCAATCCGCTGTCCGCGCTGCGCCACGGCTTCCTGCAACGAGACGACGTCGAACGTAACCGCCTTCGGCAACACGAGCGTCACTGCGCCGTTGGTTTTGCCCGCCGCGGCTTCCCACCAGGTGTCGAGACTTCCATCCAGCGCGAGCGCGGCACTGTTCGCCGGATTCGATTCCTCGGCGGACACTTTGCCGCCGGCAGAAAGATCGGTGGCGAAGGTTTCGTTGATGATCTGGGCCGCCTTGCTCAACGCGTCGAGCTGGTTGTCGGGAACGAGGCCGCGTTTATCCGGCGAAAGATTCAGGATGAGATTCCCGTTGCGTCCGACGGACGTGTAGAAAATGTCCACCAACTGCGTGACCGTGCGCGGCTGTTTGTTGCGCGCCCAGAACCACTGGTTGCCGCCGAGGATCGTGGTGTTCACTTCCGCCGGATACCACCAGAGGTGAGAACCGGGCTTGAGCTTGGCGCGGCTGCCTAGATCGCCGCTGGTCCAGTCCGGCCAGTTGAACTTCTCCGGCGCAGTCGGCAGCGGGATGACGCTCCATTCCGTCGTGCGGCCGATGCCGCTTTCGTTGCCCACCCACCGCACGTCCGGCCCTTTGCCCATGATGACGGCGTCGGGCTGGAGGCTGCGGATCAACTGATACCACGCCTGGTAATTGTAGGTTTCGTGGACGCTCGGATCGGGATTCGCGCCGTCAAACCAGACTTCGTGGATCGGCCCGTATTCCGTCAACAACTCGTAAAGCTGGTTCAGGAAGTAACGATTGTAGTCGTCCACCACGTAGGTGTAGTTCGTGAAGCCCGGCGTCGGCGCGCGGCCCTTGGCGGGATCGCTCCGAAAGCTCGCGGGATCGGTCGGAATGACGGAAAGCACGTTGCTGCTGCCGTTGCCGTAAAAGCCCGCCGGATTTTTCGGATTCGTCTTCAACTGATAAAGGTCCGCCGGTGAAAGATAGACCGCGAGCTTCACGCCATGCGCCTTCGCGGCGTCGGCCACTTCGCGGACTTCGTCACCCTTGCCGCCGCGCCACGGACTCGCCGCCACCGAGTGCTGCGTGTAACGCGACGGCCAATAGCAAAATCCGTCGTGATGCTTCGCGACGAGCACGATCATCTTGCCGCCGAAATTGGTGATTGCGCGCATCCATTGATTCGCATCCAACTCCGTCGGATTGAAGATCGCCGGCTCTTCGCGGCCCGTGCCCCATTCCACTTCGTTGAACGTGTTCACGCCGAAATGGAGAAAGAATGTCCGCTCCAGCCGCATCCACGCGGTCTGGTTCGGGCGCGGCAGAACCTTCGCCGCTTTCTCCGCAATGACCGCGTCGGAATCGCTCTCAGCGACCACGTGCATGGTGGAGTATGGAATCGGGGCACGCGGCTTTACGTTGACGCTGTCAACTCTGCTGGCGCTCGTGTGCGAACCCGCCGCAGACTGCAGGTCATGATCAAGGGCAGCGCCGTCGAAGGGGATTACGATAATCTTGCTACCATGACCGTCGTTGCCGTGTTGCTGTTCCTTTTCCACGTCAATCACAGCCAGGGTCACGGCCGCGACATGACCATTTTCAATGTAGATGCCGGGGCGTTCCAACTTGTTCCAGCGGTTGACGGTGCCGTCGGTGTAGCGGACGAAATCTCTCGCCGGGTCGTAGGCGATGCCCCGGTAGGTCCAGTTGTGGATGCCATCCACGGAAGTCAGGTGATAGGCTTTGCGGTCGCTCCAGTTGTTGACGGTAATGTGATAAAGGCCACCGCTATACCAGATGGCCGGGTCTTCGAGGTTCTGCCGGTCGTGCTGGGGCATGCCTTCGATGCCCGGATAAATGCTTGGGCCTTGCACGACGTAGGGGCCGAGCACGCCGTTGGTGCTAATGAGAATGGCCCCGGAACGCGGCACGATTTCAAAGTTGCCGTCGGGACGCACCATGATGCTGGTGTTGGACATCCGGCCAAGCTTGGCAAATTCATTTGTGGCCACCTGAATCACGCCGAGTTGTTCCCACGGGCCATCGAGTGATTTGGAAACGAAGACCGTGCCAGGCCGCGTCTCGCTGATGACCACGGCGTAACGGCCATCGGGCAAAACCAGCGCGGTGACGTTGTGGCCTCTGCCGCCTTGGTTGCCAGGCCAGCAAAGCCCTTTGTCCACGTAGGGCCCGATGAGATTGTCGCTGACGGCGTGGACAGCCACCGAATTCCACCATTCCCCGTGGCCGCGAGCCTGATCCCAACGACTGCCGAACAGGTGATACTTGCCGTCGGGAGCCTTGATGATCTGGCCGTCCCAATAATTCCATTGCTTCATCACCTCGTCTTCGAGACCGTTCTTCGGATAGCGCGGGCCGACCGCCGCCGCGCCCCATATGTTCGTGGTCAATGAGCCGACGATGGGCGTGGGCAGAAAGTAGTTGATGAAGGACTTCGGCCGAGTCGTGCCGGGGTCCGCTGCCATGGCATCCGGCGATTTGCGTCCGGCGACCCTGTAACCGAGCAACGACAGCATCTTCTCCCCGTAGCGCGTGCCCAGCTCCTGATAGCCGGTCGGAGTGAAATGCAAATGATCCGCCCGGCCCTCACACCCCCTCGACGTGACGACGTGCGCGGTGGGGATGGTTTTGGGCAACTCGCCAATGATCTTGTTCATGCCCGCGCAGGCGCCCTTTTGATCCGCGCCCATCAGTTCGCCTGCGAGCAGCGGCACTTGCTCGGCCTTCAGGTTGAGGTCCTGGAGCAGGTTGGTGTAAACACCCAACACCTTGTTCGGCCATTCCTTGTCGTTCGTGTTCGATTCGCCCTGGTGCAACAGGATGCCTTTGATGACGCCGACTTTCTGCGCCAGCTTCGCCGTCTCGACAAGGTGCTGATACGGGTTGCCGCTGTAGATGTTGATGATGTTGGTCATCCACGGGGCGGCCGTGGACGCGTACGACCGGAAGTTGGTTTTGTCGAACAGCTCGATCTTGCAGCCGGCCACGGAGACGTTGACGACGCCCACCCTGACGTTGGGAGGAAGATTGGAAACCAGCGTTCGGCCAAAATAGTCCGCCGGGCCAAGGCCCGCTGAAGGACGACACAACGGCGGGATGGCTGGATACCAATTCCCCTTCGTCCGGCCTTGCTTGGGGAAGTCCACCGCGGCCAGCACCTGGAAACGATCATCCACCGTCCCCTTGTCCTGCTCTTCAATGCCCGGAAAGCCCTCCATGTTGGACTGTCCGAAGCACAGGAAGACGAAGAAGTTCGTGTCCTGGCAAAAGCCGTTGACGCTGGCCCAGAGCAATCCGGCCAGCACGAGCAATCGCGATTTCGTTTTCATGTCAGTTGGATTTGGCCGGAAGATCAGAGCGTCCTGATCCGGATGTCCCGGAAGCGGATGCGCAGTGCGTCGCCAGCGTGGAGTTGCAGCGCGAAGTGGCCGGCCCGGCCCACATTGTGTCGCACGTGGCTGGCGTTGTCCAGCACCCCGGCGCCATCCCAATCGGTGCGCACCACGCCGTTGAGGATCGTTTTCACCTGGTTGCCCCGGCAGATCAGGACGAGGTCGTTCCAACCATCGCCGTCGTCGGCATACTTGAAGACGTAAGAGGCCGGCTTGAAGCGTTCCTCCATGTTCCAATCCTTCAAGCTGGGTGAAATCCAGCGCTTCTCCTCCCGCGTCTCGTCGTAGATGAGGCCCGTGCGCCAGTTCATCGGGCCCGGCGGATGGATGTCCACTTGCGGACCATCCAGCCAACCCCCGTTGGCGGCGGCGTCAAACCGGCTGCGAAACTGGAGCCCGCTGTTGCCGGGGGAATCTCTGTACGCCTGAAACTGCAACCGCAGTTCGAAGTCGGCGAACTCCTTTTCGGTCAGCAGCCAGACGTAGTTGTGGTCCTTGCGGCCCATCGAGTCGCACAGAATCGAGCCGTCCGCGACCGTCCAGAAGACTTTGCCTTCGTCCTGGGGCTGGCACTGGATCGTCCAACCCGACAGGTCTTTGCCGTTGAAGAGGGTTGTCCACTCAGCCGGGCCGGCTGAACCGGTTCGGCAACTCGTGGTGGAAAAAACCAGGAGCAACCCAAGGAATACCGAGGCGAGGCGAGACGCTTTCCGCATCGGCGAGTTCCGAGAGAACCCGATCACGCCGAACAAGAGCAACCCCGCCAGCTTGAGCAATCGTGGCGTCAGTTTCATAACAGCGACTCTCGCGTTCACCCGGTCACACCGGGAGCTAACGCACATCCGTCGTCTCGCTGGCGGCGCGGATGACGGCATCGAAGGCGGGCTTGGGTTGATTGTTCGCGTCGAACAGAAGCGGGCGGCCTTGGGCGCGCCAGGAGACCCCGTCGTTCACGCCCCAGAAGGTGACCATCTTCACGGAGTTTCTGTGCTTCAGGAACGCCCGGAACAGACCCGCATACGCTTCAGCCTGCTTCCGGTCCGCATCACTTACCAGGCCGCCCTGAGTTGTCGTGGCGTTGGCTGAGACATCCGCGCCCGTGCTGCGCTGGCCGCCCTGGGCGCTGTTGACATCCAGTTCGGTGATGTGAATGGGCAAGCCGAGAGTCTCCATTTCCGTCAACGCCTGATCCATGGTTTCAAAGCTCGTCGAGACGTTGACGTGGGCTTGCGAGCCGATGGCGTGAACGGGCACCTTCTGTTCCTGCAATGACTTGATCAGCGCGATGAGCTTGCGGCGCTTCGCCGGGCTCTCCAGCCCGTAATCGTTGTAGCGGAGGATCGCGTCCGGGTCCGCTTCGTGGGCGTATTGGAACGCCTTGGCGATGAAGTCCGGCCCGATGATCTCCGACCAGAGCGAGTTCCGCAGGATGTTCGTGCCGCCGTCGGCGATGGCCTCGTTCACCACGTCCCAGGCCTTGATTTTGCCCTTGTAGCGGCCGACGACGGTGTGAATGTGATCGCGCATCCGTGCCAGCAACTCTTCGCGGGACGCTCGCGGTCCGGTGTACCCCCAGCGGCCGAAACCACCGCCAAAGCCAGGTCCGAATCTGCCCTGTCTAGGCGCGTTGGTTCCGGCGGCGTTCGTGCCGGGGCGGGAGTTGGGCAGGGCGTTGGTGATTGCCGGCGGCGGATTCGTGCCTGCGAAAACCCAATTGGGTGTCTGCGAGTGCCAGACGAGCGTGTGGCCCACGAGATACATGTTGTTGCTCAGGCCGAAATTCACGAACGCATCCGCCGGTGCGAAGTCGTAGCCATCGGCGCCTTCCCGCGGATGGATGAGCGCCCACTTCAAGTCGTTCTCCGGAGAAACCTGGTTGAACTGTTCCTTGGCGAGCGCGATGTCCTTGCTCACCTGTTCCAGGCGCCGGTTGACGTTGTCGGCCCGGACGGCCATGCCGGTCGCGATGGTGCGGTTGATCGCCGCGCCCACATGGAAATGGTCTTTGTAGGAGTCCTTGAGGCTGGGCGTCTCGGCAGATCGGGCCGTTGCAGCCATGGCAAGCAGTACCGCGATCAACCAACCGAAGTACTCATTTGGATTCAAGAGGTGCGTCTTCATATTTGCTCAATATGGCTTGCGGCTTGCCGTGTCCAATCTTCGCTTCAACGGAAGAGCTTCTGGGCGAAGAGATACAAAGCGTTGCCCCAATGAGTCGCGTCGTGACCGTTGCCGTCCACGTGCCAGACGTGGGGCACGCCCTTCTCCTGAAGATAGGTATGCAGGCCCTGGCTGATACTGATCAAGCCATCCTTGTTGCCGCACGAGAGCCAAAGCAGCTTCAGCTTCGCCTTGGCGGTAGCCGGATCCGGGATGAGCTCGGCCGGCGGTTTGGTATTCGGAGCGGACGAAAAACCGCCGACCCAGGCAAAAGTGTCGAGATGGCCCAAACCAAAGTTCAGTGATTGGCCGCCCCCCATGGACAGCCCGGCGAGCGCCCGATGTTCCCGATCGGCTTGCACCGAATACCGCGACTCAATGGTCGGGATCACATCGTCCAGCAGGTCGCGCTCGAAGTTTGCGAAGGCCGGCGCAGTCGCAAAGACATTGCCTTCGGCGCGATCATTCTTCTGCGCGCGGCCGTTGGGCATCACGATGATCATGGGCGCGGCTTTGCCCTCGGCAATCAGGTTGTCCAGCACGACGTCGGGCGTGCAGAAGCGCTCCCATTCGGTTTCGTCTCCGCCGATGCCGTGCAACAGATAGAGCACCGGATACTTCTTGTCCGTCGTGTAGCCGGGCGGTGTATAGACCTGCATCTTGCGCTTGGTCCCTACAGTCTTGGAGTCGTATTCGATCATCTCCAATTTGCCGTGCGGAATGTCCGCCCGCCGGGCTTTGAATCCGGCCGGCGGATCATCAAACGCCGCCTTGTCATCCGGCCCCAGCACGACGGGGCGGTTGAATCCACCTCCCCGCCGGGGCGCGTTTGGTTGAGGTGCGTTGGTGATTGCTCTGCCTGAAGCGTTCGCGGCAGCGGAATCGGCGCGTTTGGCCTTGAACTCTTTTTTGGCAAAGTCACCCACTTCGCGGGTGAACGCGATTTCGTCCGCGCCAACCTTCCCGGTGTAGCGAATGCGCAGTTCGCTGCCCTGGAAGTCGAACAGCTCCACAAAGTTCAGCGTGTCGCCAGTGATTTTGCCTTCCTTCAGGTCGGCTTCGCGCGTTCGCTCGTTCACCACGGAGATCGCTTTGCCCGTGATGGTGGTGCCGTCCTGCTTGAACGTGAAGGTATATTTCTGCAAGCCGATTTGTGAGTCGAACTCGCCTTTCCACACGCCTGTGACGTCCGCCGCCTGAGCGGCTAATGCCAGAAGCCCGATCACACCACACATCAGAATCATTCCTGTCTGCTGCATAATTGCCTTCCTTAGAACGTTTGCGGATTACCTTCTAATCACCAAGCCAGTACTCACTCGAACGAAACACTCTGCCCTTATCCGGATGACTGCTGTCGGGGATGGGCTGTCTCGGGCGCATGCGAGGATGCGGTTGGTGGTTTGGCTGCGGAGCCGACGAGCTCAGCGGTGACCAAAATCGAGCACCAAATGCCAAACGCATGAGACAAGTGAACCGCAGTGTGCTGGCAGAAGCCAGCCCGAAGTGGC
Organism: uncultured Verrucomicrobiota bacterium; assembly: GCA_964371005.1. Classification (GTDB taxonomy): domain Bacteria; phylum Verrucomicrobiota; class Verrucomicrobiia; order Limisphaerales; family MWDV01; genus MWDV01. Next base: position 17,149 of record CAYJNU010000058.1, on the reverse strand, counting down.
ACAGGCGGAATTTTCCCTTGGCGTCCAGCCTCGTGACAACTCGGAGGCATTCGGTCATTGGCAGACGTCGGTCGGGTGCATGTTTGCGGAGATGCCCCAAGCCCTTGGGTTTGTAGAGCGAGGGCTAACGCTCCCAGCCGGGCGACTCTGCATCGCCCAGTTCCTTCATTGGGGAATGACATTGACGTTACACGCCTGCGCCGCAACTATTTCGATGCGCCGGGCCTGACAAGCGAGCAGGAAGACCTCGGCGCTTGAAGCCGTCAATTAGATCAACGCTGTCATTTTATGAACCGAAGACAATTCATCCAAACCAGCGCCATGATTGCCTCCAGCGTCATGGTCGGACCAAGCGTTTGGGGTGCGGAGGCTGGCTTTCCGGTCGTGCGCATGCCGGAAGCGAAGCGGAAGTTCAGAAGCGTGGCCGTCGAGCGCACCATAGAGCGCGTTCAATCCTCGATCGGCAACAAGGAACTGGCGTGGATGTTCGGTAACTGTTTCCCCAACACCCTGGACACCACGGTCGAGTTTGAGATGTTGGAAGGGCGGCCCGACACCTATGTCATCACGGGCGACATTGACGCGATGTGGCTGCGCGACAGTTCGGCCCAGGTCTGGCCCTACCTGCCGCTGATGAGAGACGATCCGGCCCTGCAGCAGTTAATCGCGGGCGTGATCAACCGCCAGACCCGCTGCATCCTGAAGGACCCCTACGCCAACGCCTTCTATAAGGACGAGGCCAAGGTGAGCGAATGGAAGAGCGACCGCACAGAGATGAAGCCCGGGGTCCACGAGCGCAAGTGGGAGATTGATTCGCTCTGCTACCCGATCCGGCTGGGCTACCATTATTGGAAGACCAGCGGTGACAAATCCCCGTTCGACGCGGCCTGGAAACGCGCCATCGGCCTGACGCTGCAAACCTTCCGCGAGCAGCAGCGCAAGACGGGCAAAGGTCCGTACCATTTCATGCGGCGCACGGAAATCCAAACCGACACCGTGCCCGGCCGCGGCTATGGCAACCCGGTTCGCCCGGTGGGTTTGATCGTTTCAGTTTTCCGCCCGAGCGACGACGCGACAGTGTTTCCATTCCTCGTGCCATCGAACTTCTTCGCCGTGGTGAGCTTGCGACAGGCCGCAGAGATGGTGGAGAGACTCCAGAGCGACGCGGATCTCGCCAAGCAATGCCGCGCCCTCGCTGACGAAGTCGAACGCGCGTTGCACGAGCACGCCATCGTCAATCATCCAAAGGCCGGTCGGGTGTACGCCTTCGAGGTGGACGGCTTCGGCAACTATTACTGCACCGACGATGGCAACATCCCCAGCCTCCTGTCGCTGCCATATCTCGGCGCGGTGAAGATCAGCGATCGTCTGTATCGAAGCACGCGGAAGATGCTGCTCTCCGACCTCAACCCCTACTATTGCCAGGGCAAGGTGGCGAACGGGATGGGGGGCCCGCATGTGGGCATGGACATGATCTGGCCGCTGGGCGTGATCACGGAGGGCCTGACCAGCACCGATGACCGGGAAATCCGTTCGTGCCTCGACATCCTGCGCCGCACCCATGCGGGCACGGGTTTCATGCACGAGGCCTTCCACAAGGACGACGCCACGAAGTTCACCCGCTCCTGGTTCGCGTGGGCCAACACGATCTTCGGCGAGTTTGTCCTGAAGACCTTCCACGAGCGACCCAATCTGCTCAGTTGAGTTTTGGCCTGCTCCGCGCACGTCTGACAGACGTGGCAACTCGGCCAGGATTGGCATGGGAAGACCCGCTCCGCGGCCCGGAACGGTGAACAGCCGCCCGCTCAGCCGCGCACGCACCGAGCAACCGCTTTTATAAACTCCGGGCTGCAGCCGCAACATCCGCCGACGAAACTCGCGCCTAGCTTGATCAGTTCCGTCACGTAGGCCACGAATTCCTCGGGCGTGGTTGTGTAAACCGCGCGACCGTCGATGAGCTCGGGGAGACCCGCGTTGGGTTTGAGCCAAAGTGGACGATCCGTCGCCGCGCGCAAGCGCCGGCAGATCGGCAGAAACCCGGCAATGCCCTGCCCGCAGTTGGCACCGATGACATCCGCGCCGGCTTCGGTCAGCACCTTGGCCACCAGCTCGGGCGTGGCGCCCATCATCGTCCGGTCCTTGTCCTTGCCCGCATCGAACACCGCGCACGCAACGACCGGCAACCCGGTGATGCACGCCGCAGCGATGGCTAGTTTCGCCTCCTCCAGATCGCTCATCGTTTCCACAACGATGGCATCCGCGCCGCCCTGGACAATGGCTTCGGCCTGTTCCGCAAACGCAACGCTCAACTCCTCCGCGCTGGTCTCGCCAGTCATGAGGAGCTTGCCGCTCGGACCGATGGAGGCGAAGACCGCAGCTTTGCCCGCGGCGGCGCGTTTGGAAATCTCCACTCCCGCGCGGTTGATGGACGCCGCCTCAGCCGCCCGACCAGTCTCAGCCAGGCGGACTCGGTTTGCACCAAAGGTGTTGGTGAGGATGATCTGGCTTCCGGCGTCCACGTAGGCGCGCGCGACTTCTTCCACCTTGCCAGGGTTGGAAAGATTCCAGAGATCGGGAAACTCGCCGATGCCGAGACCCCTTGCCTGAAGTTGCGTCCCCCATGCGCCGTCCGTCACCACCGGACCCGCGGCGAGGAGTCTTTCCAGCAGGGAGTTCATGCGTCAGGGACGGCGCCGCGGAGGGCCGGGTTCAGGCCGCCAGAACCTGCTTGGCAACGCTCACAGCCCCGACCGCGTTGTCGCTGTAGCCATCGGCACCGATTTCGTCGGCGTACTTCTGGGTGATGGGCGCGCCACCGATCAGGACTTTGACCTTGTCCCGCACGCCGGCAACCTTGAGCGCGTCAATCGTGGTGCGCATCGCTGGCATTGTAGTGGTCAGGAGCGCAGACATGGCGATCAGGTTCGCGCCCTTCTCCTTTACGCCAATGATAAACTGCTCGGGCGAAACGTTCACGCCGAGGTCAATGACCTCAAAACCGTTGCCCTCGAGCATCGCGGCGACAAGGTTCTTGCCGATGTCGTGGAGGTCGCCCTTTACCGTGCCGACCACGACCCGCCCGGCCGGTTTCGCACCGCTGGCGGCGAGCAACGGTCGCACGAGGGCCAGCGCGGACTTCATGGCGCGGGCGGCGATGAGCAACTCGGGCACGAAAAACTCGTTGCACTCGAAACGCCGGCCCACTTCACCCATGGCTGGGATCATGTGGTCATTAACCAATTCCACCGGGTTGGCTCCGGCGGCGAGGGCTTTTTCAGTAATCTCGTGAGCCGCGGTCGCGTCTCCGTCCAGGATGGCCGTGTAGAGTTTCTTCAGGTCTTCCATACGTTTCCTTCGTCAGTCTGGCCATACGCTGTGCCAAGCTGCTATTGAGGTCAAGGCCAATTCCTGCAAGGTTCCGGCAGCCAACAGGAACCGCCGCCGCGCCATCTCTTCTTCAAGCCGGGAACTTGTACGGCGCTCGGTAATCGCAGCGCAGCAGCTTGTTGGCCGCACGATTGTTCGTGATTCTTTCCCCCTTGGCATCCCACTCCAGCAGGGAACGGGTCTTCAGGGCGATGTTCGCCAGCAACGTCGCACTGGTGCTGCGATGGCCGGTCTCAGAGTCCGCATTGCACCGGGCCCGGC
>CAYJNU010000058.1:9256-13491 GCA_964371005.1 uncultured Verrucomicrobiota bacterium | reverse complement strand
CGGCTCTTGACACAGTCGAGGAAGTTGCGGGCATGGTTGACGGTGTCATTGCGGGAGTCGCCCGTGACGGTTTTGGCTTCGATGACGGGCGCCTCGCCAGCGCGCCAACCGCGTTCGATCCGGCGGTCGGTCGGATTGCGCACGGGAAACGTGTGGGGCGTGATGGCGTCGGGCACGACTTCAAACCCCGCGCCGGTCAAATAGAGGGTGCCCTTGGTGCCGCGGAATTCGATTTCGCAGTTGCGCCCCGACGCCGGGGCGGTGGTGGCGTTCCATTGCGAGAACGTGGCCAGCGTGCCGCCCGGGTATTCCCAGGTGACTTCGAGGGTGTCAGGAATCTCGCGGTTATCCTGGATGCCTGCGAACCGGCCGCCGAGCGCGGTCACGGCCAGCGGCGCATCGTGACCCAACGCCCACTGGATCAAATCCAGGTAATGCACGCCCATGTTCGTGACCTGGCCCCCGGAGTGATCGTAGAACCAGCGAAAGCGGTAATGCCCGCGGTTCTGATTGTAACGCACCTTCTTGGCTGGACCCAGCCACGATTCCCAGTCCAATCCCACCGGCGGCTCGCTGTCGGGCGGATTGCCAATGCCCTTGGGCCATTCGTTCTGGATGTGGAAGGCCCGCGCCACGGTGACATTCCCAATACCGCCGCCGCGAATGAATTCCGCCATCTCGCGGTACAGGCGCGACGAGCGCCGGTGCGTGCCGACCTGACAGACGCGTTGGTGCCGCTTCACCGCCGCCACCATCGCCCGCCCTTCCGCCACACAAAGCGACAGTGGTTTCTCCACGTAAACATCCTTGCCCGCCTCACAGGCGTGAATGGTTTGGAGGGCGTGCCAATGGTCGGGGGTGTTGATGACCACGGCATCCACCTCTTTCAACTCCAGCAGTCTTCGATAATCGGTGAATCGTTGCGGACTCGTCCCTATCTTCTTCGCGGCAAAATCGAGATACGGCTGGTGGATATCGCAAACCGCGATGACCTCGGCATCGGCGTGTTTGCGGAAGGCGTCGAGCACCTGGTCGCCACGGTTGCCCAGGCCAATGAAGCCGAGTCGGATGCGATCGTTGGCGCCCAAGACGCGGAACTGAGAAAGCGCGGCAGTGGTGCTGACGGCGGCGAGGGCTTTGGTGAATTCACGGCGAGTAAGGTTTTTCACGGCGAGGGTGGGCAGACGGTTCTGGTTTGGTTTCTGGCTTTCGATTCGTTGGAGGAATTTGCTTTCCTGGGAACTTCAAACGGGTGGTTGAGGCTGATACTGGCGAACGAGATCGCTCAACGCTCGTCGCGGCATCCGCGCTGGGGTCTCCGCGGGCCAACCCACCGGCAGCAGAGCAATCGGTCGCAAACCCGCGCGGAGTCCGAGCAGCTTTGCGATGTCCGACTCGCGGAAAGCGCCGATCCAGCAGGTTGCCAAACCCAGCGCCGTCGCAGCGAGTTGCGCGTAGGTCGTGGCAATGGTTGCGTCCTGCACCGCAAAAAGTTGCTCGCCCGCCGCGCCGTATTTGGCAGCCGAGCGCGGACCGTCGGCGGAGAAGACCAAGACCACCGGCGCTTGGGCTACGAAGTCTTGGTTGAAGCAGGCGCTTGTCAAAGCCTGGATCGTGGCCGCATCGCGCACGATGGTGATCTCGTACGCCTGCAAGTTGCCCGCGGAGGGTGACTGGCCGGCAGCGGAGAGAATCGCTTCGAGGTGTTTCGCCTCGACCGGCTTAGCCTGATAGGCCCGCACCGATTGGCGGGCATGAACGGTTTGAAAGAAATCCATCATAATGACCCGCCCAGAGCTTAGAGGCTCGAACGCGGACACTCAATGAGGAGTTCGGAACATTCCGGACCAGTCGCCGGACGGGCTAAGCCAGCAAACGACTCACCGCGGTTCTCCACCGGCGCTGGCAGGCACGGGACGCATTTCAAACACGCCGTGATCATACTTCGAGCGGTAGGACGAGTGAAAGGCGGTCTGCGTCACGCGACCGGAATAGTGATACAGGCCGCCGGCCATTTTACCCAGATTCTCCTCGCCGTGAAAATACCACACACCCTCGCGATGCTCGACGCTCAGCGGCACCGTGTAGCTGAACCGAAGCACCTTCAGATAAGTCGCCCGAAACCGGGCGGCGTATTCGCTGTCGGTGCGCCGTGACACCAGGCAAAGCAGTCTGCCTTGATGCCCGTTGACCTCGCTGATCCAGCGACCCTCCCAACGTCCCTCAATGGAATTCTCCGGAACCGGCTGTTGCCCGGCTTCACGCCACGCCCGGTTGAAGGTCGAACAACCACAGAACAGAAGGCAGAGAGCCCCGACGGCGAATACGGTCACGGGCCGGGGAATGTTTTTGGAGATCGAGTCCATGAGGTGGGGCATTCTCGATGCGGGTGCTCAGTCAAAATCCGTCAGCATAGTTGGATTTCTCGCATGCTCGAAGAGGCGGAGAATCTGGTTGCGAACGATGCGGGTCGTTGAGAGCGGCGGCAAGGCGTCCGGCGCGAAAAAGTCCACCGCCAGGGTTTCAGCGCTGGTTTTCGGACGGCCACCAAGAATCTCGCAAAGGAAGAACATCTTGTAGATGTGGAAGGGAAACGGGGGCTCGTGGGGATGCTTCGCGCGATCATAGACCGCCGCGAGTTTGACGGCCTTCACCGTGAATCCGGATTCCTCGATGGCTTCGCGCTCCACGGCTTCCGCAGGTGAATCGTTCACGTCCGCCCAACCGCCAGGCATCGTCCACAAACCATCGGCGGCTTCCTGAACCAACAAGACCTTGTCTTTGCGGAAGATCGCGGCGCGCACGTCCACCTTGGGCGTCGCGTAACCGTCCTGCTGGCTGAAAAGCCGGCGGATTGTCTCCAGGGGCGTGTCGCACTGCATGGCCATCAGTTCGGCGGCGATCTCGGAGAGGGTTTGGTAACGCTCGCGGTCGTAATGCCCCTCGGTGTAGGTCAGCCCGGTTTGGGCGAGGGCCTGAAGTTGGCGGGCCAGGGTCCAGAGTCTTGGTTCGTAAGCCATGTCAAAGCCTTGTGCGGCGCACTCATCCTGAATCAATTCGACGTGGGCGGCAATACGCCTCTCCGCCCGCCAATCCGTTGCGATGAGCATCACACCGCAGCCGCGGCTGGCAGCGGGGTTCAATCAAGGCTCATGCGCCCGCGGGAGAAATGTCTGCGGCGTCAATCTTGTATGCCGGTCAGCAAGGCCATGCCAAGCAGCGTGAACCGATGAATGCGTCTGAGCGTATCTTCGTGTTTCATGGCCAGAACCTGCGTTCGGCAACCCCGGGTTGCTGAAGCGCCGCGCAAGGATAGCGTGGGTTCTTAAGATTGCCAAATCACCGCCCCCTCGTCCCGGCTTCTCCAGTTTTACGGAGCGCGGCTGTGTGCGGAGCACCAGCCGCAGCATGTGGATGTGCAGAACTGCCTGGAGTAGCACGGGGCGCTGTGGCTGGTCGGGACGACCGAGCCGCGTTCTGATTCCAAATGCGATTAGCTGCCCTCGTCCACTCGCGACTCTCGGCGGGGAGTTTATGGCCTCTTCAAGCTGGTCCTTGCTTTCAACCAGTCGAAGTCCGTGGCGGGTGACGCAGGAATCTTGGTGCCGCGCACGACATTCTTGCGCGGAGGTTGCACGGTTTCGGGTACCACCCAGCGATGCGACTCCAAGTGGCCATCCGCAAAAGAGAGATTCACCGCGCCATTGTGATAGGATCCGGGCAGATTGCCCCAGGCGTGGTCATCGAGTCGGTTCACGAAGAAACCATCGTTGAGCGTGTCGCAATGCTCGTCGAGGAATACGAAGATGCCCGCCGGATTTGGAAGCTCCCCCTTCTTGAAGAACTGCACGTAGGTGGGGTTGAACTGGTTCGTGACTTCGCCGGGATTCCCCACCAATGCGTTCATGGACATCGTGCGGATGCGGTCGCCGTTCAGCGCCGGCTCCCGGTCCGAGGGACATTTGTAGATTCTGGTGGCCCGGTTCGCGTAGGGGCCAAGCTTGGAGCCGCTGAGGTAAACCAGGTTGGTGTTATCGTCGCCATCCACCCAGTCCTGCACGTTGTTGGCCCAGGTCTGTCGCCGGGCGAGGGTTTCCTGGACGCCGTGGTTGTTGACGAGAGTGTCGCTGTTGTCGTCGGCATACAGCAGCCACGCGACGGAAAGCTGCCGGATGTTGTTGCCGCAGGTCATCCCTTCGGCCCTGGCCTTTGAGCGAGAGAGTGTGGGCAACAGC
>CAYJNU010000058.1:8209-9246 GCA_964371005.1 uncultured Verrucomicrobiota bacterium | reverse complement strand
CAGCAACGCCGCCAGGATCGCGATGATGGCGATCACAACGAGCAGTTCAACCAAGGTGAAGGCGCGCCCGGGATTGTTCAGGAGATGCGACGGTGATGGGTTCATGGGTGGGTGGGTATCTGAGCAACGCCCGAGCAGCGCCGGCCGGTCGTCACTCACCGCCCACCAGCGTCCAGGCAGACTCCTTCTTTGGTGCTGCGCACGTACAACTTCCCGTCGCTCAGAGCTGGGGTGCTCCAGCACTTGCCACCTACGGCCTGCATCCGGCTCACTTCCTTGTAGGCCGTGGAGTCCGCCGCAACGAGCACAAGCTGTCCCTGGTCTCCCAGCACGATCAGTCGATCACCCGCCAGGATCAAACCGCCCGGACCGAAGCCGTCCTCCGACCACATCTCTTTGCCAGTGGCCATTTCCACACACTTGAGCGGTCCTTTCTTGTGCGCGGCGTGGCCGTACAGACCGTAGAGGTAACCGTCCTTGACCACTGGCGTGCTCCAGTGGTTGAGCAATTCCTTCGGCTTGCGCCACACTTCAGTGGCTTCGAACGCCGCGCCATGGCGTGTCACGCGCACGGCTGCTGCGCCCACCTCATAGGCCGCCGAGCAATATACCAAGTCACCCGAAACCACCGGGGTGATGGCGGTGGCCACCTTGAACGGAAAAGCGTAACGCCAGAGCACCAGTCCGGATTTCGGCTCCACGGAAACCAGGCCCGTTTGGGTGAAGAAGATGACTTGTCGAACGCCTGCCAGATCGGTCGCCAGCGGCGTGGAATGGGTGGCCTTGTCGCTCTCCGCTTTCCACATCACTGCGCCCGTCTGCTTGTTGAGGCCCAGCAAGGCCTGTCCCTTGCCCCCGCCCGCCACAAAAACAAGCTCACCGTCAATCACCGGTGAGGCTGCGCTTTGCCATTTGAAGACTTGGGCCGAGTGTTCAGCGACCAGATCGCGCCGCCAGATCATCTGGCCACTCGCGGCCTCCAGACACGTCAAGACGAGCCGTGCGTCGAAAGCATAGACCTTGTCCCCACTGCAAAC
>CAYJNU010000058.1:0-8199 GCA_964371005.1 uncultured Verrucomicrobiota bacterium | reverse complement strand
GACCGCGGACCGTCACCACCACCTCCGGAATCGCCGCCGCCGTCGTATTTGGCCGAGCTAAGTTTCGAGGCCCAGAGTTCCTTCCCCGTCTTGGCCTCCAACGCCACGCACGTCTCGAACTCGGTGTCGCCGAACGTGCGTCGCACCAGCGTGAACGCCTGGCCGCCTGCCACGCTGAAGGAACTGAATCCAGTGGCCGTGGGCACTTTCCACAGCGGCGCGAGGCCGCTCTCCGGCCACGTTTCTCGGGCCAGCGGCTCGGGAGAAATGCCATTGCCGGTCGGCCCTCGGTAGGCCGGCCAATCGGCGGCGTTAACAGTCGCATTCGCAAGGAAAAGGAGCCCGCAGATCGCGCGGACCATCGCCGTCTTCTCGTGCCAGAGTTTCATTTCAAGGTAAGATTGGGGCATTGCGGCACGAGTCAAACCATTTCGGACACAACGCCAAGCCACGCCTTGAAGCCCTCCGCCATTACTTCCACGTTTTGGCACGGGATCAAGCAGCCGCGACCTGCGGTCCGACCGAGTGTGCAGGGTTGTCGTTCCCGGCAGGGGCAACATCTACCAAGCTACCTCGGGCCTGGAAAAGTCGCCGTCCATCCTGGCAGGCAGCCGCCAGACGTGATCGCCACGCTGGTTGGTAAAGTAGAGGCAAGATTCTGACGGCTCGCGTCCGTTGCCATCCGCCCAGAGGGCATAGAAATCCGGATGCGCATCAAACGGACGCCGGGCGTAAGTGTGGTTGCGTTGGCTGTGATGCGTGAGCTGCTTTGCGCGCTTCCACGATTGCCCTTCGTCGGCGCTGGTCCACATGACCATCTCACCGCCCGGATTGTAGGGTTGCGGACCCAGGTCGGTCGGTGCAATCACGCGCCACTTGCCGTCCGGTTCGATGTAGAGCGAACCGTGATCGTAGTTGTTGCCGGAGGTTGTGAATGGACGGCGCAACCATTCTTTCCCGGTCCAGCGCAGCGTCTGCCACTGGCGCGGACCGTTCTCCGGGCCGGGCTCAAAACCCTTGCTGGTCAGGAAGAGGATCACTGGCTGGCCGGTGTGGTTGAAGTTCACGTCCTTGAGATAGACGAGCAGCCCGTCGGCACGGGAATCATAGGCGAGCGCGAGATTGTTCGTTTCGCTGAGCGGCAGTTGGACCGGTTGGCCAGCGACGTTGCGCCAAGTGCCCCCGAGGTCGTCGGTTTCGAGGTAGTAGATGTTCGCGCGGGTATTCAGACCGGTGGGGGGGGGGTGGAAATCGAACGCCGTCGCCACGCGTTGGCCCGTCCGCCAACTCACCTGATAATCGCCCATCTCAATGCCGGCGAGCATTTGCGGCTCGTTCCATTTCCGTCCGTCCCGGCTGGTCATCCAGAAGAGGCAGCGTGCGGCGTTGAGTCCAAGCGATTTCCCGCCGCCGTAACGCGTGTGCAGGAAGAGAAAGCCTTTGCCCGGGACATGCCAGGGTTGAGTGTAAGAGAAGTTGGTCACCAGGATTCGCTCGAACTCATCAATCGACCAAGGCTTGGTGCTGCGATGCAGGTAGGACGGCCGACCCGTGCCGTGCGACGAGGAAAACACCCACAGGTGTCCGTTGTCGTCCACCTGGAGCGTCGGATTATCGTGGGCGTCATCGGTATGTTTGTTCAGCAGGATGCGCGGGCGCGGCACCTGGCCGGTCTTGTGGTCGTAATACGAAACCATGTGCAGCAATTCCTGCTTGTCGGTGGCGGTGCGGGCGGTGGTGCCGCCATAGACAAAGAACGTCTTGTCCACTTCCTTGCAGTAAATCGCGATCGGCTCGTGCTGCTGCGGGTAAGTCGCAAAGCCGCCACTGTACTTAAACTTGTATTCGTCTTTGGTCGGTTGGTTGTAATACCAGATACCGTGGTAGCCGTCGTCGGGCTTCAACTTGCCGCCGGTCATCGGGACATCCGTAGAGCGCTCCGGGGAGAGCACGGCGGCGGCTGCCGCCACAGAACCGAACACCAAAGGGGCAGGGTGCTGGGGCAGTTGCGCGACGGAATCCGCCACGAGGTAACGGTCAATGACCACGACGCCGGCCGGTTGGGTGACTTCCAAGCTCACGGTGCTCGCTCCGGGGGCCAGCGGCAAGTGGAAGAAGCGATTCACACGGTGTGTGGCACTTGCCCCCGGCCAAACCTGCCGGCCAGCGAACACGCCGTTCGTCCTGATCACCAGATCGCCTCCCCCGGAAGAAACCGCACTGATCCTAAAGCCAAGAACCTTGGAAGTGGAAAACTCGGTTTGGATGACAAGCGGATGGTGGAGCGGGCCGTCCGCCGCGCCGTACAAACGCGTGCTCAATTTGGCGGCGTCAGTTTGGGCGGCGGCGGGCGTTTTCTTCCGCAGATCGAGCGTCCACGTCTCAGGTATCTTACCTCGGGAGGTGACACCGGGTTCCAAGTTCCAGACTGGGGAGGCGGTCTGGGCGTCCGTGGAAAGAGCGCCGGCTAGCCAGCACAACGAGAGGACAAGACACATTTTTATCATAATGAGATTTGCAGAGTCACCGTGAGATCAAACCCGCCGGGAGACAGCCGCCGGCAGGGACCGGCGGCTGCATGATGCGTTTAACCCAGGAGACCGCTCTGTTCACACTGTCCGGCTAGGGTAGCTCGGACTTGACGCGGTAGAACAACGGGCCGGCCGGCGCATTGGTGTGCGTTACCGTCAGTTCGGCTCCGGTGCCGGACAGCGTTTCCAAAGTCGTCCAGTTGGCAGCGCCCAAGTCTCCGCTGTATTGCACGAGGTAGTTGACGCCCGCAAGCGACTGGAACGAGAAAGAGAACGTGGAGCCGGCGCGAACCGGATCCAGCAGCGTGACGGGTAAGGCCACCAATGGTTCAGGCCCGACTCGGAGCACGAGATTGTCCACGTTGCCGTATTGAATGACACTCCCTCGAATGGCCGCAATGCGCAGGGTGCCCACCGGGCTGACCACGTTGCGCCACACCAAGCCCTGGCTCACCGGCGCGCCGTCCACTTCCAAATCGAACGTTCCCACGGATGCTCCACTGACGTAACAGATCAGTTTGATGTGGTGCCAGTCCGCATCCAGGCTGGTCTGTGGCACCCAGGCCGTGCGGTTGTAGTAATTGAGCGCATTGGTGCCCCACATGATGAAGGGCCCTTGCGTACCGCCGCCGTTGGCACTGACCCCATTCAGCGAAAGGTCAATTGTCCGTCCATCCATGGAGGACACTCGTGCGTCCAGCTCGATTTCCACGACCCCGGAGGACACTGGAGGGAACAGCAGGTATTCATAGTAGTCACCCCCGAGTTGCTGGCGGCGCAACACCTTGCCGTACCGCCCATCGGCCAGATCCACAATCTCGGCGGAGTTCGGATCCAGCGCGGGCACCCAGCGACTGCCATCGTTCGTGACCGCAGTGAGGTAGCCCACCGGATACAACACGTCGTCGGCAAACCCGCCGGAATCGAAGATCGTGAGCGGATTCGCCGTGACATAGAAGTCCCGGGTCACGCTCGTCGGCCCGGCGCCGTTGGCGGCAGTGATGTCCACCGTGTGCCGGCCTGGAACCAGCGGTCCATACGAAGCGAACAGGTGATTAGCCGAGCCGGTGACGGTCAGGCCGCTTGAGATATTTGACCCGTTCAGCATTGCCGAAATATCCGACGCGGAAATCGGCAGCACGGACGTCACTTCGAATTGCAGACTTTCCGCGGGCCGCACGACGGCATACTGGGCCGGAACGAGATTGGTGATGGTCGGCGTCGGAAACGCGTTGGGATCTTCCGGCCCGGCGGTGATCGTCAAGTTGTCAATGCGCCCGTACTCCATCAAAGGGCCCGAGGCGTGGCTTTGATAGCTCAACCGGCTGAGGGGAGCGCCTTGAACGGCACTGCGCCACAGGACCTTTTCGGCCGCGGGGGTGTCGTTGACCAGGAGGTCAAACCGGCCGGCCGCGGCGCCGCTCAGGTAGTGGATAATCTTGCAGTGATGCCAGTCGGCGAGCAAATCGCCCACGGGCAGCCAGTCTGCGCTGGTGCTGCTGTAGTAAGCCAGTTTTTCGCCCACCGCGCCCCAGGCCACGTGGCTGGCCCATTCCCCTGACGTGGTCATCAGCGCCAGATCAAACGTCCGCCCGGCCGTCGTGGAAACCCAGGCGTCGAACTCGAGGGTGATCGTGCCTGACGAAACCGGAGAGAACTGCAGTACGTCGTTGCGTGAAGCTCCCATGTTCATTCGCTGGAGCGCTTTGCCATGGAGTCCGTCCGCCACGTCCACTAGGTCGGAGGGTTCGGCTGAGGGCGCCCAGGTCGCGTTGCCGTCCGTCACCGGTTGGAGTGGGCCCAGCGGGTATAGAACATCGCTCGTGAATCCTCCCGAGTCATAGAGCGTAAACGGCCCGGTCGCGGTGTAAAACGTCCGGGTGAGACTGGCTGTGCCCGAAGCGTTGGTGGCGGTGAGAATCATCTCATACACGGTGTCGGCGACAAGGCCCGCGTAGGCAACGCTTCGGTTCGTATCCGATCCGGTGAGGTTCAGTTGGGCGGTCACATCGGCGCCGTTCAAGGTCAGACCGATATTTCCTGCCGCTACGGGATCAACGGACAGGACGTTAAACTGAATCCCTTTGGTGGCTCCGTGAATCGCGTAGGCGTCCGGCATCACGTTCTCAAAGGATGGGCCGTTCCAGCGCGTGATGGAGACAGAATCCAGGTCAAACGGGCGAACCTCGGAAGTGGAACTGGTCTGGGTGCCAAAATGCAGATAGGTATGGCTGTCACCTGATGCCGCAAGGTTGCGGAACCTGTGCGGGGCGCTGCTGGTGAAGGCGACGCTGTTGGATTCATCCAGGATGGAAACGGTGTAAGTCAATTCCTCGGGGATTGCGAGAACCTCAAAGGCATAAACGTGGCCAGGAACGAGCGGCACCCCGGTGTCCACGTGGTTCGCCGGAGTGAATGCTCCGGTGCCATCCGTATTGTCGAAAACCCAGAAGGTCTGGCCGGCAACGGCCCCGCTGGTGTGGGCGGTGCCAGCGGCCATGATGGACCAACTGATTGCGGTATCCGTGCTGGCGGTGAGTCGGGGAGCGTTGCGAGCGAAGAAATGGATGCGATCATTGAATGTGGTGAAGTTGGCGGCGAAGTCGGCGTCGTCCAGCCTGAATTTCCAGCGGATGTAGTGGGGTATCGCGACATTCATGCCCGCTCCATTCTGGTATTGACGCATGAAATTGCGGAAGGAACCTCCGGTTGCATCGAGGTGAATGTAAGACGTGCTGCCGTCCAGGGGGCGATCCGTCAGAATTACGGGGGTGCCGATGGTATTCTGCCAGCCATCCACCCAGCCGTCGCCCGCGCTTCCGGGGTAGATGCCATCGTCGAAGTCGGAAGTGATGGCACCTTGAATCGAATAGGATGCCACGAACAGCGCCGTACACAACGCCAGCGCGCCAACGGCCTTGTTGGATGATGTTTGCATGAGTGTAGCTCTTCTGGTTGAGGGTTTCGGTTGATGAATCACGGAAGCATGTCCAGCTCCTGAAAATACTGCATCTGGCGGACCAGACTTGGGGTATTGGCGCTGATCTTCGAGGTCAACGGGCCGGGCTTGCACCAGCGGACGGAGCCATCGCCAAACAGGCGATTGTAGCCGCGGCCATCGTGAACCGGGTAGATATAGCCATTGGCAATGCCGCCGCCCTGGTAGCCGACCACGCCCACGAAATCGCTGTAAATGACCTTGCCCACATAGTCCTGCGGCTTCCATTCGCCCGTGCTTCCCGTCATGGGGATTCCGTTCTCTTCAAGGAGACGCGCCGGATACGAGGTCCGCACAGAGGTGTTGGTCCATTCGTTTCCGGGTGCGTTGTAGGCCAACACCTCGTCATTTCGATGCTCACGCGACAGGCAGTAGTAGATGTGCGGCGTGGTGAGGTACTGGCTCTCATAAAGGAGGCCCAGGTTCTTGTAGTCCGAACTGTAACGAAGCCAATACGTGGTAAACGCTGACGCCGTGCGATACACGGTGGGAAAACGATCCTTCTGATCCGAGGCGTACATATGCACCCCCAACCCCAGCTCCTTCAGGTTGTTCACACAACTGGTGCGCCGTGCCCGTTCCTTGGCCTTGGCCAGCGCCGGCAACAGCATGGCGGCCAGGATGGCGATAATGGCAATCACCACCAGCAGTTCGATCAACGTAAACCCTCCGTGCAACCGCCCCTGACTCCCTGCACGTTCACGGTGAGCCGGCCAGATGTGTGTCATGGCATTTGGTTTCGTTTGCGTCCAATTCCGGAGCGGAAGTCTACCCCCTCGATTTCCCTCCCGTCTATGGCTCTTTCGAGCTAGTGTCACAGCCACTAAAGAGAAGTATGATGGCGTTGGTGAACATGTGCAGATCATGCCTCTGCGGTTTGGGGTGCTGGGTGCTGACGCTCGGCGCCGGGCAGGCGGGGGCGGCAACGGTCGACGCCTTGTTGTCACTTCCGATCGTGCTGACCAATGCTGTTCAAGTCCGCGCACAGTCTGCCGTGGAGGCGGCGAAGCAGATGCCTGTCCGCCTGCGCGTCGTCGTCACGGCCCTCAATCTGCCCGCGTCCGTGTTCATCCAAGATGAAACCGGGGGCACCTTCCTCACCCAGATTGACCCGAGCCTGCGTTCCCTGAAGCCAGGGGATGACGTCATCGTCGAGGGCGTGACCTATCCCGGCCTGTTTCTTTCCGGCCTCGTCCGCGCGAAGGTCACCAGATTGGGCCGGGCGGAGCTGCCTCCCCCGGTGCGGGTGAGTTACGACGATCTGCTGGCGGCCCGCTTTCATTATGAACGGGTCGAACTGACCGGCATCGTCCGTTCCATGTCCTGGCAGCAACCCCGTTCGTGCCTGTTGTTGGTTGTGGCCATGGGAACTCGGAAGCTCGACGTGGAGCTCGTCGTGCCCGGAATCACCAATCTGCCGTCGCTGGTGGACGCCCGGGTGCGGGTGGCGGGCTTGGCGGGTGGCTACATCACCCCTCGCCGACAACTGCGTTCGCCCGAGTTGCTCGTGAGCCGGCGGGAAGATTTGCACGTCGAACTCCCCCCGCCTGCGGACGCCTTCGCCTTGCCGTTGACGCCCTCGGGGTCGCTGTTGAGTTTCAAGCCCGCCGGCGAGTCGGGCCACCGGGTTTTGGTGCGCGGGGTGGTGACCCATCTGCAACCCGGCGAGTCCCTGTTTCTGCGCGACGGCGCCGATGGTTTGCTGGTTCAGACCACGCAGTCCAGTGCCGCGCAACCTGGCGACATTGTGGAGGTGGTAGGTTTCCCCGCCATGGGGCGCTTCGGGGCCTTTCTGGAGGATGCTGAATTCCGCGTGGCAGGACGCGCCGCGGCGCCTCAGCCGCTGACGACTTCCGTCGCGAGTTTGGTGCAAGGCTCGAACGACGCCAATCTGGTCGCGATTGAGGCGAAGTTGTTGGACGTGCTGGAAACCGGGTCCGAAACCGTGCTGGTGGTGACCGAGGGAAACACCGCGTTCCGGGCAAGCCTGCCGCACTCAATGCCAGCCCTCCGCAACGGCAGCATCCTCCACCTGGCTGGCGTCTGCCGCGTTGGCGACCCCAATCTCGCGGGCGCGCGCTTTCGCGCCAGCCCGTTGGAAGTGGAACTCCTGCTCCGCTCCCCCGCCGACATCAGGGTGATCTCTGCGCCGTCGGGTTGGACGACGCAACGCTTCATGCTGATCTTGGGGCTACTGTTGTGCCTGGCGCTGGCGGCAGGTGGCTGGGTCGTTCTCTTGCGCCGCCGCGTGGCCCGGCAGACGGATGTCATTCTCGAAAAGGTCCAGCGCGAAGCGGTCTTGGAGGAGCGACACCGCATGGCGCGCGAGATGCACGATACGCTGGCTCAAAGTTTCTCCGGCCTGGGATTTCAACTGGACGCGCTCAACACGCGATTGCCGGCGGCGCAAGCGGAAGCCCATCAGCAACTGGAAACTGCCCGGGAGATGGTCCGCCATGGACGCGAAGGTCTCCGCCGCTCCCTGATGAACCTCCGCGCACAGGAGTTGGAACGCGGCGATCTAACCGACGCCCTGCCCGAACTGGCGCGGCAAATCACGGTCGGCACCGGCATTGAACTGCGCTGCGAGATCGAGCGCCCGACGCAAGGCCTCGCGGAGGTCATCGAAACCAATCTGCTGCGCATTGGCCAGGAGTGCCTGGCCAATGC
>CAYJNU010000057.1:0-26065 GCA_964371005.1 uncultured Verrucomicrobiota bacterium | reverse complement strand
CGCCGCGATGTTCATCGTCCTGCTGGCGGAAACCGGGCGCGTGCCCGTGGACAATCCGGCCACGCACCTGGAACTGACGATGATTCACGAGGCGATGCTGTTGGAGTATTCGGGCCGCTATCTGGCCCTGATGGAATGGGGCGCGTCCATCAAGCAACTCGTCCTCATGACGTTGCTGGCGAACATGTTTTTCCCGGTCGGGCTGGCGGCCGAGGCGACGCCAGCGGCGCTGGGGCTGGGTTTGCTGTGGCTGGCTGCAAAGCTCCTCGTGCTGGCGGGCGTGGTGGTATTGGTCGAGTTTACCAACGCGAAGTTGCGCCTGTTCCGCGTGCCGGACCTGCTGAGCACCGCCTTCATCCTCGCCACGCTGGCGCTGGTGTCCACGTTCCTATTTCGATGAAACTGATTACGATTAAGATCACGAGCAAGATTAAGAACGCCAGAGTTTCCCTGCGCGGTCTTGATCTTGGTCTTTCGCTTCCTCTTAAGCTTCTCCCCAAGCAATGAACCCTCCTCCACCAGAAACCAGCTCGCAGCTCATCACGATGTTCGCGTCGTTGATGTTGGTGCTGCAACTCCTGCTGGCCGTGCAGCAGATGATCATCACAAACGTGCGCCTCTTCGCGCTCCAGTCGCTCCTGCTGGCCGCTATCGCGGCGATCGTGGGTTACGCCTGCGATGCCCCACACGTTTATGTCGTCGCGGTGCTGACCCTCATCGGTAAAGTGCTCTTTCTGCCTTGGCTGCTGGCGCGGCTGGTGCGCCGCATCAAGATCGAACAGGAAATCCATCCCTTCGTGAACATGCCAGCCACCATGCTCGTTTGTGGTGCTTTGACGGTGCTCGCGTATGTGGTGGCGCGGCCCTTCACCTCGTTGGAGCGGCTCGGCAGTAACACGCTCGGCGTGGCCCTGGCGCTCCTGCTCACCGGCTTCTTCCTGATGATCAATCGCCGCAAGGCCATCACCCAGGTGCTCGCGCTCCTCACGATGGAAAACGGCGTGATGCTCGCCGCAATTGCGCTCACCACCTACGGAATGCCTTTGGTCGTCGAGATGGCCATCTTCTTCGATGTGGTCGTCGGGGTGATGGTGCTGGGCATCCTGGTCTTCCGCATCCGCGAGTCGTTCGACTCAATGGACGTGAGCAAGCTGAACGAACTCCAAGGGTGACGAACTGCTGAAAAAGGCATCATCCATTCATGAATAGCGACCGTTCTGAAGACTGACTCTGAATATGCACTTGGTTTACCTCGATGAATCCGGCCAGACTGGCACGAACTTGCGGGACACAATCCAGCCGGTCTTTGCGCTGGGCGCTCTGGTCGTGCCCGAATCGGTTTGGCTGCCACTGGAGAAGGATTTGCTGGCGGCCATTGAAAGGTCTTTTCCAATCCTCGCGGTGGCTATTTCAGACAATTTCCCATCGCCCATCGTCTGGCCTTTCGGGATGAGTGGTTTCGCATCGCGCAAAAGCACGGCTTGAAATTCATTTGTCGCGCCATATCCAAGAAACGGTTTCTTACCTGGAGTCTTAGCACCTTTGGCTCAGGTGTGGCCATCAATCCTCACGTCGCCGCTTTTCCATTGGTTGCACGCGTGGTGGATGACTTGCTCAAGTCGTTGCCCGGCTCTCCGCTTGGCATCTTTATTTCGGACGAAAACCGTGAGGTCGTCGGCGACGTTGAAAAGGCCATTCGTTTTTTCCGCGGCACAGAAGGCGTCTTGAAACTGGGACAAATCATCGAGAAGGGATTTTTTATCGAATCGGAGAAAAGTCTCGTCCTTCAACTATGTGACCTCTGCGTTTACACGGCGCGACGGAAAGAGGAGCAAAGGCTTGGCTTGCTGGTGAAATCTCTGGATCAGAGTGGCATCCCATTGATTGAACCGCTCATTCATGTCGGCGATGAACGGCTCCGCGATGTCAACGTCTGGCTGGAACAGCAAAAGAAGGGGCGGCCAGGGAATTAATCACGGAGTCGGAAAGGTCCGGCCCGCTCTGGTCGCCAGCGATAGAATACAGAAACAATGCGCTTTGTAAAATGGATAAAACGCCAGTGATCGTTGCATGAGAAGCGCGCTATGTTGCTAACTTCCATCCTGCTTGTGCCGCTGGTTGTCGGGCTGCTCTGCCTGTTCGCCCGACCGCGCGCGGTGATGGAGGCACTCAACATCGCCGGCTTCGTGGCCGTGCTCGTGCTGGGCGTGAAGCTGTTCCAATCCGTGCTCGGGCAGAACGGCGGCGCGGTGACGGAGTGGGGCGAGTTCCTGCGCGCCGACGCCCTCAGCGTGTGGATGGTGCTGCTCATCGGCCTGGTGTCTCTGTCTTCGTCGCTTTACGCCGTGCGCTACTTCCGGAACGACCAGGCGGCGGGCGTCGTCTCGGCGCGGCGCGTGCGCGAGTTTTACGTGCTCACGCCAGTCTTTGCGACGGGCATGCTGCTGGTGGTGTTGGCCAACAACCTCGGCGTGATGTGGGCCGCCGTCGAGGTGATGGCGCTGTCCTCCGTGTTTCTCGTGGCGCTTTACAATCGCAAAACGTCGCTCGAAGCCGCGTGGAAGTACGTGATGCTCGGCAGCCTGGGCCTGGTGTTGGCGCTGTTCGGTACGATCTTCGCCTACGCCTCGGCCATCAGCCCCACCGGCGGCGAAACGATGCCCAGCTTCAACTGGTCGCAACTGCTGGCGATGGCGCCGCAGCTCAATCCCAAGCTCATCACGCTGGCGTTCATCTTCGTTCTGGTCGGCTATGGCACCAAGGCCGGGCTTGCTCCGATGCACACCTGGCTGCCCGACGCGCACAGCGAAGCCCCGTCGCCCACCAGCGCCATGCTGTCGGGCGTGTCGCTCAAGATCGCCGTCTATGCTCTGCTGCGTTTTCACATCCTCACCACGGCATGCTTGGGCACCAACTTCAGCCGCCACCTGTTGCTGGGCTTCGGGCTGTTCTCGATGGTGCTGGCCGGGCCGTTCATTCTCACCCAGAAGAACCTCAAGCGGATGCTGGCCTATTCAAGCTTGGAGCACGTCGGTCTGATCTGCGTGGCAGTGGCCATGAACTCGCCTCTGACGGTTTTTGGCGCGCTGCTGCACATGGGCTACCACGCGCTGACCAAGCCGGTGTTGTTCTTTGCGGCGGGCAACGTTCATCAGCACCGTCACGTTCTCGACTTCCGCCGTCTCGGTGGCGGGATGGCGCATACGATGCCGGTGACGGCGTTGATGCTGGGCGTGGCAGCCGTCGCCGTGAGCGGCTTGCCTCCGTTCGGATTGTTTGTGAGCGAGCTGACGGTGGTGGCCGGCGGATTCACTTCAGGCCAGTCCTGGGTGAGCGTGGTGATGCTGGCGTCGCTGGTCGTGGTGTTCTGCGGCGTGCTGATCAAGCTCGCCGGGTTGATCCTGGGCAAGACGCGCGAGGAACTGCCGCGCGAAAAACTGCCCGTCGGCCACATCGTGGCCATGAGTCTGCCGCTGGCAGCGCTGCTGGTATTCTCGCTCTGGCTGCCGAGTTCCGTGCTCCAGTTGCTGAACCTGGCGGTCAACGTCATTCGAGGCGTGCCATGAACCTGATTCCTTCCTTGCACCCCATTTTCGACGAGCTGACGCAGCGGTTCGGTGTCCAGATCGAACACGCCCACGCGCCCCAGACCAACGAGCTTTACCTGCACGTGAAGCCTGAGTTGGCTGGTGCAATCTGCTCGGCGCTCTACAAGAAGCACAATGGCCGGCTCGCGGGGGTGTTCGCCGAGGACGCATGCGCAGCGGACAAGGTCTTCTACGTCTATTACCTGCTCGCTCTCGACGCGGCGCACGGCTTTGTGCTGGTGCGCGTGCCGGTGCCGGCGGACCAGCCAGTATTGAACTCGCTGACCGACGCGATTCCCGCAGCCAACTGGCAGGAGCGGGAAATCCAAGACCTTTTCGGCATCCGGCTGGCCGGGCATCCCAACCCGCGCCGCTGTGCGCTCCACGACGACTGGCCGGAGGTTTATCCGCTGCGCAAAGACTTCGACCTGCGCACGCAACTCCCGCCGTTCGAGGGCGAGCGCCACAAGTTCCGCGAAGTTGAGGGCGAAGGCGTTTTCCAGGTGCCGGTCGGACCGGTCCACGCGGGGATCATCGAGCCGGGGCACTTCCTGTTCAGCGTGGCGGGTGAACCGGTGCTCTACCTGCAGCTCCGCATGTTCTACGTTCACAAAGGTATTGAAAAACTTTTTGAGAGCCTGCCCATCCCGCATTGCGTCCCGCTGGCCGAGAGCATTTCGGGCGATTCGAGCTTCGCGCACGCGACGGCCTTTTGCCATGCCGTCGAGCGTGCCGCCGAGGTTGAGGTGCCGCCACGCGCCCGGGCGCTCCGAACCGTTTGCCTCGAACTGGAGCGCCTCTACAACCACATCGCCGACGTGGGCGCGATTTGCACGGATGTGGCGTTCGTCACCGCGCACATGCACGCCATGCGGTTGAAGGAGCGCATCCTGCGAGTGAACGAGGAATTGACCGGCAACCGTCTGCTGCGCGGCATGGCCTGCCTGGGGGGCGTGCGTTTTGATTTTGGCGCAGACCAACTTCGCGCGCTCGCTCAACTCGTGGACGAACTGGAACACCAGTTCAACGACCTGATCGAGCTGACTCGCGGCAACTCCGGCCTGCGCGACCGCTTGGAAACCACGGGCGTGCTGACGCCCAAGGTTGCGCGCGATCTCGGCGTGGTGGGCATTGCGGGCCGCGCCTCCGGTTTCGATCACGATCTGCGCCGCGACTTCCCGCACGCCTTCTATGACCAGGTGCAATTCACCGTGCCGGTGTTCACCGAGGGCGACGTGCAGCGCCGCTTCGACGTGCGCCGGGATGAGGTGTTCCAATCCTTCGGCATCCTCCGTCAGGTGATCGAGAGAATTCCCGCCGGCGCGCTTGCCGTTCGCATAGGCGAAGTGCCTCCTGACCGCGTGGCGTTGGGTTACGTCGAAGGCTGGCGCGGTGAGATTTTCCATTGGCTTCACACCGCGCCGGGCAACCGGCTGGTGCGCTGCAAGGTCAAAGACCCGTCGCTCCAAAACTGGCCGGCGCTCAGTGAGGCCATCCCCGGCAACATCGTCCCGGATTTCCCGGTCGTGAACAAGAGTTTCAACCTGTCCTATTCAGGCACGGACCGATGAACACTCGAGCAAACCAACATCGGCGCGCGGCGGTCGCAGCCGCAGCAGGGCGGTATTCCGCAGGAGCACCGAACCTCCTCAATGCCCCTCCCGTAATGCAGTTGCTGCGGGTGCGACACCCGCGCTCCGAAGGCGTGATGCGTCATGTTTGAAACCTTGCGTCAGAGTCTGAAGACCGGCATCGTCACGACGAGCTATCCCCAGTCGCTGGCGGAAGTGTCGAGCCGTGCGCGTGGCAAACCGGAGATTGATTGGGCCAACTGGAAGGACGCCCGGCCCGCTGCCGCTGTTTGTCCGACCGGCGCGATCGAGTGCCGCGACGAATCCGCGCCGCCCACGTCCATCCGCAGTGTCACGCTTGATCTCGGCAAGTGCGTCTTCTGCGGGTTGTGTGCCGAAGCGGACGCCGCGATTCGCATGACAAACCAATGCGAGCTCGCTGCCAACTTTCGCGAGAACCTGCGGCTCGCGGCCCGGTATCGGTTGAACGACGACGGCAGCCACCACCGTTTGCTGGAAGCCCCCGCCTCGGCGGACGCCAGCGGTGATTCTTTCGAGACAGGCGGTCGGCATTTCCGGGAACGCATCCGGTCAGTGCTGGGTCGCTCGCTGCACATTCGGCAAGTTGACGCCGGTTCGTGCAACGGTTGCGAAGTCGAGATTCACGGCTTGAACAGCCCGGTCTATGACCTTGAGCGTTTCGGCATTCACTTCGTCGCCTCGCCGCGCCACGCGGACATGCTGCTCGTGACCGGCCCGGTGACGCGCAACATGGAGCTGGCTTTGCGCAAGACTTATGACGCCACGCCTGATCCGCGCCTCGTCGTGGCGGTGGGCGCATGTGGCTGTAGCGGCGGCATCTTTGGCCGGAACTACGCCACTTGCGGCGCCGTGGACGCCGTGATTCCGGTGGATGTTTACATTCCGGGCTGCCCGCCGAATCCGCACGCGCTGCTGCACGGGATTCTGCTGGCCATCGGCCGGATCGCGGCGCGATGCACCTGAACTCCTGCCATGCCGTATCGCATCCTCAACACCGATGAAGTCGCCCAGCATCTGCACCTGGGCCGCGCGGAGATCGAACGGTTGGTCAAGGACCGGGAGATCCCTTTCGAGATCCGTGGCGGACGCGCGGTCTTTCGGCAGGCGGAGATAGACGCCTGGGCTTCGCGGCGCATCCTCGGGTTCAACGGGGTTCGGCTGGCGGAGTACCACCGCAAGTCCTCGGAACAGAACCGCCGGTTGCTGCGGCGCGAAACGCTCCTGCCGGAACTGATCCGGTCGGATCGCATCGCTCCGGCGATGACCGCCAAGACCAAGGCCTCCGTCCTGCGCGACCTGGCCGCGTTGGCCGACCGCACGGGGTTGGTGGGGGACATGGCAGAGTTGGTTGCCACGTTGCAGGCGCGCGAACAGCTCTGCCCAACGGCCGTGCCAGGCGGCGTGGCGTTCCTGCATCCGCGCTCTCCGCAGCCGTGCCTTTTCCAGACTTCGTTCCTGGTCTTGGGGCGGACGATCCAGCCAATTCATTTCGGATCGCCGGACGGCCAGCCGACCGACTTGTTCTTCCTGCTCTGCAGCCAGGAGGACAAATTGCACCTGCACACGCTGGCGCGGCTGTGCTTGATGGCGCTGAAGACCGACTTGCTGGCGCGGCTTCGCGCTGCCGCCGCCACCCCGGACGTATTGTCTGAAGCGCTGTTGTCTTCAGAACAACTGGTGATGGGCAACTTGAGCGGCGGGCCGGCCGCGCGTCCGGCGGCGTCTGGTTTTGACGGCGGCTCTTCGGTTGGGCACACTCGCAGCCGCCCAGTCGGCCGCCGGACTGGATGATGAACGCCACACTTCAATTCGCCTTGCTCGGGAACGCGACGAGCCTTCCGTGGGCGGAAGTGCCGGAGGGGCCGGCTGCCGATTTTGTTGAAGCCACGGCAACGGAGCTTTCTTGCGGCGCGAGGTTGTGCGCGTGGTTTGGCGTGCCGGAGGGCGAAGGAGTGCGCCTGGTCGCCGTGCTGGCCCACGATGCCGACAACACCCTGGCGGTGGGCCGCAGCTTGCCGGTGAAGGAACGTTATCCCGCACTCACCCCGCTCTGTGCGCAGGCGCATTTGTTCGAGCGCGAGGTGTGGGAGCAGCACGGCCTCGTGCCCGTGGGGCATCCCTGGCTGAAGCCGGTGCGCAAATCGGGCGCCGGGGCCGACGCCCCGGCCAACGGCGAGTTCTTCCAAGTCGCGGGCGGCGAGGTTCACGAGGTCGCCGTTGGGCCGGTTCACGCGGGGATCATCGAGCCGGGCCATTTCCGTTTTCAATGCAACGGCGAGGAGGTGTTGCATTTGGAGATCGCGCTTGGCTACCAGCATCGCGGCGTTGAGGAGGCGCTCGTTGGCGGGCCGCATCGTGCCACGTTGAGCCAGATGGAAACCGTGGCGGGCGACACGAGCATCGCTCACGCGACGGCCTGCGCTGCGGTACGCGAGGCACTGGCGGGCACGGAGGCGCCGCTACGTGCGCAATGGGTGCGGGCCATCGCCTTGGAACTGGAGCGCCTTGCCAATCACACCGGCGATCTCGGCGCGCTGGCCGGCGACGTGGCTTTCCTGCCCACGTCCGCCGCGTGCGGCAAGATTCGCGGGGATTTCTTGAATCTCACGGCGATGATTTGCGGTAACCGGTTCGGGCGCGGGTTGGTCAAACCCGGCGGCTGCCGCCACGATCTGGAGCCGGAACGCGCCAACAAGTTGCTCGATGGGCTGCGCGTGGCGGCGGCGGAAGTGGATCAAGCGGCGACCTGGCTTTGGGACGCGTCGTCCGTGCGCGCACGGTTCGAGGCAACTGGAACCGTCACCGATGAACAGGCGGTGGAGGTGGGTTTGGTGGGCGTGGCGGCTCGCGCGTGCGGCGTGGTGCGTGACGTGCGCTATGATCATCCGGCGGGCTGGCATCGTTTCGCGCAGTCGCCGGTGGCGGTGTGGCCGGGAGGCGATGTGTTCGCTCGCGCCCGGGTGCGCTGGCTGGAGGCACAACGCTCCGGCAAGTTCATAGAGGAGCAACTGGCGACACCGCCGGATGGACCGCTGCAAATCGAACTCGGGCCTGCCGCGCCCGACACGCTGGCTGTGGCGTTGGTCGAAGGTTGGCGGGGCGAGGTCTGTCACGTCGCACTGACCGACGCGGTCGGAAAGTTCCGGCGTTACAAGATCGTGGACCCGTCGTTCCACAACTGGACCGGACTGGCACTGGCCCTGCGCAACCAAGCCATTTCGGATTTCCCGCTCTGCAACAAGAGTTTCAACCTCAGCTATTGCGGATTTGATCTCTAACCATGTTTGTCACTGACGTCATTGCGAACCGCTTGCGGCAAGGTTGCCAGACGATGGCGTATCCCGCCGGTCCGGCGCCGGCGTTGCCGGATCGGCATGGCGGCGCGTTGCGAGTGGACGCAGCGAAATGCGCGGCGGATTGCAGTGCCTGTGTGCCGGTGTGCCCGACCCAAGCCATCGTCCGTCCCGTCGGGAGAAATGTTTCGTTGGATTTGGGCCGCTGCATCTTCTGCGCCGCGTGCGTCGAAGTGTGCCCCGAGAAGGCCATCACACAGACCCGTAATCACCGAATGGCTGTACGGCGGCGCGAAGATCTGCTGCTGGGCAAAGCCGATGCGGAAGAACTGCGGCTCGCGGCAGCTCTCGATGAGAAGCTTCTGAAGCTCTTTGGCCGCTCGCTCCGTCTGCGCCAGGTCAGTGCAGGCGGCTGCAATGCTTGCGAAGCCGATACAAACGTTCTCGGCACGATTGGCTGGGACCTTGGCCGGTTCGGCATCCAGTTCGTCGCATCCCCTCGCCATGCAGACGGCTTGCTCATCACCGGTCCGGTGTCGCAGAACATGAAGTTGGCGTTGGAAAAGACTTACGCTGCCGTGCCTTCACCCAAGTTCGTGATTGCCGTCGGTGCATGTGCAATCGCCGGCGGACCGTTCGTCGGGCACGCACAAGTCTGCAACGGCGCCGAAGTGGTTGTGCCGGTGGATTTGTTCATTCCCGGTTGCCCGCCGCATCCGCTGACGATTTTGGACGGCCTGTTGCGATTACTGAACCGTTTGGAAAGCGCATGACTTTCCTTTATTAACCCACAAGAACTGCGAGAATCGAACTATGAACGAACTGCTGAAGAACCTGGTAAAGCTTCAAGAACTTGAATTGGAGAAGCCAACGGATGCGAAGAAGAAGGCGTTGATTGCCGAACTGCGCGGCACGATTCCGCCGCAAATTCTCGGTCACTACGACCGCCTGATGGCGCGTGGCAAGAAGGGCATCGTCGCCGTTCGCAACCGGGTCTGTACGGCTTGCCACATGGGCATCCCTGTCGGCACTGTGGCGACGATTATGCATGGGACCGACATTCAACTGTGCGGCAGTTGCGGCCGCTACCTCTATCTACCGGAAGGAGAGGGGACGCAAATGCTCGTGCAAGCCGTGGAGGCAAAAGCGGTAACCAAACCGCGCCGAAAGAAGGCTTCCGCGAAGGCGGCCTGAGATTTACCGCGTCTCCCGGGGTCAAAGCTGCCCGTGATTCCCAGTCGATCGTTGTGAGCCAGGTCAGGACCGTGAACATCGAAGCGGGCCTTCCGTCTCTTGACGAAGCGCGGCGGCTGATGCTTGCCGAAATCCGGCAAGCGAAGCGGGCAGGCGTGCGGGTGCTGAAGGTGATCCACGGCTACGGCAGTTCCGGCAAGGGCGGGAAGCTGTGTGTCGGCCTCCGAAAGTCGTTCGGGTTGCGTCGGAAAGAAGGTGTGATCAGGGACTTTTTCCCGGGAGAGAGCTTCACGATTTTCAACCAGCCCGTGTTGCTCTTGCTCGAAGCCGTGCCTGAGTTGCGAGGCGATCCGGATCTCAACGCAACCAACGAAGGCGTGACCGTGCTTTGGTTGCGATAGGCTACGAGTCGTCTTCACGATCTGTGCGGACAAGCGAGCTCGCTGGACGTATGGGCGCTCGCTCACTTGCTTCACTGGGAAAGAACCGGGTCTGAATCGGTAGGGGGAGTGGCGCGGCGGAAAGATGGCCGGCAATGCATGGCGAGTCGGCGTTGAGCGGAGGTGATTTGCTTAATGACCGGTCCTGCTCAACTATAAAGGCGTGCGCTGGGCGGCCGACCAAGTTGGGTTGGTGCAGACCCGCATTTTCACGACGAAATGACCACGACGCTTGCAAAGCCATTGCCGAAAGGCGCTCCGCTCGCTCAGGAGACGACCGCGGGCAATTACTTTGTTTCCAATTATCCGCCGTTTTCTTTCTGGCGCCCGGAGGCGCTGGGCGAGGTGGATGCCGCTCTGAACCGCTCACCAGAGGCGGACACACCGCTCGGGCTGTACTTGCATATTCCCTTTTGCCGAAAGCGCTGTCACTTCTGCTATTTTCGCGTTTACACGGACAAGGATGCTACGGCGATCAAAGGTTATCTGGACCTGGCCCTCGCGGAGTTGGAGCTGTATGCGGCGCGACCGTTCATCGGCGGGCGCAAGCCGCAATTCGTCTATTTTGGCGGCGGCACGCCGTCGTATCTCTCGGAGTCGCAGCTCGCGCATCTCACCGACCGGATGAAGGCGATTCTGCCGTGGGACGAAGCGGAGGAAGTCACCTTTGAGTGCGAACCGGGTACGCTCACAGATCACAAGCTGAAAGCGATTCGCGAGTTGGGCGTCACGCGGCTCAGTTTGGGGGTCGAGAACTTTAGCGATCACATTCTCGACATCAACGGACGGGCGCATCGGTCCAAGGAAATCCGCCGGGCTTACGGCTACGCGCGGGAACTGGAGTTTCCGCAGATCAACATAGACCTGATCGCCGGGATGGTGGAGGAGACGGAGGCGAACTGGCAGAATTGCGTGCGGCAGACCATCGAACTCGCGCCCGACAGTGTCACGATTTACCAGATGGAAGTCCCGTATAACACTGGGATTTACCAGGAAATGAAGGCGCAAGGGAAACTGGTGGCCCCTGTTGCCGACTGGAAGACCAAACGGGCCTGGGTCAGCTATGCCTTTGGGGAACTGGAAAAGGCCGGCTTCCACGTCGCCAGCGGCTACACCGCCGTCAGGAATCCGGAGCGCACGCGCTTCGTTTATCGCGATAGCTTGTGGCAGGGGGCAGACTTGATCGGTTTGGGCGTGGCTTCGTTTTCCCATGTGGGGGGCACGCATTTTCAGAATCTGCACGATTTCGAGCCCTACGTGGCGGCGTTGCGCGGTGGACGGCTGCCTTTGCAACGGGCGCTGACGCCGACCGTCGAGGAACGTCTCATCCGCGAACTGTCGCTCCAATTCAAGCTGGGTCATATCAGCCGCGAGTATTTCCATCGCAAGTTCGGCGTGGACGTGATGGAACGCTTCGCCGAACCGCTCGCGCAACTTCAGTCGTGGGACGCGCTGACCATTCAAGGCGACGACCTGCGCCTCACGAGGGATGGACTTCTTCAGGTGGACCGGTTGGTTCACGAGTTCTTTCTGCCGCAACATCGGTCCGCCCGTTATGCGTAAAGCCGTGTCACTCATCTCGCACACTTCCACTTGGCGATGCTGACCACGGCGACACAACCGCTGACTCCGATTGAGCACCTGCCACCCGCGGCGGCCTTGTTGGAGCGATTCTATGTGCGGACGAGTTTGCCCTTGCCCCGCCTCCGCGTTCTGCGAGGCGAGGAAATGCCCTCCCCGTACCGGGAACTCCTGGTGCATTCCAACGACATGACGCCAACGCTCGAAGCGTTCTGGCATTGCCCGCTGGGCTTGACGGTGTTAAGCCGTCTGCACGACGGGGATTTCTATTTGCGTGAAGTGGTGTTGAAAGTCGCTCAGGAAGGCTGGCCGGTGGAATACGGGGCGATCCAGATCTACCTCGACCATTTCCCGCTCGCTGCCCGGCGTCTGGGCCTGGAAGAGAGACGTCCCCTGGGTAAGATTCTGGAACTTGAAGCCGTCCCACACTTGAGCTGGCCCCAAGGTTTCTTTCGCGTCCGGTCGGACACCCACATGGGCGCCGCGTTGCGCCTGGCGCGACCCTGTGAGCTTTATGGCCGACGCAACGTTTTGCTGGATGGTAACCGCCGGCTGTTGGCGGAGGTAATCGAAGTGCTCGCCCCGGTTGAAGGGCAGCATCCAGCCAACCGTTGAATCTCTTTATGACCAGTCCCTCAACCTTCGATGCGATCGTGATCGGCGCCGGCCCGGCGGGCTCGGCGGCGTCGGCGCTCATGGCCGAACAGGGCCTGCGCGTGCTCGTGCTGGAGCGCGAGAAGTTCCCGCGCTACCACATCGGCGAATCGCTGCTGCCGTTCACCTGCTTCCCGCTGAAGCGACTTGGGCTCTTCGACCGGATGCGCCAGTCGGAGTTCGTCAAGAAGTTCAGCGTGCAGTTCGTTTCCCCGTCGGGCAGCGCCTCGCAGCCGTTCTACTTCGGCACCCGCTACGAAGCGGACGTGGCACAGACCTGGCAGGTACTCCGGTCGGAGTTCGATCAGCTCCTCATGGAAAACGCCCGCTCAAAGGGCGCCGAGATTCTGGAGGAAACGACCGTGAAAGAGTTGATCCAGGAGGACGGCCGGACCGTTGGCGTTCGCGCGCAGACCAAAGGCGACGAACTACGCGAGCTTCGTGCGCCGATGACCCTGGATTGCTCCGGGCGCGAGGCTTTTGCCCCCACCCGCCTGAATTGGCGCGTGCGCGAGCCCAAGCTCAACAAGGTGGCGGTCTGGACTTACTACCGCGGCGCGAAACGCGACCCGGGCCGCGATGGCGGCGCCACCACGGTCGCCTACGTTCCGGAAAAGGGCTGGTTCTGGTACATCCCGCAGCATCGCGACATGATCAGCGTCGGCGTTGTGGCCGAGGGCAAGTATTTGACCCGCGAGGGCGCGCGCGAACCGCGCGACATCTTCAACCGGGAGATTGAGCAGAACCGCTGGATCAAGGAGCATCTAGCCGAAGGCACGCAGGTGGGCGATTACCATCTCACCAGCGAGTACTCGTTCCGCTCGCGTTATTGCGCCGGCGACGGGCTGTTGCTCGCGGGCGATTCGTTTGGATTTCTAGACCCGGTGTTTTCCTCCGGCGTCATGCTGGCGCTCAAGAGTGGTGTGTTGGCCGCCGATGCCATCGTCGCTGCCATCGCGGCGCAGGATTTCTCGGCAGCACGGTTTCTGGAGTATGGCCGCGCGATGCACGAGGGCATCGAGAATATGCGCAAGCTGGTCTATGCTTTCTACGACCATAACTTCAGCTTCCGCGAGTTGACCAACAAGTATCCCGAAACGGTGGGCATGATCACGGATTGTCTCTCCGGCGACGTGAACAAGGATTTCTCGCATCTGTTCAGTGCGGCCGCCGAATTCGCCGAAGTTCCCGAGCCACTCCCGTACGGCCTGCCGTTGACCAAGAAAACCGCGGAACTCGCTTGTGCGTGATTTCATGAAGCTGGCCCTGAACTGCAAACCGCAAACACCGCCAGAGTGTCTTGGGGTGCGGCAGCCCTCTGCCGCTTTCGCCCGCCAGAGGAAGACGGCCTGTGGCAACGCAAGAATGCTGGCCTCCGGGCCGGGCGGTTGTTCTAAAAGCGGCAGAGGGCTGCCGCACTCCAAGACGCTGGCGCGCCACATCCCCCACCGTTCAGCAACGGACGTTAAATCCCTTTCGAGATTCGGACTTCGGATTTGTTTCGGATTTCGGATTTCGGATTTCGGATTTTGACCCCATGGCTTGCGAATTCCAGATCACCCGCCGCGTTGAGTTCTCGGACACCGACATGGCCGGCATCATGCACTTCTCGAACTTCTTCCGGTTCATGGAGACGGCGGAGCACGCCTTCTTCCGCTCCCTGGGCTATTCGGTCGTGCTGAGCAAGAACGGCCTCAGACTGCATCTCCCGCGGGTGCATGCTGACTGTCATTACCGTGCGCCGCTCCGGTTTGAGGACGAAGTCTGCATCCGACTGCTTGTGCAGAAGAAGAGTCAGCGCAGTCTGACTTACCAATTCCGGTTCTATCGCGTCGGTGATCCCGAAGCCAGGGAAGTCGCGCGGGGCAGCGTCACGGTCGTTTGCGTCAAGCGGTTGGGAGACGGCACATTGAAAGCCGCGCCGCTGCCCAAAGAAATCGCGGACAAAATCCAGGAAGCCCCCTCCCACCGGTTGGCTTCCGGCGCAGTTCCACCGCAGGAGCGCGCCGCGGTTGTCAGGTCAAAGAAGTCGCGGCGCACCGCCAAACCGCCGCGGCGCGCTGCCCGCACCTCACCCCGTAACAAATCCCACTGATCACCATGAACGAGACTCTCGCCTCCAGCACCACCAGCACCCAGAACTCAGCCTGGCTGCTCTTCTCGCTGTTGACGGTGGTTTGCTGGGGCCTTTACGGCGCGTTCCTGCACAGCGGCCAGGTCGGGATGGGCGATCCGGTCAACGGCCGCTACAAAGCCTTCTTCTGCGTGGGACTGGCGTATTTTCTCACGGCTGTGCTTGCACCGCTCGCTGTGTTGCTGCTGAACGGAGCGTCCTGGAAGTTCAATCCTGGGGGAGTGGGCTGGTCATTAGTGGCGGGCATCGTGGGGGCGGCGGGTGCGTTTGGTGTGTTGCTGGCGTTCGGCGCAAAGGGCACGCCCGCGGTCGTGATGTCCATCATCTTTGCCGGCGCACCGGTGGTGAATGCAGTTTACTCACTTGCGATCCATCCACCTGCGGGTGGTTGGAAGAACCTGCCGTGGCCGTTCGTGTTGGGGATTCTGCTCGCCGCAACCGGTGGCTGCCTGGTTTCGCTTTACAAGCCTGCACTCGGAACATCGCCCGCAAAGCCGGCGGCGACTCAGGCCGCCGTTGCGCCTGGCGCGCTGCCGGTTGCCAAGTAACCTCCAGGCAGGAATCGGGATTTCAGTAAGCAAGATGCCGCAGACCCTCGTGCAGATGGACGCGCCGCAACCGGCTTCACCCGGCGGATTGCGCCCACCAGTCCAGGACGCCGCCACCGATGCGAGGCTCTTTACCGGCCGTCAGGCCATTGAGTCGCTGCAGCTCCGCAAGCTGCGCAGCTTGCTGCGGGCCGTTGTACCCGTGAACCCGTTTTACGCCGAGAAGCTGGCGGCAACAGGGACGGACTGGCAGCCCGGCAACCTGTCTGAGTACGCGAGCCGCGTTCCCTTCACGCAGAAGCACGAACTTATCAGGGATCGGTTGGCGCATCCGCCGTACGGCACGAATCTTACGTATCCGCTTGAAACCTATGTGCGCTGCCACCAGACCAGCGGCACGACAACGATGCCCATCCGATGGCTTGATACACCGGAGAGTTGGAATCACATCGTGGGGAACTGGCTTCAAATCTTTGACGTGGCGGGGATTCAACAACGCGATCGGTTCTTCTTCGCCTTCTCTTTCGGGCCGTTTCTCGGTTTCTGGTCGGCGCTGGAAGCGGCGGGCCGGCGCGGCTGTTTCGTTTTTCCAGGTGGCGCCATGTCCAGCCTCGCACGCGTGCAGGCGATTCTTGACAACGACATCACGGTTCTGTGCTGCACGCCGACATATGCACAACACCTCGGCGAGGTGGCGCGGGAGAAGAAAGCGAACCTCGGCCGCAGCCGTCTGCGTTTGATTATCGTCGCCGGCGAAGCCGGGGGAAGCATTCCGGCCACGCGCGCGCGAATTGAACACCTGTGGCCCGGCGCCAAGGTGTTCGACCATCACGGTATGACCGAAGTTGGCCCGGTGACGTATCAATGCCCCGCCCAACCGCACGTGTTGCACGTGATCGAGTCGGCGTACTTGCCCGAGGTGATTCATCCCAAGAGCGGATTGGCCGTGACACCGGGTGAAACCGGTGAACTGGTCTTGACCACGCTCGATCGCATCGGTTCGCCGCTGCTGCGGTATCGAACCGGCGACTTGGTAAAGCCTCGCCCGACGGGTGTCTGCGCGTGCGGAAGGAATGAACTGGCCCTGGAAGGAGGGATTCTCGGCCGCAGTGACGACATGGTTGTGGTCCGCGGCATCAACGTCTATCCCAGCTTGGTCGAGGAGCTCATCCGCTCCTTCCCGGAGGTGTCTGAATATCGCGTCCAGTTCAAGTATCGCGACGCCATGGCGGAACTGGCGTTGGAGGTAGAGCTTGCCCGTGAATGCGACGGGGCGGCGACACTGCCTGCCCGGATTGCCGAAGCGCTCCAAACCGCCTTGCACCTGCGGCTGCCAGTCCAAGCCGTCCCGCTCGGAACCTTGCCGCGGTTTGAGATGAAGGCCCGGCGCTGGGTGAAGGTCGTGGAGTGATTCGGCGACTGTGACGGCGAACCGGTTCGCTGGGAGTGGACAGGTCAACCTTTCTCCAGAGAATCAGATGTGTCCATTTGCATAATCACCCATCTGAATACAACATTCGACGGAGTTCCTATGGCGAAGGTTCAAGCGGAAACAAATACAAACCTGCTAAACGGACACCGGCGAAGCGCAGGCTTTGGCTGGTTTCTCGTAGTTGTGCTATTGGGTGGCCTTGTGGTGCGCGCAGCCGATGCCGCGGCGACCGATGGTGCCAGGGTGGGTTGGCTCAGTTGGCGCGGCCCGGAACAGACCGGCATATCACGTGAGACCGGACTGCCAGACAAGGTGGATCCGCAGAATCCGCTTTGGCGGGCGGACTTCCCCGGGGCGTCCACGCCGGTGATCGCCAACGGCCGGCTTTACATCATGGGTTACCTGGGCGAAGGCGCGGATTTGCAGGAGGGGGTGGCGTGCTTTGATGCGGAAACTGGCCAGAAGCTCTGGCAGCAGCTCTACAACGATTTTATCTCCGACACGATCTATCTCCGCTACGCCACGGCCTCGCCCGCGATTGATCCCGAGACGGGCAATGTGTTCATGCAAGGCACGCAGGGGATACTCGCGGGCTTCACCCCAGACGGCAGACTGCTTTGGAAGCGGTCCCTGATGGAAGAGTTCGGACGACTCACGTTTCCGAATGCGCGCACCGCATCGCCACTGATTGACGGCGACCTGGTGATTACCCGCGGCATCACCGCCAACTGGGGAGCGCAAGGTCCGGCGGCGGACCGTTTCTACGCCTTTGACAAGAACTCTGGCGAACTCGTCTGGTCCAGCAGCCCGAGCGCGCGGCCACGTGACAATTCTTTTTCTCACCCGCAATTGGCCTGGTACAAGGGCAAACGCGTGTTTTACACTGCGCTTGGCGATGGCAGTGTGGCTTGCGTCAACGCCCGCACCGGCGAGCCACTTTGGCGTGTGCCGCTCTTTCGCGCCGGCATCAACGCGACGACGCTGCTTTACAAGAATACGCTCATTGCCATCTTCGGTGTGCCCTACGAGCCCGGCCAGTTGGTCGCGTTGAAGCTGCCGGATGTCGAACCTGTCGCCGGTGCCGCTGGCCCGGTCGTGATCGAACGCGAGAAACTGGAACTCTGGACGGCGGAGGTTTCCACCTCGACCAGTTCGCCCATCCTCGTGGATGACATGATCTATGTGGTGGCAGAGAAGGGCGACCTGTGCGCCGTGAACGCCAACACGGGCGAGATCCAGTGGAAGCTCAAGCTCGGCATCGAGCAGCGCAATTCCTGTCCGTTCTACGCGGATGGCAAGCTCTACGTGCCCATGCTGGATGATCCTGCGGGCAAAGGCAGCGGTGAAAGTAATGAGGCCGGTACGAAAGGCGCCTTTTACATCATCAAACCGGGCGACACGCCCGAGGTGTTGCAGCACGCTGAACTCGACGGTCGCTGTCTCGGCACGCCGGTCGCCTTTAACGGCAAGCTCTACCTGCAGACGACCAAGCACCTCTATTGCTGGGGAAAGAAAGGCGACAACCCCGGGCTCAAGCCGGTTGCCTCGGTCGAAATCCAACCCACTCCTGGTCCGGCCCGGTCGTTGC
This sequence comes from uncultured Verrucomicrobiota bacterium, assembly GCA_964371005.1. Taxonomy (GTDB): domain Bacteria; phylum Verrucomicrobiota; class Verrucomicrobiia; order Limisphaerales; family MWDV01; genus MWDV01. The sequence goes on along the minus strand of CAYJNU010000057.1, from coordinate 8,001 downwards.
AGATTATCACATCAGAGGTGACGCTGCGCCCGGGACAGACGGCTGGTTTCCGCGTCCGGACCATTGACGCAAACGGCGTCACCGTGGCGGAAATCAACGACAGGGCGTCGCTGAAATGGGCCAACTACATTCCGCCCACGGCTCGCGTGAAGTCCACAATGAAAGCTGCATTCAATCCCCAAGGTGAGTTGGTCGCGGCCGAAGATCGGGCCCCCTCCGCCGGCGCTTTCGAAGCCTCGCTTGGTGATCTCAAGGGTTACATTCGCGGTCGCGTGTTGCCCTACCTACCACTGAGTCAGGACTTCGAGTCGTTCAAGCTTTCGGAGCTGAACACGAACGAGAACGCCGCCTTCGCCTACCCGCCGTTGCCGTGGATTGGTGCCCGGTTTAAGTTCGAGGTCCGCGAACGTGATGGCACGAAATGCCTCGTGAAGACGATTGAGAACAAGTTTTTCCAACGCGCCACCGTCTTCCTCGGTGCGCCCGACGCGAGGGACTATACGATTGAAGCGGACGTGCTGAGCGATGGCAACCGCCGCAAGATGTCCGAGGTGGGCATCATCAACCAGCGCTACGCCATCGTGCTCAAAGGCAATGAGCAGAAGTTGGAGGTCAGCTCGAACTTCGAGCGCCTGCGAGAGTCGGTGGATTTCAAGTGGCAGCCGAACGCGTGGTATCACCTGAAGTCCCGCGTGGACATCGCGCCGGACGGAAGCGGGGTGGTGCGCGCCAAGGCTTGGAAGCGCGGTGAGCCGGAACCTGGAGCGTGGACGATTGAAGTGAGACACCGAACCGCGCACCAGGAAGGTTCTCCCGGTTTGTTTGGCTTCTCTCCCCAGGACATGCGGGTTTACATTGACAACATCAAAGTGACGGCAAACTGACTTGGCGTCTTGATCTTACTCTCTCTCTTCAGCTTAATCTCCTCATGAAGACCATCCGCTTCGACCACGAAAGGCTGACCGTTTACCAGCGCTCGCTGAAATTCATCACGTGGACGACCGACCTGCAACGCGTTCCATTGAAGCTATCAGCGCACAGTCAACTGGACCGCGCTTCGACCTCCATCCCGCTCAACATCGCCGAGGGCAACGGGCGTTACACGGCGGCGGATCGTTGCCGCTTTTTTGACATTGCGCGTGGCTCGGCGCTGGAATGCGCTGCCGCACTCGACGTGCTGGTCGCGAAACGGGTATTGACGGAAGAGAACGTGGACAGTGGCAAGGCGGATCTAGCGGAAATAACGTCCATGCTGGTGGGTTTGATTCGGAGCAACTCGGAAGCTCGGTTGCATGAAGAAGCGACGGCTTGCCCCGTTGATGCCGAATCGGCGGAGCCGGTGAGCTATGGGAAGAATAAGAGTAAGATGAAGAGCAAGATTAAGAATGCCGTCGCCGCACCCCTCTTGGTCTTGAGCTTCCTCTCAATCTTAATCTCGCCACCCTCCGCCCACTCCGCCGATTGGCCCCAATGGGGCGGCCGCAACATGCGCAACATGTATTCCCCCGCCAAGAACCTGCCCGCTGACTTCGGCAAGATTGATTTCAAACCGGGCTCTGACGAACTGCGTACCGACGCGATCAAGAACCTGAAATGGGTGGCCAAGCTGGGTTCGCAGAGCTACGGCAACGTGACCGTTTCGGGCGGCAAGGTCTTTATCGGCACGAACAATGAGCCCCCGCGCGACCCACGGCATCCGGGCGACCGCAGCATTCTGCTTTGCTTCGACGAAAAGACCGGGGCGTTCCTCTGGCAACTCGTCGTGCCCAAGCTCGCTTCCGGCAAGGTGAACGACTGGGAATGCCTGGGCTTGCTCTCCTCGCCCACCATTGAAGGCGACCGAGTCTATCTGGTCACCAGCCGCTGCGAAGTGATGTGTCTGGACGTGAACGGCATGGCCAACGGCAACGACGGCCCGTACAAGGACGAGGCGAAATACATGATCAAGGACATTGCCAACGCGGCGCCCATCGAACCGGGTGCGCAGGATGCCGACATCCTCTGGGTTTATGACATGATGGACGAATTGGGCGTGTTCCCGCACAACGCGTCGAACTGCTCGGTGCTCATCGTGGACGACATCCTCTACACCTGCACCTCGAATGGCCAGGATTGGACCCACTCGAACATTCCATCGCCCAATGCGCCGAGCTTCATTGCCCTGAACAAGCACACCGGTGAATTCCTCGGCGAAGACGATGCGAAAATCGGCCCGCGCATTTACCACGGCCAGTGGGGCTCGCCCAGTCTCGCCGAAGTGAACGGGCGCAAACTGATCATGTTTGGCGGTGGCGATGGGTGGTGTTACGCCTTTGACGCCAAGCCCGTCGCAACCTCCGAGGGGCCGTTCCTGAAGACGGTGTGGAAGTTCGACTGCAACCCGCCCGATTACAAGCTGGACAAGGATCACAAGCCCATCAAGTACCCAGCCGCCGAAGGTCCGAGTGAAGTCAACGCCACCCCGGTGTTCTACAAGAACCGGATCTACGTGGCCGTGGGCCAGGACCCCGAGCACGGCGAAGGCATTGGCATCCTCACCTGCATTGACGCCACCAAAACCGGCGACGTGACCAAGACGGCCAAGCTCTGGGAATATCGCGGCGTGCATCGCAGCATTTCCACCGTGAGCATTGATCCGGAAAGCGGGCTGTTGTTCCTGGGGGATTTCTCGGGATTCGTGCATTGCCTGGACGCCGAAACCGGCAAGGTCCAATGGACGCATGACATGAAGGCGCACATGTGGGGCAGCACGCTGGTGGCCGACGGCAAGCTCTATGTCGGCGACGAAGACGGCGACCTGACGGTGCTCGCGGCGAGTCGGGAAAAGAAGATCATCAGCGAAACCAACGTGGGCGCGGCAGTCTATGGCACGCCGGTCGTAGCGAATGGAGCGCTCTATATCCAGTCCAACACGCACCTGTTTGCCTTCGCTGATCCCAGCAAGACCACGCCGGAAATTGTGAAACCGTGATGACGCCGCGTCAGATGCAAACCCGAACGCGGGCGATGGCGGATAGCGCACGAAGGGAGACGTGTCGCTTTGACTTGAAGCGACGAGAACGCAGGCGGCCCGGCGACGGATGCCTTCAGGCAGCCATTATGGCGCGTTCGTTCTTCGCCTTCCTGATCGTGACGAGATGAAACCGCGCGTCAAAATCCTTCTAACCGCGATGGTGGTCGGCATCTATCTGCTCCACCAGGATTGCTGGAACTGGAAGAAGGCCGAGCCGCTGGTGTTCGGGTTTCTTCCCATTGGCCTAGCCTATCATGGGGCTTTCTCTCTGTTGGCCGCGGTCATGATGTGGATACTGGTCAGGTTCGCCTGGCCCAAGGAACTCGACGCCATGGAGGCGGGCCGCGACGACGGACGGGACGCCAAGCCATGATTCCAACGATCGTCGTCTTTATCTACCTCGCCGTCGTCCTTTACATCGGCATTTTCGCTTTCCGCAAGGGCAAGACCTCCGGGGAAGACTACTTTCTGGCGAGCCGTTCACTGGGCAATTGGGTGTTCCTGCTCTCGCTCTTTGGCACGAATATGACGGCGTTCGCCATCCTGGGCAGTTCCGGCTTGGCCTACCAACGCGGCATTGGCGTGTATGGCTTGATGGCATCGGCCTCGGGCTTCGTGATTCCGCTGACGATCTTCTACATCGGCACGCGGCTTTGGGCGCTCGGGAAGAAGTTCGGCCACATGACGCAAGTTCAGTATTTCCGCGACCGGTGGGAGTGTGGGCACATCGGCACGGTTATCTTTGCGGTGACCGCCACGATGCTCGTGCCTTACATCATCATCGGCGTGATGGGCGGCGGCCAGACGCTTGAAGCGCTCAGCACGATCATGGGGCCGGACGGCAAGCCGCAGGTGTTCGAAGTCGTCCGCGACGGCGCGACCGTCATGGAACACCGGCATTTCATCAGCTACGAGGTCGGAGGAGGGTTGGTGGCAATGGTGGTGATGAGCTACGTGTTCTTCGGTGGTATGCGCGGCACGGCCTGGGTCAACGCATTTCAGACGATCATGTTTCTGTGCTTCGGCACGGCGGCGTTCTTCTTCATCAGCCACAACCTTGGCGGGTTCGAGAAGATCATCGAGGGCCTCGCGGCGAACCCCAAGACGCAACCGCTGCTCACACGGCAGCGTATTCCCATCGAGGAGTTCTTCAGCTACACGTTCATTCCGCTGTCCTCGATCATGTTTCCGCATATCGCCATCATGTGCCTGACGGCGAAGAAGGCGTCGGCTTTCAAGAAGACGGTGATCTTCTATCCGCTGTGCATCGCGGCGATCTGGCTGCCCAGCGTGTTTCTCGGCGTGGTTGCGGCGGGACAATTCCCCGGCCTCAAGCCTGGTGAGGCTGACGACGTCATCCTGCGCATGCTGACCGAGAACACTCATGTCGTCCTGGCGGGGGTGCTCGGCGCAGCGATCATGGCGTGCGTGATGGCATCGGACAGTCAGATTCTCGCGCTCTGCACGATGTTTACGGAGGATGTTTTCGCCTATTACGGAGGCAAGCAGCGCTTCGGCGAGAAGACGCAGGTCTGGACGGGCCGGGCCTTCGTCGTGCTCGTCACGCTCATCGCCTACTACATCGCCATCCAACTCAAAGACAAGGCGGGCATTTTTGAACTGGCCATCCGCTTTGCCTTCTCCGGGTTTGCCGCGCTTGCGCCGATCATGATCGCTGCGCTGTTCTGGCGACGCAGCACCAAGTGGGGCGCGTTGGCTGCCGTGTTGTGGGTTGCGGCCAACATGCTCGGCAACTGGTTTCTCTACGACTATTCCGCCGCCATCGCCCCCAAGCCCGGACAGCCGCCAGTGCCGATCTTCCCCGAACTCGGCGGGCTCTTCCTTCGCGGCCCGACGAACATGACGATGTTCGGCTATCTCCCGGTCATGCCCATGTGCATTGGCTCGGCAGTCATCATGGTGGTGGTTTCGTTGCTGAGCCGCGGGCCGTCTCAGGGCACGATAGACAAGTATTTTCCGCCAAAGTCAGCGCCCACGCGGGCATAGGGCACCCAATAGCATCACTTCCTCCTCGCATGAGTGCTCCAACAACTTCGCCGCAAGCCGCCCAAGCCGCGCTCGACGAACACCTCCGCGAAATCATCGCGTGGCATTTCGCGCCCGAAACCGGCTGCCCGTTCTGGCTCGACTGGGCAAAGCAGAACTTCGACCCGCGCAAAGAGGTGCAATCGTTTGCCGACCTCATTGCCAGGTTTCCGCATTTCCAGGACAAATGGCTGCGCGATTTGCAGCCTGAGGTTTGGGTGCTGACGGCCTATCGCGGACGGCCCTACAACATCTTTGAAACCGGTGGCACGACCGGCATGCCCAAACAGCGCATCGGTTGGGACGATTACAAAACCGACTACGAGGAGTTCAGCGGCAAGATCGCCGACGAGCATTTCCCGCGCGGTCAGGCATGGCTCATGGTCGGCCCGACCGGCCCACGCCGCCTGCGCCTCGCCATCGAACACCTCGCCAACTTTCGCGGCAGCCCGTGCTACTTCGTGGACCTCGACCCGCGCTGGGTGAAGAAGGTCATTGCGGAAAAGAAGGCCGATCAAGCCCGCGCCTACATGGACCATGTCGTCGAGCAGGGCGTAACGTTGCTCAAGCATCGCAAGATTGCCGGCCTGTTCACCACCCCGAAGCTCCTCGAAGCCCTCGCCGAAAAGGTGAACCTCTACGAAGCCGGCATCCGCGGCGTGTTCTGCGGCGGCACGACCATGTCGCCGCAATACGTGCGCTTCATCGTCGAGGAAGTGCTGGAAGGCCGCATTGGCTTTTATCCCACCTATGGAAATACGCTGATGGGCCTGGCCGCCAGCGTGCCGTTGCGACCGGAAGACAAGTTCTCCATCACCTACTACGCGCCGCAGCCACGCGCCGTGCTCCGCGTCGTGAAGCCAAGTGAGACCAGCAGGCTTGTCGGCTATGGGGAATGGGGACGTGTCGAGCTCACTACTCTGACGAAGGAATTCTTTATGCCGCGCTTCCTCGAACGTGATGAAGCCATCCGCCGCGAACCGCGCGCGCCCTACGCCTGGGATGGCGTCGCTGAGGTGCGGCCGTTTGGCGCGATGGAGAAGCAGATTGTGGAAGGTGTTTACTAAGCCACCGCATGGGAACGCGCGTCAAAATCTGCTGCATTCAGGATGGCTTAGAAGCCGCAGTGGCCGTTCGTCACGGAGTATCGGCTATCGGCCTTGTATCCGCGATGCCCAGTGGACCGGGCGTAATCAAGGAGGACGTGATTGCAGAAATCGCTCCAACCGTGCCCCCCGGCGTCGCCACTTTCCTGCTGACGAGCAAGCGCGACGCGGAGTCCATCATCGCTCAACAACATCGTTGTCGTGTCAACACGCTGCAGCTTTGTGATGCAGTTGAGCCGGGCTGCCATGCCAAGCTTCGCGAGCGCCTGCCGGGCATCGCATTGGTGCAGGTGATTCATGTCACCGGCCCAGAGTCGGTGGACGAAGCGCTGTCCGTCGCGGGGAGCGTGGACGCGCTGCTACTGGATTCCGGCAATCAGCGCCTGCCCGTCAAGGAACTCGGCGGAACGGGGCGTACGCACGATTGGCGAATCAGCCGCAAGATCGTCGAGTCCGTTCGGCGGCCCGTCTTCCTTGCTGGCGGCTTGACGCCGGAGAATGTCAGCGCGGCAATTCGTGAGGTGTTGCCATTTGGCGTGGATGTTTGCAGCGGCCTGCGAACCGACGGACGACTTGACGAGCAGAAGCTGGTTCGCTTCATGGCGAGCGTGGCGGCTGCTTCATGAAGATGACTCCTTGCCCCCATATCCCCGCGCTCCGCCTTGGCCGAGTTTACGAAAGTCTTGACCAGACCGAGGTAAAGGACTTCCGCACGGGCGAGGCCAGGGCCACAGTCAGCCAGGTTAACGCCGGCATCGTGCGGAAGGACTTGGCGCGTGTGGGACAGGCTCAGGCGGCGCTCAAGCGGTTTTCCGTCGCGCAGCTCATCGAGGTTTGCGCAAAGGCCGGCGAACAGTTTCTTCACGGTAAGTTGCCGCTTGGGGATAGGGGCCACAGCCAATCGCCGCAGCAATACGTCGAGACCCTGTCCAGCACCAGCGGCCTTCCGCACGTCATGGTCCGGCGCAACATGGAGAAGATCCACTTCGCGCTGACGAACATGAAGACCGTGCTGAACGGTCTGTCACGCGGATTGGATTTCAGCATCCTCGAGAGCGGCAGCGGCGAGCAGTTCGGCACGCGGCTGAGTTTCTTCTCGGCCACGCAGGCGCTGGGACTCGTCATGCCAAGCAACTCGCCGGCGGTGAACTCGCTCTGGCTGCCAGCCATCGCGCTTAAGACGCCGGTGATCATTAAGCCGGGCAAGGAAGAGCCGTGGACACCTTACCGCCTGATCCAGGCGTTCATCGCCGCAGGCGCGCCAGCCGAGGCGTTTGGATTCTATCCGACCGACCACGAGGGCGCGGCAGCGATTCTGAACACGTGTGGGCGGGCCCTAATCTTCGGCGATAAATCCACCACGGTACAGTATGCAAACAACCCCGCGATCCAAATTCACGGCCCGGGCTGGAGCAAGATTCTGATCGGCGAGGACTGCATCGAGAACTGGCGCGACTACCTCGACGTGATGGTGGCCAGCATCTCGGACAACGGCGGGCGCTCGTGCATCAACGTCTCGGCCATCGTCGTGCCGCGCTACGCTGCGGAAATCGCCGATGCTCTAGCCCAGTGGCTGGGGCCAATTCAACCGACGACGCTCGACGATCCAAACGCCCGGCTCTCTGGTTTTGCCAATCCAAAGATGGCGGAGTTCATTGACGCGCAGATCGAGGAAGGGCTGCAAACGCCGGGTGCGGTGGATGTGACAGCGAGATACCGGAGCGCGACTGTCCCAGCCGCAGCAACACCGGATGCAGAATCAGTCGCGGATTCACCACGGCCTCCTCGTATTGCGCCTGCTGCGGCTGGGACAGCCGCGCTCCGGAAGGTCACCCT
>CAYJNU010000056.1:0-26236 GCA_964371005.1 uncultured Verrucomicrobiota bacterium | reverse complement strand
CGCCGGCCGGGGCAACCTGCCGGCGTTTTTTTGTTTGGGCAGAGGGCGCGGCCAACCGGGCGCTTTGCCTATGCGGGAACGGCACTTTAATGGCCCGGGAATCGGGCGTTAAGCGGCGGTTTCCAAGCCGCGAATGGAACGGGGAATGGAGGAACAAGGGTGCGCGACTTGTCGGTGGTCTGGGGACCGGCTTCAACCCCGCCTCGCAACCCTATGCAGCAGCGCCAAGGCGCCAAGCGTGTCACCCTCAAAAAACGCACTCCCGATTTCCGTGAGGCCCCCCGTTTTGGACAGTTGGTTGGCACCTTCCGTTAACAGAATACTTGTCTTGAATGGTGACTGGCAACGGCACCTCAAAAGTTCCAAGCCGTTGCAAACAGACTACTTGCTCACTTGACACCAGTTTAAGACGACTTTTCCCGAGTTTTTGAGGTCGAGACAAGTTTTCTTTGCGCCCAGCCTGGAAAGCCGTGATCTGCCTTGGCCAGCATCCTCCAAGTCCCGTCCAGCCAGCACTTTGCTCAAAACGGCTGCTTTTCCCCATACTAACTCTTCTTTAGTCTTCTTGAGACAAGTTATCTGCAAAGGCGCAATGATCGAAGAATTGGGGCTTGACATTTATAGCCAAGAACCTTGTAATGCCATGTAGTCATGCCGCCAAGCTCGAGCGATCGGTAGATCGGCAGCAGTCGGGTCGCGGCTCAACCGAAACCGTGTCGGGTGCTGAGGGGACGGCTCTGAGAAAGTGAGTTCTGCCATGAATGGAACCGAGAAACGCCGTTGGTGGATGAGAGCCCTGCTTGGGGCAGGTGGGTTGGTCGTCCTGGTCGGGTGTATTGCTTTGTTGGCGGTCTCCTCGTACATCGGAAGGCAAGTGCGGGTCGCCGGCGAGAGTGCCAAGCAACGCCACGCGGGCGATGCGGTTGAAGCGCTGCTTGCCTGCGTGGAGGACTCGACGCTCAGTCTCAAGGAGCGAAACCACGCCATCTGGGCGCTGGGGCAACTTGGTGATCGTCGTGCGCTCCCCGTCTTGCGGGCACGCCAAACCGGACAGCCCTGCAACCACGCCAACCGGCCATGCGAGCGGGAACTGAGCAAGGCCATTGCGTTGATTGACGGAGGGGTCAACGTCACTGCTTGGGTCTGGCGGGAGCAGGCTTCGCGATGATCGGGCACTCACGGACGATTGCGGCTGAGCGCGGTTTCCCGGCCTCCAGGACCGCGACCCCGAAGTCATCCAAACCCGACACCACGGCGGACGCGGGCGACGGTTCGCACGTGCCTCGTCGGTTCTTGCGAAACGGCGCCGCCGCGCTCTGCGGCTTGGGACTGCTCGTGGTTCTGCTGACGTTCGCGCTGGTGCCGGGGATGGACCTGCGGACGGCCACACGCGCGGGCGTTCCGTTTGGAGCCTGGGTGCTTCAGATGCTCATCACCGGCAATCTCGCGGTGGGTCTGCTCTGGGTCTGGCTCGATTGGCTGGCCTGGCGACGAGGCGTCCAGGTGTCGGCAGCACGCGGCAGTCTCTCCACCGTGGCCCTGCTCGTTGTGGGCGGGATCGTGTTCTTCTGTCTGGTCCTTGGAGGCGAGAAAGGTAGCAACGACATTTTGGGGATGACCCTCTGCCTGGCCTTCCCGACCCTGGCCGCGTTGCTACCAATGCTTTGGTGGACGGTGCGCCGGATCGAGTCGGTCAGGCTGGGGACGCTGATCCTGATCGGATTTGTCGCCGCGAGTGGTTGGGTTCAAGGGCGCATGGACAATTTCCCAGCAAGCGACGGCGAGAATCTCTTCGTGATGAACTCCTGCCTGATCGGCTTGGCGGTCGCCGTTTGGCTGCTGACCTGGGCCAACGCGCCCGAACCGCCGCGAATCACATGAGCGATTACTTTGACAACTGGACCGTGCAGGTTCGCAAGGGCCTGCTCGACGTGTGCATCTTGCGGGCACTCGCCGGCAAGGAGCGTTACGGCTACGAACTCGTGAAATCCCTCGTGGACGTGCCGGGGCTCGGCCTCACCGAGGGCACACTCTATCCACTGCTCTCGCGCCTGCGCGTGCAAGGCCTCGTCACCACGCGTCTCGAAGAATCCAGCGAGGGTCCAGCTCGAAAGTACTACACGCTGACTGCTGACGGTCGCAAAGTGTTAACCCTGATGGAAGCTTACATGGACAAGTTGAACGAAGGAACGCGCGCCCTGCGCCGGAAAGGAGAATAACCATGACCCCCTGGACCGAAGCCGCCCGCGCTGAACTGGAACGCTACTTCGCCTGCATCCGCCCCACGCTCGACGCGTCCGGCGCCGACGCCAGCGAAGTCATTGAGGACCTGCGTCGCCATCTGGATGCCGAGATCGCGACGGCGAATCTCCCCGTGGTCACGGAGCAAGACGTGCAGCGCTTGCTCGCGCGGATTGGCGCGCCAGAACCGCCAGCCGCCGAGCCGCCCAAGCCGGCTTCAAACGAATCCTCTGCCCAAGCCTCGCCTGCTCCTGTCAGGCCGGGCAAATTCGTCAGCGGGTTGCTGCTCTTTGCAGGTGTCATCCTGCCGCTCATCACGCTGGCGCTGGAACTGGCCACGCGCATGTGCGCGGGCGCGTTCTTTGATCCGCTCCCAACTATCTGGAGCGTCCTGCTCGTCGCGTTTGTCCCGGCGGCGAACTTGCTCGCCTGGCTGGCCATTCAGGACAATCAGGCGGAGCGGCGCACCTGGCTCGGCTGGGTGAACGGCGCGGCCATCGGCGTGGCCTCCTATTACGCGTTCCTCTTCCTGCCGCTCCTGCTGCCCGGCATTATCGCCATCTTTTTCCTCGGCTGGGGATTGTTGCCCTGGTCGCCCATGCTCTCGCTCGTCGCTGCGGTGGGCTTGCGCCGTCACTTGCGCCGGCTGGGAGGCGTCGCTGGCGAGTCCTTGCCCGGCTTCTGGCGCGGGCTGGCGTTGGGACTCTTGGCGCTGCTGGCCATCGAAGCGCCCAGCATCGCCACGAAGATCGGCTTGCAGATGGCCGCTGCAGAATCACCGCAGGAGCAGCGGGCTGGTCTAAACTGGCTGCGGTTGGCCGGGCGTGAGGAGACACTGCGACGCGCCTGCTACGGCTTCACGCGCGGCGCGCAACAGATGGACCTGATGGGTTCGCTCCTGGGCGGCGCAAACCGAGTTCCCGTGGAGAAGGCCCGCGAGATTTACTACCGCGTCGTGGGCCAATCCTTCAACTCGATGCCCGCGCCCGAAGTCCGCACCGCCCGCGGTGCCTTCGCTGACCTGAACGAGTGGACTTGGGACGACGACCACGGCGGCGACAAGGTGGGTGGCCGCATCAAGAACCTCGCGCTTCGCAGTTCGCGGCTCGACGCGATCGCCGACGCGGACGCGGCTTGGAGCTACACGGAGTGGACGCTGGAATTCAAAAACGACAGCGAGCAAGACCGCGAGGGCCGGGCGCAAATCCTGTTGCCGCCCGGCGGCGTGGTGTCGCGCCTCACGCTCTGGGTGAACGGCGAGGAACGCGAGGCCGCTTTCGCCGGCCGCTCGCACGTGCGCGAGGCGTATCAGGAAATCGCCGTGCAACAGCGCCGCGATCCGGTCCTGGTCACCACCGCCGGACCGGACCGGGTGCTGATGCAGTGTTTCCCGGTGCCGCGGCGCGGCGGGACGATGAAGGTCCGCCTCGGCATCACCGCGCCGCTCGCGCTTGCCTCCGCATCCGAAGGCACGTTGCGCTTGCCGTGTCTGCTGGAGCGCAACTTCAACATCCCGGAGGGTGTGCGGCACTCAGTTTGGGCGAATGGCAAAGGGGAACTCAAGGCGCGCGGCGGCGCACTCACCGCCGAAGTTGCTCAAGCCGGCCATACCTCCTTACGCGGCCTGTTGCTGAACAGCGAACTGGCGTCGCCGCAGGCCCTGCTCACGGTTGGCCGCAATTCAAACCAGTCTGCCGCGTGGACGAAGGACACGCGCAGCGCAAGCGGGCAGTTCATTCGTCAGACGATCCAGCCAATGCCCAGCCAACCGCCAGCGCGGGTCGTCTTCGTCGTGGACGGCTCGCGCGCCATGGCGGCACATCTCGCCTCCGTGGCCGATACATTGAAGTCCGCGATTGTGGCCACTGAGGCGCACGTACTCATCGCGTCGGACGACGTCATTGAGTTGAGCGGCGGCGGAACAAACCGAGCGGGTCCGGACGTTCCGACGGCGTTGCTGAAGTTCAGGCCGCAGGGGGGACAGGATAACGCACCCGCCTTGTTGCGTGCGTGGAATCTGGCGGCGCAGAAGCCCGGCAGCATCATCGTCTGGATTCACGCCCCGCAGCCGATGCTGCTCGATTCCACAGAGCCGCTCACGCAGGCCTTGGAACGGGCCGGCCACGGCGCACCGCAGGTTTACGAACTACAGGTCGAGGCGGGCCCGGATCGCATTCTTGAAAAACTGGATGGCTTTGCCCGCGTCCACTCCGTCCTTCGCAAAGGTGAGTTGGCGCAGGACCTCGGCGAACTGATTCAAGCTTGGAAGACGGGATCGCAGACCTGGACGATCACACGCGCCGCCGTGGACTCCGACACCGCCGCGCGCGAAGGCGGCGCGAAGGAAACCGAATTGCACCTGGCTCGACTCTGGGCATTCGAGGAGGTCCGCCGCCTGCGTGCGGAGCGTAAGGCTGACGAAGCGGTTCAACTCGCTGCGCGCTATCAACTCGTGACGCCGATCAGCGGCGCCGTCGTGTTAGAGAACCAGCAGCAATACGAGCAGACGGGTCTGCAACCGGTGGACGCTCAGAGCGTGCCTTCCATTCCGGAACCAGGCACCGGCGCGTTAATCTGTTTGGGCGCGACAGCGCTTTGGTTGTGGCGGCAAAGACGTGAACGGAGCCTTGGATGCAGGAATTGAACGGCGGACTCCTGGAGTTGCGACGAAATTCGGAGCGATGTTCATCGCCCACCTCGGTTCGAGGTAGAGCAGACCTTATTGGGCCGGGAGTGTCTCGATCCGGAAGAACTTCCTGACCGCATCCGCTGGCACGACGACGGACATGGCGCCATCTCCTGCGGAGGGCATGGGCTCACCGTAGCGTTGAAACGCGGCGTTCAGTTCGCTGGCGACCCAGACCTGATAGCCTACCCCCGCGGTGCTCGCCCACGTCAACCGGGCCATCGGCGACCCGTTGGTGTAGGTCAGCGTCGAGGTCAGACCTGAGACCGGAGTGGGCGGCAGGCCAGTTCCGCCACCGTTGGTTCCGGTGCTTTGGCTGGGAATGTCCCAGGTGAATTGAGGGCCGGTCGGCGGCACGGGGTTGCTCGCCTGCGTGTAGGTCAGGCTCAGCTTTGCGAAATTAAGAGTCACGTTCTCGGTGAGGCGGTCTTCGCCGCCGGAGCCACCTGTCGAAACGCTGCTCACTAGGACTTCCTCCAACCTGATCTTGATGTATTCGACGGGGGTTGCTCCCGCCTGCCGCACAATCAATGTGCCCTCGGAGAGGTGTTCTCCGTTGGCACAATGTAACAGCAGCGCCGGGCTCGCCCGGTCCACGTACTTGGTCAGGCTGAGGTCTTGGAAGCTCGCCACGCCCGCGCCGCCCGCGCCACCGACATGCGTGGTGCCGGAATTGGCCAGGCCCCAACTCCAAGCCAGCACATCAATCTGGTCCTTGTGCGCTTTGTCCGCGGACTCGCCCTTTATTTCGGGAACGAAAGCGAGGAACATGTCCGAAGCGGCTTGGAGTGAAGCGGCACAGCTTAGCGCCATCATCAGAGCCACGACCAGAACACGGTCTCTTGGGCCGATTTCAGAACTTCGTAGTCGCCGACGTAAGTCCGCGCAAATTGAGAACAATGGCGCGGACTCACGTCCGCGGCTACAAGGGTTTGAACGAACCTCTCTTGACTTGGGCATAAGGAACGTCAGCGCTGCGCAAGGCTGCCGCTAAGGAGTATTCTCCGCGATGTTCCAAGTCATCGGAATCGCCGTGTCGGCGGTCCCGTCGGGTTTTGTCGGCACATATTCGAACTTCACCTTGGCGAAATTGAGCGTGATGTTCTCAGTCAAACGGTCTTCGCCGCCGGAACCGCCAGTGGAGACGCTGGTCACCATGACCTCGGTCATCGTGATCTTGATGTATTCAATGGGGTTCGCCCCCGCCTTGCGCACAATCAACGTGGCCTCGGTCATATGCCCTCCATTGGCGCACTTCTGCATCAGCGCTGGGCTGGCCCTGTCCACATACTTGGTCAGGCTGAGATCCTGAACGTTGACCTTGCCCGCGCCCCCGGCCCCGCCGACGTGGGTCGTGCCGGAGTTGGACATGCCCCAGCTCCACGCCAGCACATCAATCTTGTCCTTATGCAGTTTGTCCGTGGACTCTCCCTTTATTTCGGGAACGAAGGAGAGGAACATGTCCACGGCTGCCTGGGCGGGAAGAGCGACCAGCAGGGTCGTGAGGCAGAGGGTGGCGGCGAATATTCCAAACGTGCGTTTCATGTCAGGATCAACCTCGATTTCTGGGATGGCTTTGGCCGGTTCCAGGGCGTTTATGTCTTCTACTGAGTATCATCAGCGCTGCAATGGATAACGCCACAGGGCCGGATGTCAAATGCGGCAAGCGAGATTCTCGAACCAGCGAATTGCGCCTGCCCAGTCCGGACACAAGCCGGTGTGGCCGGCGGCTGCTCACCCGTCCGCTTGCCCGCCTCGCACCCTCCCGTCTCCGCTGATTACGGCTCCAGCAGAACCGAGGCTCAAATCTCCACGGTCACGCCGGGGATCGGCGCGAGGTAACGCCCCTTCTCGTCGGCCTTCACCGGCGCGGGACTGTCCTGCGTCAACGCGTCCACGTTCGGGCAGAACTGGAAATCCGAAGCCAGCGCGTCCTCCCAGGAGATGATCTTACCCGAGTGGACGGCGGCGCGGCCCATGATCGCGGCGAGGTTCGAATAGGCGGCGCGCTTGGTTTCGTTGTGCGGACGATCCTTGCGGATGGCGTCCAGCAACACATTCCACTCCGCCTGCCAGGGATCCGCGGTTTCCTTCTCCGGCCGCCACGCGATGTTATTGTTCGCGACCCGTTGGTCCTTGTACATCTGCACCGTCGGCGCATGGATGTTGCCGGAGAATTGCGCCGCGCATTTCGTCCCGTGGACGAATGTGGCGAAGTCGGTATGGCACTTCGGAATGTAGCGCCCGGTCACCAGCGCCTTCGTGCCGTCGGCAAAGGTGTATTCGATGGAATACGTGTCGAGGTTCTGGCTGCAATCCGTGCTGTCCGGCCCGCGTCCGCCCACACCGTGCGCCGCCACCGGCCAGCCGTCCTTGATCCAGCAGCACTCGTCAATCTGGTGAATCATCAGCTCGATGAAAATGCCCGACGACGCCCAGAGGAACTGGTAGGGGCGGCGGATTTGCCAGAGCAACTCGTTCTCCTTGCCGCCAAACGGCCCCATCCGGTAGCCGTCGTCCATCCGATAGGCGCGGATCAACTGGATGTCGCCCATCGCGCCCTCGCGGATCTTCTGGATCAAGGCCTGCCGCGCCGTGGAATGCCGGCACATCACGCCCGCGGCGACCTTGAGGTTCTTCTTCGCCGCCGCCGCGCCGGCCCGCAGGATGCGTTTGATGCCGCCCGGATCCGGCGCAAACGTCTTTTCCATGAAGACGTGCATGCCTTTCTCCACGGCATACTCGACGTGCATGGCGCGGAACGCCGCGTGAGTCGTGCACAGCACCACGTCGCCCGGCCGCAGACAGTCAATCGCCTTGCGGTGGGCATCGAACCCGAGGAACTGCCGGCCGCGCGGCACGTCAACTTTGTCGCCGTACTTCTCGCTGAGATTCTTGTGGGAATTGTTGAGCTTGTCCGGGAACAGGTCAGCCATGGCGACGAGCTTCACCGGTCCCCCGGGCGCTTCGAGAGCGTTGGCCACGGCGCCTGTTCCGCGACCGCCGCATCCAATGATGGCCAGCCGGATTGTGTTGTCCTCGGCTGCATGGACGTGGGGTAAGGCGACACCTGCCAGGGCGCTGGCCGCGGCGAGCCGGCCAGTGTTCTTTAGGAAATCGCGACGCGAGGTGGGAAGCGATGAGTCGTTTGTCATGCGCAACATCGTCCGCCGTTTCGCGGAGCGGTGTCAATGAAATCGTATCTCGAACCCGCCCTCAACGAATTCCAGTTCAACCATCCCTTCACGAAAGCCCTGCCCTGATGGATGTCGATGGATTGACCATTCAGGTTTCACTGCAACATTGGCGTGAAACCGGTTCGGGAGCTGAGTGCAAACAAACCTTACGTTCTCTGACGCTCCCAAGATCGCACGAAGCACTTCATCGCGTGGGAGGCCGAACTTGCTACGATGAATGGAAAACACGACAACCGCAGGGGTGACCATTCTGGTCAATTCATGCGCAAATAAGGCTGCCTCCGCCTCATCACAATCGCCGGGCAGGCCGCCGTGATGAGGAAACACTAATGCCCATGCCGACGGCGCGACTCCTTGGCGTTTCCATTCGTCCAGACATCCAAACTCAATATCGCCTCCCAACAGGACTGACGCATTTGATGCCCCTGTCACGCGGATAGCTGCACTCAGGGAATTTGAAGTGAGGCGGTTTCCAGCCAAGTCACGGCCTCCAGCGCCGCCCAATGCCGCAGAAACGGGTGGATACAGGACTTCGATGCTGGCGCCCTTCCTTGGGCATCTCGTGTTCGTAGTGAGGCTCGGCTCGGTCATGGTGCCCGACCGTGTTTGGGCTTCACTGAGCGCGTAACGTAACTGAACGAAGACGTCCGTCTCCTTGGTTGGGTCTGGGTTCAGGAAGACGCAGCCAACGCGCAGCCCGGCGTTCAACAGCAGCGTGACTGCGCCGCCGATGTGGTCTGAATCAGCGTGCGAAAGAAACATCGCTTCAACCTCATGAACGCCAAGCGACTTGAGGTAGCGGTCCAAGTGCGCTCCACGTCCGGTGTCGAAAACGACCACGCCGCCCTCGTCCTGCAGCACGGCCGCGCTCCCGTGGCCCACGTCAAGGACGGTCAAAGAGCGTTTTGGCGTTTCGGAGGACATCTGGGTCAGGCAATTCAAACTTGTCAAAAAACAGATCTTCAGCGCGCTCAGCTTCAAGATTCACCTCGGCGAGAAGCATGTTGCCGGGCGACGCTTTCGCACGCATCTCTTGCGGCAACATGTGGAGGGGAAAACCCACCTCTTGGTCTGGATTCCACTGGCTCATCACCACTTTCACGACAACCTTGTCTCCCCTCGGCACAAGATTCCTCACCGTCATGATCGTGCGATATCCCACGCGCTGGCGGGTTGGTTGATGTTCCCGTGCCTCGCGATCAGCCTGCATGAGCGCCGACTCCAGAAGGCCCCGGTTCAATTCCGTTGCGTGAACCAAGGCAGGTATCCAGCGACGATACTCGCGTAGGGACAGCTCGGCGTCGTCCTTTTCCCAAGCGGTGACCAAGACACCCCCGCGATTGTTCCGATAGCTCGCCGTTACTGCGGCAGCACCTGTGTAGCCCGCGTAATCGCCTCGTTCAAACAAACGATGATCGCACACAATCATTGAGGCATTCTCACGGGTTAGGTACGTCTCCAACTCAGGCAGCGCTGGGGCACGCGGACTGACCGGTAACGGAATACCACCACTCATCGTGACAAAGCTCGACAACCTCTCTCGATTTGTGGGGTCATCCTCCAGAATAGCGACTCGGCGATTTGTGAGAATAGTTGAGGGCATTGGTAGTCAACTCTTGAGTGGCAGTGTGACGGTGAAAGAGGCGCCACCAAGTTCCCCGTGTGCTTCTGTTTCAACGCGACCCCGAAGGTCTTCGACGACGTCTTTAACGATGGCAAGCCCAAGACCGGTTCCTCTTTCAGTCGTTGTTTTGCCAGCGATCCAGATTTCATGCACCGAGAGCTCGTCGATGCCAGGGCCGTTGTCCTGGACACAAATCGAAACGCTGTCGTCGGAAAGACGAGTTCGGATATGGATACGTCGGTCGCCTTCCTTCCTGCCGGTTTTGCACGCACGCTCGAATGTCTGCAGGCTGTTTGTCAGGAGGTTTGTCAGAATGGCTTCAAACGCTGCCTTGGCGCACCAAATCTTCGGCTCGCCTGGTGCGTAGTCGCACTCCACGACCGCCTCACGGGCCTCGAGATAGGGCTTGAGCAAATCAACAGTCTCGTTAATGAGTTGATGCACTGCTTGCGAACTGGAGCGTCGTTTCTCGTGCTCAAGCAACCTCAATGTCACGCTGGAAAAGGAGTAAATGGCGCTTGCCTCCCGGCGGATGCGTTTCACGGCTTTGCTGCTTTCTTCTCGGTAGAGAGCCAGCATTTCCGGGTCGCCGAGATAGTCATCCAGAATGTTCGCGTCGCCCAGGATGCCCTTGATTGGCACTTTGGTTTGATGAGCGAAGGCAGCTGCAGTTGTGCCAACGGTGCCGAGCGTGAAGTAGAGCTGTGCGGTTTCGTCCTTGAGGTCGATCTCGGCCTGATGTGCCGTCCGAAGTTGAGCTATGGCGGCCTCGACATTCGTTCGTTCTTGCACTGGAAGCTTCTGCAATGCAGTCGCGACCTGATTCTCCGCCTCCAGCGTCTTCTGGCGCGTCCTCTCGATTTGCGTTTTCCGACGGCGCTCACGGTCCCGCAATCGCTCGCGGGCCATCCAGTCCAAGACATCACCCGCAAACCGCCGCAAAGAGTCGAAAGCCTCGGCGTCCACAAATCCAAGACGGTCGGTTTTCTGCTGGAGAATACCCTTGGGATCATCGACTCGAAAACATCCCAGTGAATTGTTGGTGCTGGGACGATACTCGGGGCTTTGGGACCGGCGTAAATTCATGTCGAGCCAGTCATTCTTCGGCTCGCCGTAAGGGAGAATGCGAACCCCGCGGTGGTAGAGCCGGACGCCGCCGAACGGTTCTAGCCAATCCTGTAGAGCTTTCTTCGTCGCCTGTTTGGTGGAAATCGCGAATCCTTCAGACGAAAGTTTGAATTCCCAAAGCTCAAACTTAGCAGCGGGGGTCGCATAGATTGGATGGCCCTTTTCACGGGAGATGTCTCCATGCTTTGCAGCAAAAAGCAGCTTCCCCCCTGCGGACTTCACCTCCGCATTCGCCCGCCCTTCTTCGTCGAGAGTCGCGACAAGATGGTAATCGCATTCGGAAAAATAACCCGCGTGTGCGAGACGCTCAATCTCGGCAAACTCATCAGCCTTGAGAACTGCTTTGAAGCTCTTGTCCTCGCAGAACGGATCCCTGAGCAAGAGAATCGCGCGGGCGAGCCGCTGGATGTCAGCTTTTCGCCATACTGTTGGGAGTTCCGAAATGAGAATGTCCGTGCCGTGCGTGGCACCCATGAGCGCCTGCTCTCTTTCGATGGCGATTTCGACATCCTCCACAATTCTTGCCTGGTCGAAGGCTTTCCAGTCAATCTCGACACGGTACTGAATTCCCGGCTCCTGTCTCGGCCGCGTGATGAGCGCCACGGCGTGTCCCAGACGTAAGGCGCCCAGTCGCCCCAAACCCTTGCTTCCCACGACGAGGCGGCCTGCGGGGCTTTTGGCGCCGCGCCTTTTGAGCGAATCCCCGATGATGAGCCACCCATTTCGGATTTCGTCAGGGCTCATCCCATTTCCGTCATCCCACACGCGAATGGCGCCACCTTTCAAATGCGCGCCCTTGAGTTCCACGGTGCATCGCGTGGCGTCGGCATCATAGGCGTTCTTGATGAGCTCAAGAATCCCTTGATCGGGCGACGGGTTTAACTCCTCGCCGAGCAAACGCAGTACGGTGGTTGAGAACCGGAGACGGTCTGCGCTCATGTTGCCTCCTTCCATATCGGCAATTCGCGCAGGACTGAAACCGTCAGATGCCGGCAGCGGATGCGTCTGTCCAGCCATTCCCTGGTGCGTTGGTCCTTGAGGTTCTCCACAGCGAATCCGCAACTCCTGACGGTGCCATCGCGCGGTTTCAACACTAGCAAGTGGTTCTCGACTGCCACAGGCCGGTCGCCTGTGACAATCGTGCCGATGGCTCGCTGGCCGTCGCTCGGACTGGATGTGCGTCGGATAGCGACGAACGGCGGCATGACCTTGGTGCCGCTGAATCGGCGAAGTGATTGCACATGGTTGACCTTCTTCCACGGAGGCAGGTCCCCTACCGCAACGAACGGCGACCACGGTCCAATATGCGGATCGCGGTGAGGAACAACGGCCCCAACGCTCACATCAAAGAGCTCATGCACGGTTACTTGTGTGGGCGATTCAGCAGACGGCCACCACGAAACCGCGCCTCCCACGCCGGCAGACACGACCCCTTCGAGGATGAAAACGTCCACGTCTGCGAAGTCGTCGAATCTCCCGTAGGGTTCGACGCGATCCACTCGAAGCCGCTGCTCAACCAACTCCCGCCAACGGGCATAGCGGCTGCCAGTGCGGAGAACGTCAGGAAGAATTGCGGTAACTCGTGACGGCGGAGCGGCTTGCTTGAGGCAAGTTTCAAACAGCACTGCGGCCAAAGAAACCTTGCCAGACGCCCATGTGCAGTCGGCGGCGGCCTGCGTCAATCCGAATGGCGGGTTCATTACCAGTGTGAAGCGCGCTGGTTCTTTCAATGGAAACCGCGCATCACCTTCCTGCAGGCCAGGAAATACGCGGTCTAAATTCGGCGCCTTGCCTCTGAGCAACCGTGCGCCTCTGGCTATGGCTTGGAGAACCAGCCGGCGTTTGGCCACCGCGATGAACTCAGGTTCGAGATCGCGGCCTCGGAGGAGAGTTTTCCAAGTCTCGATCGTGCCATTCAAATCCGGCAAAACCGGTAAAGCGTTGGACCAGCGGAGCAACAAGTCTCCCGTACCGCAGGTCGGATCATAGACTGGTTGCGACAGAAGACCGGGCTTACGGGTGAGGGGACCAACGGCTTTGGCAGCGAGCTCCTGGCCAGTGAAATACGCGCCAGCCCTCCAGATTGCCATCGGCCTTACAAGCTCACGTAGCGCACTCGACGCTTGTCCGTTGAGAGAACTATCCACCTCCCCTCGGCGGTCACCCATTCGACTGCCCCACTCGATTTGGTCGAGCAGCGCGTCGAGTTGATCGGCGTATTTCCGAAAAGGCTTCATCCAACCGTGCTCAGACGTAACAACGGTGCCCGCTCAAGCGTTCTGGTCGTTGATCGGTTTCGTTCGTTTCCTGTCATCGGTGAGAGTAACTGCGGACGGCTTCGTGGCAAGCGCGTTTCCGGGGGCGGTGCGGCATGTGCCCGGGGCTTGTACACCGCCAGCCTTTCAGTCCGGTCGCGTGCCCCAATGTTTTACCCAGCGCAATCGGGCGACACGGATGTCATCCAGAAACCTGGGTGGAGCGTTGCGATATGCCATTGCCCGACGTGCAGGACGATCTCGGACGCGACTGCCGGCAGCATGCCAACACCCCCATTCGCTCCGGCACAGCGTAGGAGCGCGGTGGGCGCGGTGTTTCATTGCGAACGAATTCTGGACACGCCGCGAGGAGAGGCGTAGGGTTACTCCAGCTTGGGGCTGGCATCTGGAGTTCGCCT
The DNA here is from genome assembly GCA_964371005.1 of uncultured Verrucomicrobiota bacterium. Taxonomy (GTDB): domain Bacteria; phylum Verrucomicrobiota; class Verrucomicrobiia; order Limisphaerales; family MWDV01; genus MWDV01. The sequence goes on along the minus strand of CAYJNU010000056.1, from coordinate 12,686 downwards.
GAGTCCTCAAGCCAAACAGAATCGAGAGGCACAACATGAAATCGAAGAGCGTTTGGGCCGGCGTCGCCCTGCTTGCTTCGGTGGGATTACTGGCGGGATATTCGCGACTGGAGCGATCACAGCTGACTACCATTTCTTCTGGCGGTGTCCGCTTTTCGCTGGGTGGCGGGTGGCAACCCGACGTCAGGACTGCGGGCCACGGACTGTATCCGACCCGGTTCATTGGCCAGGCTGGTGCGGTGCGCGTGATCCTGCTCCCTCCCGAGCTGGGCGACTTGAAGACGGCGGCGGCTGGCCTGCTTAAGACATTCGAAGCCGATCCCCAGGCCGTCAAGGATTCCTTCAGCCAGGAGACGTTCGTCACCGATCACACCCTGAGCGGGATCCACGTGCGTTACCGTCAACAAACGCAGCGGGATGGACGCAGGACAGAAACCGAATGCCACCACTACTTCGTGCGGAACCGTTCCGGTCGTTTCCTGGCCATCAATTATCAAGCCGAGCCGCACGAGGATCCGGTCGCCGTTGACCGAATGATCCGAAATACGCTGCGCTTGCAGTGAGTTCCAAAGCCGCGCGACGGCGCTCGCAGCAGTCGCTGCCTCATTCGCCCCGAGCTGGTCCTGCCTTCTTCGCCATTCACCAAGCGCAGCGTTGCCACCGCGCTGTGCCCCTCACCGATCCACCCAGCGCAGCCGGGCGATGCGGATGCCGTCGAGGGCGGGGTTGAGCGCAGCGATGTACCATTGCCCGTCGTGCAGGACGATTTCCGGCGCGGCCACGGGCAATGTGCCAAGGCGGTAGCGGTCATGGCCGACGCCGAAGTTCAAGGGGTTCGGCGAAGCGTACTGCGTGTTCAGGTTGTTCCCACCGTAAAGTTGGTTGCGGAACAGGTAGAACTGACCGTCATTAGCCACAACAAACGGGCACTCGGCATCCCCGCCAAACCAGTTGGTGTGGGCAGCGGGCTCACCACCAGCGGAAACCATGATCGGCTCGCTCCACTCCTTGAGGTTTTCCGATGTGCGGCAGAAGATGGCGGACTGGTATGACGCGCCTTGCTTGTGGCCCATGTAGTAGCAGTAGAAGAGCCCGCCCAGCTTGAGCATCATCGGGTCGCGGGTGTTCTCGTACGGGCCGGAGAAGAGGTCGGGTTGGCCGCGGGAATTGAGCACGCGGGTGAAGGTCTTGCCGTCCGTACTCACGGCCAGGCAGATGCGCTGCCAATCACCGTAAACCATGTAGTAACGGTCTTTCTCCTTGAAGACGTGCGGTGCCTGAAGTCCACCCCCAGACTCTCCCCCAACGTGGGGTCAGCCTGCATGGCGATGCCCTTCGGTTGCCAGTGGCTATCAGTGATCTGCTTGCTCTCCCAGCGGTGGAACAGGCGGGTATGTCCGCCGCAGCGCGTGTGGCGGATGCACGACCAAATCTGCCAGGTGCCGCCCGCCGCCTGCCAAATGGCGAAGTCCACGGGCTGCTGTTTGTCGCCGGTCAATTCGCCCAGGTCGGGATTGCCCGCCACCGGCCACCATTCGCCATCAATCTGGGGAACAGGAATGCCCGCCCCGATGGCCCCTGCGCCGCAGCAAAAGACGCCGACTGCAGTTAGCCCGGCCACCATCCGAATCATCGCGAACATGACGCGATTCTGTCCCCTCGGTCGATCGAGTCAAGCAACCACACCCAGCCTGGTCGCCCCCAAGTTCATTTTACGGCTGTCGGTCAGTCGGTTTCGGCTCGAAGCCCGGACGCACCTTTCCATCGTACTTCGAGATGCGGCCTTGAGTGGAAGCCGGTTCACAGCCAGCCTCTGCGGTACGCAGGCCGTTTGATGTAGCGGTTCGCCGCCGCGACGTTGGTGACCTTCATATTGGCCGCGTCCCACTGGATGGTTTGCCCCGAGCGGATGGCCAGGTTGCCCAACGACACAAACTCGCTCAAGGGCGCGGCGTAATCGAAATTCGAGCTGGGCTTGCCGCCGTTCACGATGCAACTGGCCCATTCCAGTTGCGGATTGTTCGGATGCGGACTGCGCGCCTCGGTCTTCTTGATCCTGCCCTCAGCCATCGCGGCACGAACGTCGTCGTCTTTGCTGTCCGGATAAACTGCAGGGCGGAAGCAATACGTGTCGGCAAAGATCACGCCCTCGCTGCCGATGAACATCATGCCGCTCGAATTCTTGTCGTAAACGTCCTGGGGCACCCGTTCATCGCGTTCGGGCTTGTTGGGCTGGCCCTCCTTCACGCCGTCATTCCAACTCACTTTGAGCGCAGGGAACCTTCCGGTGGCGGCAAAATGATACACCAGACTGCTCCACACCGGAGCGGTCAAGGCGGTGACCGGCGAACTGGTGACTTCGATCTTCTCCGGCACACGCTGGCCGAGCACGTTGAAGGCGGCGTCCATGATGTGGCAACCCATGTCGCCCAGCGCGCCGGAACCGAACTGCCACCAACCACGCCAATTGAACGGATGCACCGCGTTGCCCCGTCGGCTGGCCTGCTTGGGTTTGCCCGCCGGCCCCTCCGGGAGCTCGAATTCGAAGTACGGTTCGTCGGCTTCGCTGCTCAGCCACAAATCCCAATTCAAGTTCGCGGGACAGGCGACGAGCTGTTTGCTCATTGGCCCCTGCGGCCAGATCGGGCGATTGGTCCAGAGTCGGACCTCTTTGAGCGTGCCAATGACGCCCTGTTCGATCCATTCCTTGGCGAGCCGATGGCCTTCCGACGTGCGGCCCTGGTTGCCCATCTGCGTGAGGACGCCCGCGGCTTTGGCGGTCTTGTGAAGCTCGCGAATTTCCCAGATGGTGTTGCACAGAGGCTTCTGCACGCAGACGTGTTTCTTGAGCTTGAGCACCCACATGGCCGCTACGAAGTGCGTGTGGTCCGGCGTAGAGACAATGACCGCGTCAATGTCCTTGGCCATCTCATCGAACATCTTGCGATAATCCGTGTAAAGCCTGGGCGGTTCGGCAGAACGATTGGCTTTCTGGGCTGCATTGGCGTGCCCCTGGGCCGCGCTGTCGAGACGGCTGCGGTCCACGTCCACCAGGGCAACGATATTGTGCTCCTTCTCAACGCTGCGCGTGTCCGACTGCCCTTTACCGAGTGCCCCGATCACCGCGATGTTCAGGCGTTTGCCGGCGGCCTCCTGACCGCGCAACAACAGGTTGGGAGCAACCAAGGTGGCCGCAGCCAAACCGGCTGACTGGACGAGGAAACGTCGGCGACTGAAGGAGAAGAAGGGCATGGTTTTCGGCGATGAGTTCATGGTGGTTGATGGGCAAAAGAGAGAATGTTCGTCAGCGGACAAGGATCGGTTTCATCTTTTGGTACTTGCCGGAAGAGGCGGGGTTGCGGGCGGTTGCCTCGTCAAGCCAAGCCGGGGTGGTAATGACTTGCGAGTGTTCACCTGTTCTTGCCCCGTTTCTTCGTCGGTGCGGCCTCGGCAAGGGGACCAGCCATCGGCGGCGTTTCAAAGAACTTTCCGCCCTCGACCAGGCGCGGATCGCCCGCGCGCTTCAACTCGTCCAGCAGGCGTTTCTCCAGTGTCGCGCGTGTGGCCGCGTATCTTGGATTGGGGACCAGGTCCACCGTCTGGTCCGGGTCGTTGCGCAGGTCGAAGAGCTGTTCCCCTGGGCGCTTTCCGAAGGCGTAATCGTAATGCCACTTCCATTGGGGCTGGCTCCGCTGACTCACCAGCCACGCCTTGGTCGGACTGGCATCCATGTCGGCAAAACAAGCATACGTGTTCCGCTCCACGGCCTCAATCGTCGGTGCGTCCGCCTCGCCGGTGAAATTCGGGCTGCCCATCGGCCAGCGGTCCGGAGCGAAGTTGCGGACGTAGAGGAAGTCCGTTGTCCGTAGCGCACGATGCGGATACGGCAGGCTGCCCTCGCGCGCGTTAGCCACGTGGCGCTCGCGCCCGGTGACGACCCAGGTGCGCGAGGCGTCCACCAGCCCAGACTTGTCGGAGCGCAGCACATTCAGAAAGCTGCGTCCGGTCATTACGCCGGGCGGCTTTACCGCGCCGGCTTCCAGAAACGTCGGGGCGAGGTCCATCAGGTTCACAAAATCATCCACCACCCGCCCTCCTTTGACGCCGGGCACGCGCGCGACAAGTGCCACGCCGACCCCGAAATCGTAGAGGTTGCACTTGCCGCCGGGCACGCCGGGCATGCCGTGATCACCGCTGATGACTACCAACGTGTGATCGAGTTCGCCGGAGTCTTCCAGCTTCTGGATCAACACCCCCACCCCGGCGTCCCACGCCTGTATCTCGCCCATGTAATCGGTGAAATCTTCACGCACCTCCGGCACATCGGGCATGAACTTCGGCAGCCGGCCCGTGAGCGCGTCCGGCTCGATACCCCAAAGCGCCTTACCCGAGCCTTTCTCCCACTTGCGATGCGTGAGCGTCGGGCCAAACCAGAAGCAGAACGGTTGGCCAGGCTTGCGATCGGCGAGAAACGCCTCGAAGTTGTTGCCCACCTGGCCGAGCAATTTGGCCCTGGCCGCGGCGAACGTCATACCTTCGCGCACCAGCTTCGTCGCGTTCTCGGAGAAGTCGTTGAAAGCGCGTCCCGCCTTCTCGTAGGCGTACTGCTGGCTACCGTAGGGCGCGTCGGCGGGCGTGCCGGGACTCCAAACCTTGTAGCTCTTGCCAATGTGATAGCCCGCATCGCGCAACAGCAGTGGGTAGCTCGGAATGCGGGCGTCCCATTGCGCCCCCTGGAGAATTGCCCCACGCCCGGTGCGGAAAAAGTACTGACCCGACAACAGTGAACTCCGGCATGGCGTACAGCTCGGCGCCGTGACAAACGCGTTTTTGAACAGCACGCCTTCACGGGCTATGCGGTCAATGTTTGGCGTCTTGAGCAGTGGGTTGATGGAGGGGCGGGTCTCGGTGGCCGCGTAGCAGTTCGCGTAGCGGCCCCAATCATCGGCGAAGCAGAAGAGGATGTTCCAAGGCTTCGGCGAATCTGCGGCGTGGGCGGCAGCCAGCGCAGTGAACAGCAGGAAGAGCGGGGCCAGAAGGCTGGGCGTGGATTTCATGACCGAACTTGTTACGTTCATTCATCTTGGAAACCGCGTGCTCTGCACGTGGTTGGTGTTGTCGGCTATGCCAGTTCTTCTTCTGTTCTTCCTGCTTTTGAGAGCGTTGCTGGCACAAAGAGCGTTGAGTCACTACGACGGCATCGCTGGCTACAGCCCCCCTATGGGGGGCAATCTTCAAAACCACGCGCTTTGCGCGTGGTTGTTTATTGGGCTGATTCAAAGTACTTCTTCACGATCCACTCCGGCTGCCATTGGTCGGGCTTCCGTTCTCGCCCGGTTAGATCAACCTTCTCGGGTGGGGTGTTCCTGGTGGGCAGTTCGAGCGTGTCGCCCACCTTCGCCTGCCAATCTTTCATGAGCTTCAGCAGCCGTGCGACGTGGGCGGTATGTTCGGGGCGGTCAATCAGCGAGGTGGTCTCCAACGGATCCGATTGGAGATCGAACAATTGCAGATGACCGATCTGCGGATAGGCGATCAGTTTCCAACGTTCGTCCCGCACCGCACGCTGAATTTGGAGGAATGGTAGAAACACCGAATCGCGGACGCGCTTCTTCGTTCCTTGCCACAACGGACGCAAGCTTTCACCTTCGAGGCCGGGCGGAGGCTCCAGCCCGAGCGTGTCGCATAGCGTGGGAAAGACGTCCAGCAGGTAGGTGAAGGCGGTGGTGGATTTCCCGCGGGGCACGCCGGGCCCGGCGAGAACCAGCGGAACGCGCATGCTGTGTTCGAACACGTTTTGTTTGCCTAACAAGCCGTGACTGCCGAGGGCCAGACCGTTGTCGGCGGAGAAGATGATGAAAGTGTTGTCTGCCTGTCCTGATTGCTTCAACGCCGCCAGAATCCGCCCGATCTGTTCATCCAGATGCGTGATCATGCCGTAGTATTCAGCCAGTTGATCGCGGATGACCGCTTCCGTGCGCGGCCAGGCGGCGAGGTTTTCGTCCCGGCCGCCTTTCATCATGCCGTTGTCAAAGGGGAGCTGTGGCAGGAAGTTCGCAGGCAGCGGAGGGAGGTTGCGGTAATACGGCTCCCGGAAAGTGAGCGGCGGCATCCGCGGATCGTGCGGGGCGGTGAACGCGACGTAGGCGAAGAACGGCTGCTTTCTGTCGTGGCTTTGCAGAAACTCGATGACCGAGTCGGCAAACAACTCACTGGAGAACTTCTCGCCGGTGCGCTGTGCGGTCAGCTTTCCGTCCGGACCCAAGTCGCGGACGGGAACCTTCGTGTGATCCGACATGCCACCAAACATGATGGTCTTCCCGCGTTGGAAAGCCCGCAGCCAGGACTGCTGACCGTTGTGCCACTTGCCCGTGCCGAAGGTCTCATAGCCGTTTTCGCCGAGCAGTTCCGGGAGCAACTTGACGCCTTTGAGCGAGACTGTGTCCACGTGGAACCAAGTCTTGCCGCTCATCAGCATGGCCCGGCTCGGCATGCAGACCGCCCCGCTGTTGCCGCCGAAAATGTAATTGCCGCGAAAACTGAAGCCCTCCGCCACCAGCTTGTCGAGGTTTGGGGTTTTGATGTGCGGGTTGCCGTGCGCGGCGATGGTGTCGGCGCGCATGTCGTCGGCGAACAAGAACAGGACGTTGGGTTTGGCGGCGCTCGCAGCGCGAAGCCACCCCGGCTGCGTCAGTATGGTCGCAACAAGCAGGAGGGTCATGGGAGCGACCCTTGGCCTTGCCTTTGTGATCATTGTTGTATCTCCAGCGGCTTGTTTCCTCATTGCGGTGCGGAGCGCTTCTTCTTTCCGGGCGCAGCTTGCTTCTGCTTCGCTTTCTTCCCGGCGCCGCCACTGCCCGCCGGGGCAGGAACGACCTGTGCCCGCTTGGCCCAGGCTTCCCACCTGGCGGCGAGTTCCTTCGCCCGCTCAGGCTGGGTCGTGGCAAGGTCGTGGAGTTCCGTGCGATCGGCTTTCAGATCGTAGAGTTCCCATGACCCCTGGCGGCCCTGGCGGACGAGTTTCCAATTGCCCACGCGCACCGCGGCATTGCCTTCGTGTTCCCAGAACAGGGCCTCGCGTGCGATGGACTTGTTGGCGAAGGCGGGGACGAGGCTGCGGCCTTCCATTGGCGGGATGAGATTGCCATGAGATTCCGTCGGATAATTCGCGCCGCCCACGTCCACGAGCGTGGCCATGATGTCCACCAGGTGTCCGGGCTGCGAGCGGAGTTCGCCTGTCGCCTGAATGCGCGCCGGCCAGTGCGCGATCAATGGCGTGGCGATGCCGCCCTCGTGGTTGAAGTGCTTGTAGCGGCGGAAAGGCGTGTTCTCCAACGTCGCCCATGACTGGCCGCAATACACCGTGCTGCCGGCCGCGCCGGGCTTGTCGCCTTCGAGCCGGCCGTTCGGACCGGACTCGGCGTTGCCGCCGTTGTCGCTCATGAACAAGATGAGCGTGTTGTCCAAAACGCCGCGTTGCCGAAGTGCCTCGGTCAACACGCCGATCGACTTGTCCATGTGCCAGACGCACGCGGCATAGATCGCCATGATTTCATCAAAGCGGTCGCGTTCTTCGGCGGACACCTCGTTCCACGCTTGCAGTTCGGGCGGACGTGGCGACATCGGCCACGCGGGATCAATCAAGCCCATCTGCTTTTGTCGGATGTAGCGCGCCTCGCGGAGCTGGTCCCAACCGTTGGTGTAGATGCCGTGACGGAACTTCGCGATGTCCTCCGCCGGTGCCTGCAGAGGAAAGTGGGGCGCATTATGTGCGAGATAGAGGAAGAACGGTTTCTTCGCCGCCAGCGCCTCGTCAATGAACCGGATGCCGAATTCGGTCCACAGATCGGTGGAATACCAGTTTCTTGGCAGGCGCGGATCGTCGTTGGCAATTTCCTGGCCGTTGAGGAACAGCTTCGCCCGCCGAGCCTCCGGGTAATAGAAGCCCCCCGTCGGCGCGTTGAGGCTGCGTTCAAAACCGCGTTCCCATGGCACCACGCCTTGGGCCTGCCCGACGTGCCATTTGCCCGTCATCGCGGTGAAATAGCCGGCCGGACGCAACACCTCGCCCAGGGTCACGCAACGGTCATTCAGTCGGCCTTGGTAGCCCGGCAGCCCAGTGTTCTCCATCATGTGGCCAACCCCGGTTTGATGCGGGTAAAGCCCCGTGAGCAGCGATGCGCGCGTGGGACAACAGCGGCCGGTGTTGTAGAACTGCGTGAAACGGAGGCCGCCTTTCGCCAGCGCATCAAGGTTAGGCGTCGGGATTTCGCCGCCGTAGCAGCCGATGTCCGACCAACCCATGTCATCCACAAGAATGACGATGATATTGGGCTTGGTCTCCGCAGCCGGGCAAGGCGCGGCAAAACCTAAAAGCAGCAGGAGGACAAAGGACACGGCGTATGACCGTCCAACGGACCAAGGCGATAACGTGGTTCTCATAGGCAACTGTCCCATTGCAGACGCGTGAAGTCGCGGGGTGGTTTCCACGACTTTGCATTCCCCGACGGGCTTCACCGTTTGAGTTCCTGTGATTCGTTCTGCTTGGCCAACTCGGCACGAAGGGCCGTCGGTTTCAGAACGGCGGAACACGTCAACCGCACCGCGCCGGCCTGACTTCACCGCACCACCCGGCTCAATGATACTCCTGCAAGGTCTTCACCTCGTAGCCGCTCTTCTGAAGCGCAGCGATACCCAAAGCGGCAGCCTTCGCGCCGCTCAATGTGGTCATGATGGGCGTGCCCGTGTAAACCGCGGTCGTGCGGATACGGACTTCGTCGGCGCGCGGCGTCTGGCCAGCCGGGGTGTTGATGACGAGTTGGAGTTCCTTGTTCTTGAGCAGGTCAATCGCGGTGGGCCGGCCCTCCTGGAGCTTGAAAACGCGTTGCACTTGCAGCCCGGCCCCCTCCAGGATCGCCGCCGTGCCGCCGGTGGCCACCAACTCGAAGCCCAGGTCCACAAATTGCCGGGCCAACTCTGCCACCTTGGCCTTGTCACGGTCGCTCACGCTGATGAAAACCTTGCCCCGCAACGGCAACGGCGAGCCCGCCGCCATCTGGGATTTCGCGTAGGCGATGCCCAGGTCCGCGTCAAGGCCCATGACCTCGCCCGTCGAGCGCATCTCGGGTGAGAGCAGAATGTCCTGCCCGTGAAAACGGTTGAACGGAAACACGGATTCCTTCACGGCCCAATACTTCGGCCAGATCTCCCCGGTGAAGCCCAGTTCCTTGAGCGTCTTGCCCGCCATGACCTTCGCCGCCAGTTTGGCCAGCGGCACGCCAATGGCCTTGCTTACGAACGGGACCGTCCGTGAGGCCCGCGGGTTGACTTCCAGCACATAAACCGTCTCGCCTTTCACGGCGTATTGCACGTTCATCAGGCCGATGACCTTCAACTCGCGCGCCATCGCGTGCGTGTAGTCGCGGATGATGCCGATGACCTTCTGCGAAAGCGTGTGCGGCGGCAACACCATGGCAGCGTCGCCGGAGTGAACACCCGCGAACTCAATGTGTTCCAGCAGGGCACCGATCACAATCGTGCCCTCGCTGGATTTCGGATTTGGAAAGTGGCCCACGTCCGCGATGCAATCCACGTCCACTTCGGTGGCGTCTTCGAGGAACTTGTCCACGAGCACCGGACGCTCGGGCGACGCCTCGACGGCAAAACGCATGTAATGCGTGAGTTCGGCGTCGGAATACACGATCTGCATCGCGCGCCCGCCGAGGACGAAGCTGGGGCGGACGAGAATCGGGTAGCCGAGGGTTCTGGCGATTTCGACGGCTTCGTGTTCGTTGGTGGCGATGCCGTTGGGTGGTTGGGGGATGTTGAGCTTGTTGAGCATCGCCGCGAACAGCTTCCGGTCCTCGGCGATCTCGATCTCCTGCGGCGACGTGCCGATGATGTTGACCCCGTTCTTCTGGAGGCCGAGGGCGAGGTTCAGCGGCGTCTGGCCGCCGAACTGCGCGATCGCGCCCCAGCACTTCTCCCGCTCGTAAATGTGCAATACGTCTTCGAGCGTGAGCGGCTCGAAGTAAAGCTTGTCGCTGGTGTCGTAGTCCGTGGAAACGGTCTCGGGATTCGAGTTGACCATCAGCGTCTCGAAGCCGTCCTCCTTGAGCGCGAAGGCCGCGTGGACGCAGCAGTAATCGAACTCGATGCCCTGCCCGATGCGGTTCGGGCCGCCGCCGAGGATCATGACCTTCTTGCGGTCGCTGGGCTTCACCTCGTCGTCCCCGCGGTCGTAGGTGGAGTAGTAATAGGGCGTGTAAGCCTCAAATTCAGCAGCGCAGGTGTCCACCAACCGGTAGCTGGGAACGAGGCCAAGCTGCTTGCGAGCGGCGCGGATTTCATCCTCGGTTTGGCCGGTCAAATGGGCGATCTGCCGATCGGAGAAACCGAGCGACTTGGCTTTGGCGAAAAGTTCTGCGTTCACGCGTGCTGAAAACGAACCAACCCGGCAAAGGAAAACGAAAGAGCATCACCGTGTCGAGACAGAACAACAGGCTGGAATTGCGAAACAAGCAAGGCAGGGAGCCGGAGATCCCGATCCAGCTTCGACTCAAGCCTGTACGGGCGACCAAATCACTCTGGATACCGCAGTCGGTAGAAAACACTGCCGTTGGCGGGATTGATTGGCATCGGCATCTGGTTCGTGGAGGTGGAACCTGGGACCGGCATCCAGTTGGTGTTGATGCCGACAGCGAGGCTGTTCGTCTGCACCTCCAATTGCCACCCGGTGTGATCCGCAGGCCAGGAGAGCTGCACCGTCGTCCCACCCACCACTGCGGCGGTGAGGTTCGTTGGCGTTGGATTGACGATTTGGCGGTTGCCGAAGTTCAGGCGGTTGGTGCTCTGGGCATTGGTCAGGGTGAGGGTGTAAACCCCGCCCGGCGGCATAGTCTGCACCCACCCGTTGGACTGCACTGCACTGGCCGTGTATGTTCCATTCGTCAATCCCATGAAGTAATAGTAGCCGTATCCGTCGGTGGTTGTGCTCGCGACAAGATTCGTTCCGCTGAGCAACACGATCGGCCAACCCGGCAGTACCGGCTCACCTGAGTCCCACGCGGCGTTGCCGTTGCGATCGTTGAACGTCTGGCCCGACAGACTCGCCTCGGGCTGACAACACCACGGTTGATCCAACGCCAAACCCGACCCCGTCACACTGCCCACCAAATCCAGCCCCATCGCTACACTGTGGAGGTTGTTGACCTGCATTTTCAGGGTGTTCACCCCAGTCTGGAACCGTCCCGGGTCATTTACGGTAACGCTGGCCGGATCGTGGTTATACCAGAAAGTGCCCTCGGGGGATGAGAGGATTTGTACATCGTTCAAATACACGTTCGCCTGATCGTCGGCCCGCACGGACAGGCTTATCTCGATGCCGCTCCACCCCTCCAGCAGGCAGAACCTCGTCTCGAACACGTACGCCCCATTGATGTTCTGCTCCGCAGTTGCCCGCGAACTGATCCACTGACTGTTCGGCTCCGGATCGTGCCACGCCCCCGACACTTGGAGTATCGCGGTCGCCGGCCGCGGTTCCTGGCTCTGACTATCCGTGTCCTGCGTCACCCGCCAGAAGGCGTCGGCTTCGCCGATTGAATAGACCGCCCCCGCCCGATGATTGTAGCCCGTGTTCAAGAGGACCGTGCTGGTCAGGCAGTCCGCCTCAAACGCGCCGCTGTCACACACCAGGTTTTGAGGCCGGGCCACGCCCCGCTGGTCGGTGTCAACAGTGCAGGAAGCCGGCGGCACGTGATCAATCGCTAGGCTTCGGGCAAGTAATGCGTGCGTATGGGTGAGACCGCCGTTGTCCGCCAGCGGGCCGAGCAGCGGATCGGTGTTGTTCAGGTCGCCGGGACTACTCAACCCGGCGGAACTGTCGCTGACTAAGTTGTAGCCGAGCGAGGTGATGACGCCGTCGCAATCGTTGGGCGTGGTGTGATCTGCAAGCTTGTTATAGGCGATGATCGAGTTCTTCACGGTCACAGTACCGTTGGGGCCGTTCTTGAGTCCCCCGCCGACTCCAGTATTGCCGCTGAGGGTGCAATTGTTGAAGGTCGCCGTGCCGCCGGAGTTCCGAACGCCGCCCCCTTGGCCGGCGGAATTGCCGCTGAGAGTGCAATTGGTGAGGCTCACCACGGCGTCAGGTGCTGGCTCATCGACACAACTTGTACCATTGTAAATGGCGCCTCCCATAGCGCCGCCGCTGTTGCCGTTCAGGGTGCTGTTGTTCGCGGTCAACGTGCCGAGATTCTTGATTCCTCCACCGCTGTCGGTGGCCGTGTTGCCGCGGACAGTGCTCCCGTTTAGTGTCAGTGTACACCCTGAATCGCCAATGCTGCCACTGGAGATCCCCCCGCCGGATGAGGCCATGTTGCTGCTGACGGTGCTGTTGAGGATCACTGTGACACCGTATGTCAAGAGGCCGCCGCCGAGATAGGCAGCCGTGTTGTCGCGGACGGTGCTGCTGCTGAGGGTCAGCGTGGCGTAGTTATCGGTGTAGATGCCGCCACCAACGGCCTCGGCGCCGGTGGCTGTGTTATCGCTGACGGTGGTGTTGTTCAAGGCAAGTGTTCCTTGATTCTGGATGCCTCCACCGCTGTCGGTGGCTGCGTTGGCGCTGACGATGCTGCTGTTCAGGGTCAGCGTGCCCCAGTTGCGCATGCCCCCGCCGTGGTCAGCAG
>CAYJNU010000055.1:25701-26251 GCA_964371005.1 uncultured Verrucomicrobiota bacterium | reverse complement strand
CGCCGGATCAACCTGGCAGTTTCACCGGCGGCAACATCAACATCGTCACCAAGTCCTTTCCCGATCGCCCTTTCGCCTCGGTCGAATTCGGTGCTGCTTACAACACGCAGACCACCGGCAACGACGACTTCCTGACGTATGATCGCGGCCGCACCGACTGGCTGGGCATGGATGACGGCAGCCGCGAGCTTGCGGAGGAGTTCTGGGATTTCAACCTGAGTATTCCCACCTATCGCAGCCAATTGGGACGCCCGCTCAACGTCACTTCGACCTCGCCCTCGGTGCAGCGCAGTCTGGCGGACGCCGCGGAATTGGAACGGCTGACCGAGCTGGCCGGCCCAACCCAGTTTGGCCCGACGCGCAATGCCCCGCCACCAGCCCACACCTTCGTGGCCGCTGCCGGAGATACAACTCATTTTCTCGGACGGCCCGTGGGCGTGTTTCTCAGCGTGCCTTACGCTCACTCGTATTCCTCCTACGACAATGGCGTCGTGACGCGCGTCAACTACAACGAGCCCGGCAATCCGGTCTTGCTGGAGCAAGACAAGGC
>CAYJNU010000055.1:0-25691 GCA_964371005.1 uncultured Verrucomicrobiota bacterium | reverse complement strand
GAACCGAGGAAGTCAACTGGGCGGCCACAACGACGCTCGCTTACCAATTCCTGCCCGATCAGCAGGTGGGCTACACTTTCATCTACAATCAATACAGCGAAGACTCCGCGCGCATCCGACAGGGGCAGGACTTCTACAACATGAACCTGGACCTGACGATGAACCGGCTGCAATTCATCGAACGCAGCCTGCTCTCCCATCAGTTCAAGGGCGAACATCTGTTTCAGGGGCTGGGCGGCCTGCGCGCGGACTGGCTCGCCACGTTCACGCAGACGACGCAGGACGAACCGGACACGCGCTTCTACCATGTCAACAACGGCCAGTTCAACATCAGCGGTCTGGATCCGAAGTTTCCCACGCGCTTCTGGCGCGAGCTGGAGGAGAACAGCCGCAATCTGCGCTTGGATTTCACGCTTCCCTTCCGGCCCTATGGCGACGCGACCGATGCCCAGTTCAAGTTCGGCTTGTTCAGCAACGAGGCTGAGCGCACGTATCGCGAGCGCTCGCTCTCTTACAACACGCCATCGGACCAGTCGTGGGCGGGCGATCCCAATGGCTTTCTGACCGAAGACCGGCTGGGGGCCGTGAACCCGCCGACGACCAATGGGAATCTCGTGACCTATGCGTGGCGGACCTTTCTCCAGACACCTTCGGATGTCAGCTTCTATGCGGGCGAGAGCCAGGTGCCAGCCACGTATGCCATGCTGGAGTTGCCGGTGCGCGATTCGTTGCGTCTGATCGGTGGCGTTCGTTTCGAGAAGACCGACATTCAGACGACCTCCTTCAGCACCGTGCCTTCCGAAGGCGTTATTCCCGGGACGACCAACACCCCGCCTTCCCTCGAACGCAACGACGTGTTGCCGGCGGTGGGTTTGGTGTGGAACGTGGCCTCCAACATGAGCGTGCGCTTGAATTACGGAATGACCGTGGCCCGTCCCTCATTCCGCGAATTGGCCGGGGTCCGCACCTACGATCCCGTTTTGGACGAATACATCGTCGGCAATCCGTATTTGCAGATGACGGACATTCAGAACTACGACCTACGCTGGGAATGGTTTCCACGACCGGGTGAGCTTTACTCGGTCGGGCTGTTCTACAAGACGCTGGAAAACGTGATCGAGAAAGAGTTCGTCTCCAGCCGGGGCGACATTGTCACTTTCGTCAACCGGCCCGAGGCGGAGGTCTATGGCGTCGAATTCGAGGCCCGCCGGTCACTGGATTTCGTCAGCCACTGGCTGCGGGAGTGGACCTTGGGCGGGAATCTGTCGCTCATCGAATCGGACCAGTCTGTGTCGGACCTCCAGAAGTTGAACCACACCCGGCCCGATCTTCTTGGCGAGTCCCGCCCCATGGCCGACCAGTCCCCCTACATCGTCAATCTGGACCTGACCTACGATAACCCAAAGTGGGGGACGACGTTCTCCGCAAGTTACAACGTCTTCGGCCCACGACTCATCATTGCCAACCTGGCGGCTCCGGATGTCTATGAACAGCCGGCGGCGCAGTTGGATCTCGTGTTGGTTCAGCGCATTGGCCGGCATCTTCGCCTCAAGCTCGGCGCTCGGAATCTCCTCAATCCCGAAATCCAGCGCACCTATGGGGAGGACAAACAGGCGATCTATTCCTCTTACACGCGCGGCCGAAGTTACGGACTCTCGCTGACCTACGACTTCTGAGCCGGAAACCTGCTCCGGGCCATTGTGTTTTCCTTCCGCCAGCGCGGCTTGGGGTGCGCCTGGACTGACCGGAAACCACCATGGGCCCGAACACGCAAGCGCGGCGCACTCGCGCAGACTTACTGCGATGGATGTGAGTTCACCGGTTTGTCACTAAACCGCCATTTGTTCTTCACGCAAGTCTGTTGAACTGCGAGGCCGTGATTTACGGAAACAACCAAACCAAACTCGAGAACATGCAAATGAACAACCGATTCTTACTAACCGGGATGCTCCTGGCGGCCTGCGTGGCCGGGGTGACAACAAACTCACGCGCCGAATCCGCGAACGTGGTGGCGGTGGTGGCGGACGTGGCGGGGGACACGACGTGGTATCGGACCAACGTGTATTTGATGGACGGCTACATTCACGTGCTGGCGCCGGCGACATTGACGATTGAGGCCGGGACGGTGATCAAGGGGCTGTCCGCCGCGAGCATCACGACGGGCGAATCGGCCAGCGCGTTGTTTGTGACGGCGGGGGCGAAGATCAAGGCTGAAGGCACGGCGAGCCAGCCGATCATTTTCACGACCGAGTTTGATGACACGGGCGACGCGACGGACATGGGGCTCTACGAGCGCGGACTCTGGGGCGGCGTGGTGCTGTTGGGCAAAGCGGTGTTGAACACGGCGTCGGACGCGGCGGGCAACACGAACAGCCCGAAGTATGACGTGTTCGAGGGGCTGCCGGACAACGAGATCAACGGGCAGCGGGTGTATCGGTTTGGCGGGAGTGACGACGCGGACAACTCGGGTGTGCTGAAGTATGTCTCGATCCGGCACGGCGGGTATCAATTCCTGGCGAACAAGGAATTGAATGGCGTGTCGCTGGGGGCGGTGGGCAGCGGGACGACCCTCGAACATGTGGAGGTGTATGCCTTTGCCGACGACGGGTTCGAGTTCTTTGGCGGGACGGTGAACACGAAGTATCTGGTGAGTGCGTTCAACGACGACGACACGTTCGACGTGGACCAGGGCTTCCGGGGGAAGAACCAGTTTTGGTTTTCGATCCAGGAGGACGGGAAGCGGGACAGCGGCGGGGAATGGAACGGCGAGCCCAGCGGGATCGCGGTGAGCAACGCGCCGATTGCCAACTTCCAGCTTTACAACGCGACCTTCATCGGGGCGGGCAACGCGGGCACGAACGTCGCGGCGAACCACGGGCTGGTGATTCGGGAGTATAACTCGCCGCGGATGTACAACACCATTCTGACGGACTTCACGACGGGGAACGGGAACAACTCGGACGGGCTGCGGATTGCGGATGCGCGGTCGGAGGCGATGCTGACGGCGGGCTTGCTGGACGTGCGGGAGACGATTGTGGCGGGATTTGGGAGTCGGGCGACGAACGCGCGGTCGGCCATCTTGCTGGCGGATGCAGCGCGGAAGAACACGACGGCCGATCCGCTGCTGGCGAGCATCAGCCGGGTGAACGACCGGATGCTCGATCCGCGCCCGGCGGCGGGCAGTCCGGCGCTGACCAGTTCCATCACCCCGCCCAACGACGGCTTCTTCACCCCCGTCGCCTTCAAAGGCGCGTTTGACCAGGATACTCTTTGGCTGCGCGGTTGGACGACCTTGGATCACCTGGGTTTCCTGCCGGGAACCCCGGCTGCCGAATCCGCGAACGTAGTGACGGTGGTGGCGGACGTGGCGGGGGACACGACGTGGTATCGGACCAACGTGTATTTGATGGACGGCTACATTCACGTGCTGGCGCCGGCGACATTGACGATTGAGGCCGGGACGGTGATCAAGGGGCTGTCCGCCGCGAGCATCACGACGGGCGAATCGGCCAGCGCGTTGTTTGTGACGGCGGGGGCGAAGATCAAGGCTGAAGGCACGGCGAGCCAGCCGATCATTTTCACGACCGAGTTTGATGACACGGGCGACGCGACGGACATGGGGCTCTACGAGCGCGGACTCTGGGGCGGCGTGGTGCTGTTGGGCAAAGCGGTGTTGAACACGGCGTCGGACGCGGCGGGCAACACGAACAGCCCGAAGTATGACGTGTTCGAGGGGCTGCCGGACAACGAGATCAACGGGCAGCGGGTGTATCGGTTTGGCGGGAGTGACGACGCGGACAACTCGGGTGTGCTGAAGTATGTCTCGATCCGGCACGGCGGGTATCAATTCCTGGCGAACAAGGAATTGAATGGCGTGTCGCTGGGGGCGGTGGGCAGCGGGACGACCCTCGAACATGTGGAGGTGTATGCCTTTGCCGACGACGGGTTCGAGTTCTTTGGCGGGACGGTGAACACGAAGTATCTGGTGAGTGCGTTCAACGACGACGACACGTTCGACGTGGACCAGGGCTTCCGGGGGAAGAACCAGTTTTGGTTTTCGATCCAGGAGGACGGGAAGCGGGACAGCGGCGGGGAATGGAACGGCGAGCCCAGCGGGATCGCGGTGAGCAACGCGCCGATTGCCAACTTCCAGCTTTACAACGCGACCTTCATCGGGGCGGGCAACGCGGGCACGAACGTCGCGGCGAACCACGGGCTGGTGATTCGGGAGTATAACTCGCCGCGGATGTACAACACCATTCTGACGGACTTCACGACGGGGAACGGGAACAACTCGGACGGGCTGCGGATTGCGGATGCGCGGTCGGAGGCGATGCTGACGGCGGGCTTGCTGGACGTGCGGGAGACGATTGTGGCGGGATTTGGGAGTCGGGCGACGAACGCGCGGTCGGCCATCTTGCTGGCGGATGCAGCGCGGAAGAACACGACGGCCGATCCGCTGCTGGCGAGCATCAGCCGGGTGAACGACCGGATGCTCGATCCGCGCCCGGCGGCGGGCAGTCCGGCGCTGACCAGTTCCATCACCCCGCCCAACGATGGCTTCTACACCCAGGTTTCCTTCAAAGGCGCGTTCGACCGAAAGGACTTGTGGATGCAGGGCTGGTCGGCGCTGGACCAACTCGGTGTGCTTGGCTACGCCACGGAGATTCTGCCTGACGCGGTGACGACCCCAGATCAGCCGCTGGTTTCGATCTCGCTAAGCGGAGCCAACATCGTGATTATTTGTGCATCACAAACCGGACACACCTACACGCTGGAATCCACCGACAGCCTGAGCCCGGTGAGTTGGGGTGCGAGCACTGGGGTCACGCCGGCGAATCCGCAGGCGGGCACGGGCGGAACGCTGACCTTCACGGTTCCGGCCAGTGAAATGAAGTTCTTCCGGGTGGTGGTTCAATAACCGACTTGCGCCTGGTTCCACAACGGGGCAGCCGGCAACGGCTGCCCCTTTCCTTTTAGTGCAAACAGAGTCCGGTGTGATTGCAGACCACCGCTTCGCCTTCTGCTCCGTCAGCCCCTCGCTGGTACATCCGGCGAATCAGCTTCGACGAATGATTTACGGACCGCATCGCCGTTTCCCGCGGCATCCCCGCCCCGCCCGGCCGGATGATGTAGATCATCGTCTGCAACGGGCACTACTAAGACGGGCATCAAAACGGGCACGAACGGTGTTGGGACCAGTAGGAGTTTTTAGGGTTTAGCGGACACGCTCGCGCCGGGAACACCGGAGATGTTCCAAGGTCTGGAGCAATGGATCCGACTGGCAACTGGGGGGCGGGGAGACTGCCCCGTAGAGCACGGTCCGCAGCCGAGCCAGCTCCCGCCGCAGCCGACGGCGCAACCGATAGAAAGTCTCCAGCGCGAAGGGTAGCCGCAGCTTCTCCGCGGCGGCTTTGAGGGAAAGTCCGGCCAGCAGACGGACCAACCACCGCGCCAGCCACGCCGCCGTCATCGTGTGGCGGGGCAGCACTTCCGCCCGGAACAGAAGAAACGTGCGCCCGCATCCGCCGCGGACCCCGCGATTGGAACAGAACACCGCAGCCACCCATCCCGCACCAGGCTATTGCGCACCTTTTCCGTCTGGCCCGGCGGCGTCACACCTTCCTTGGCTGGTTGTGTTTTCGCCTCGCGTGCCTCTTCTCCTCCCATCCCATCTACCAGTTCTTCATCCGTCAGGCCCGGGCACGCTACTATGCGCAGTCAGAGCTCCGGTAGTACGCACCCGCACCCGCTGCCGCGCAGCCCACGCCCCCGATGTAAAACCGCGCCTCCGACTCGCACCCCGCAGCCAAACTCAACGACGCTGCCGTGCCGGGAATCAGCCCGGCCCGGCGACGCTTTGATCAGGGCGCGCTCCGGTCGCCGCTCACTCGCCCACAAGCACCCCGACGCCTCAAGTTGACATCGTACCCCCGCCCCCGTGAATCCGGCTTTATCCGCGGTTAAACCGCATCTTCCAGGATCGCTCAGTTGGCGTTGAGCTGCTTGGATTTCGCCGCGGTGGCCATGTCCAGGCTGCGGAACGCCTTGAGCCACTGGGTCTGGGCCGCCGCGCGGAAGGTCAGCGCTTTCTGGGTCAACACGACGACTCGTCCTTTGCTGCGACTACTGGCGGCCAGGCGCCCGTACTTCTGCGCCAGTTTGGCTTTGACGGCGCCCAACCTGGCCAGGACCAGGCTGCGGCCGGCGAGCGGCTTAAAGTCCGAGATGGTCACGCAGAGGCTCTCCGACGTGCCGCGGCAGCCGTTGAGGCGGCCACCGTCGTAGCCGTCGGCGGTGCGCACAATGCACGGGTGGTTGAGCGCGTCGGTTTCCACGAGGCACGCGTTCTTCTGGAAGAGCACGAGGGCCATTTCTGAATTGCTCCTGGCTCCGACGCGCGCCGGGGCGACGCGGGTTTCCCCCTCCATTTTGGCGGGGGTGAACTTCTCTTGGACGTGGATTTCGGTCTGGCCCTGATGGGGGCCACTGGTGAGGGCAGCCGGTTTGAGCGTGAAGGGGAATTCCTGCAACGATCGGATATGGTTTTTCATGG
Organism: uncultured Verrucomicrobiota bacterium; assembly: GCA_964371005.1. Taxonomy (GTDB): domain Bacteria; phylum Verrucomicrobiota; class Verrucomicrobiia; order Limisphaerales; family MWDV01; genus MWDV01. The sequence continues at coordinate 19,135 of CAYJNU010000055.1, read as the reverse complement.
TGTTTATGCGGTAAATGAAACGAGGGCATCAACCGCCGATTGCACCTGGGTCCAAGGACCGACTCCACGTTACCGTGGAATCAGGGGGAAGCGAGCTATATCGGCGTTTATTATCCAGCGCAGGCCCGAAGCAGCAGCCCCCCACCCGTCGGTATGAGTCGTTTTCTTTTTCAGGAACGCGTTGCTGGCCCTTTCCAGAATCGCTTCGCTGGCCGCCTTGGTAAACAGGCATCTGACGGCTGGCCAAGTTCCTCAAGCGGAATACAATCGAGCCCAGCCATTGGCTGGCTCGTGTGAATCCGGCTCAACCATGAAAACCATCTCGCTTTTTGCCCGAGTGCCGCTGCGACCCGCCGCAGGGGCGGCAAGTCAGCGATCGACCGCAAACCTGCGAGCGGCGGCCAACCGCAATGCTGGACTCACCGAGGCGGCCGGGATCCAGACGCAATCCAAATGATCCAATCCGCATCCCGATTATGGAACTGACGAAGCTGGGCTGGAATGCTGAGCTCAATCAGCACTTCGCCCCCCACGCTGCCAAGGGGCTGCTCCCGGCTCGCGTCGCGGTGGAAGACAAACATTTCTTCCGCGTCTGGACCGCTGAAGCGGAGCTGCTCGCGCATGTCTCCGGCAAGTGCTTCCACGAAGCCCGCCGGTCCAACTCCAGACTTCCCAAGGTCGGCGATTGGGTCGCTGTGAAGCTCGTACCCAACGAAACGAAGGCCGTGATTCAAGCGATTCTTCCGCGACGCACCCAACTCTCCCGCAAGATGATTGGCCGTGGCGCCACCGAGCAAATCCTGGCCACGAACATCGACACGGCGTTCCTGGTGACCGCCGCGGACAGGAGTTTCGACACGACGGTTTTGGAGCAGATGCTTGTGGTGGCCCATGAAAGCGGCGCCCGCCCGGTTGTTGTGCTCAACAAAATCGATTTGTGCGAGGACCTTGATGCGAAGCTCGCAGCGGTTATTGGCGTGGCCGGCGGCGCATCCGTGCTCGCGGCCTGTGCGCTCACGGGCCGGGGCGTGCAGACCATCTCGGAACTGATCAAACCCGGCGACACGGCCGTGTTCATCGGCACTTCCGGTGTGGGTAAATCGAGCCTCATCAATCGCCTCTATGGAGAAGACATCCAGGCAACGGTGGAAGTGCGCACGAATGACGCCAAAGGCCGGCATACGACTTCGTGGCGTGAGATGATTTTCCTCCCCCAAGGCGGTGTGGTCATTGATACGCCCGGCATGCGGGAGTTCCACATCTGGCTTGCCAGTGAAGGCTCGAAGCAGGCTTTTCCCGAGGTCGAAGCGTTGTCCGGGCGCTGCCATTTCCGCGACTGCACCCACACAAACGAAAAGGAGTGTGCCGTGCGCAAAGCGCTGGCCGCCGGCACGCTCCCGCGCGAGCGGTATGACAGTTTCCTCAAGCTCCAACTCGAAATCCGCTACCTCCGCGAAGCTGAGAAGAGAGCCGCCTGGCAAGATCGCAAAAAAAGCGGCCGCACGGCCTGTGGGTAGCGGTGACCTCGCAATCCATTGGAACGGTTGATTTCCTGAGAAGACGGGCCAGGACTGGTTTTGGCATGGCTGCTGTAAAATGGGCGTTCCTAGGCAGCGTCCCGCCTGCTCTGTCTGAAGGTGCTCACAAAATGAGTGATGAGCACCTCCAGACAGATCAGCCAGGCCAGCACGGGCCGGGTTCGCGCAGCATGGTTGCGTTGGCAGTCACGCGTCTCGGGGCTCTACTACCGTCGCGTCACAGAGCCAGTCCAGTTGTGGCTGGCGGTTGGTCTGGTGCTACCTATCCCTCACCGGCTGGGCCCGCCACTTCCCCCGTCCGCAGCGCCGGCGCCGCTAGCGCTGGCGCCCATGCCGTGCCGCCAAGGCATGCAACTCGATAAGTCGGCAGGGTTGGAAAACGTGGGGCCGGCATGATCGACGATCGCAGCAGCAGCAGCGGATGTTGCCTATCCGGGCAACCCGCGTAATGCTGTGTTCCCACTTCCGCGACCGCGGGTCTGTCTGGTGACCCGTCCTGCAGGTCGCCGTGTTGATGCTCGTGTCCGGCATGGCCAAACCGGGCGATCAGCAAGGCCACCGCGATTCCCGCCAGCAGCGCCAGCGAGAGCTTGATGCGGTCGTGGGTGTGAAATTGTAGTTCCGGCAACAACCCCATGCAGGCGATGCACAGGAATGTCCCCGCGCAGAACGCCAACGCCGCCCCGAGCCAGGTGGGATGCGAGTGCGCCAAATGCCCGGCGCCGAGGAAGAAGAGCAGTGCGCCGAGCGGCGTGACGAGCGCGAACCCCAGATTCACCAGGAGTTGTGTCTTCCGAGAGGCGCGGCTGGCCACCATCAGTGTGCTGATTGCCAATGCCCCAAATGGTTTGTGCAGAATGACGGCGAGCGCAGCGCCCAACCCCAGTGCGCCGCCAAGGTGGTGGGCGTCGGACGCCACCGCCGCGGCCATCGCCAACCCGTCGAAGATCGAGTGCAACGAAAGACCAAACGCCACACCCATCCAGCTCAGGCTGCGCGCCGAGCGTTCGGCCAACGAATGCGCGTGCCCGCACGGTTCCACCGGGCTGCCTTCGGCCACGTCGTGATGATGAAAGGGCAGAAATCGCTGCAGGAAAAACATCAGCAGGAAACCGCCCAGCAACCAACCTAAAGCGCTTTGCGGCGAATCGACTTGATGCAATGCGTGCGGCAACATGCCCAGCAAGGACAGGCCGAGCATCAGGCCGCCCACGAAACTCACCGCGATTTGCAGTCGCGTGTGCGTGAGGTGAATCAGCGTGGGTAAGATCCCGCCGGCTAGTGCGGCGGCGAACGCCAATAGACAATAGACAACCAGCATTCCGGTGGGGGAACTGAGGGGCGGATTCATGCTTGGACGGTTTGGGATTGGCGATCCAGTGCGCAGGTTTCTTCTCCGGGAGAAGAAAGCGCGGCGGGATGGTGCGGCTCCAGTTCCTCGCCCAGGCGCATCAGGCGGAAACTATTGAAGACAACGAGCAGCGAGCCGGTGACGTGAAAGAGCGCCGCGATCACGGGCGTAATGAACTTCAGCGCGCCGAGCACCATGCCGCCCACGACAAAAGCCATGCCCATCAAAAAGTTCTGGTTGATGACCGAGCGCGTTTCGCGCGAGAGCCGCACCAAAAAGGGGAGCCGGCGAAGATCGTTGTTCATGAGCGCAATCGTCGCGCTGTGGATCGCCACTTCGCTGCCGGCCGCGCCCATCGCGATGCCGAGATCGCCCGCGGCCAGGGCCGGGGCGTCGTTCACCCCGTCGCCCACCACCGCCACGCGGTAGCCCTTGCCGCGAATCTGATGGACGAATTCCACTTTGTTCTGCGGCAGGCAATCGCCCACGACCTCTTCGCACCCGATCGCCTGCGCCACGCGCGCCGCAACGGGCTGGCGGTCGCCGCTGACCATGGCGATGCGCCGCACGCCGCTTTGCCTGAGCGCGGACAAGGACTCCGCAGCCTCGGCGCGCGTCTGGTCCTGCAAGCCGACCCAGCCGATGCATTGTCGGTTACGCGCCACGAAGATGAGACTCCAGCCCTCGGCTTCCTCCAAATCCACTGCCGCGGTGAAGCCATCGTCAACGCCGTTGTCGCGCAGCCATTGGGCGCGACCAATGACCACTGTATCTCCGTTCAAATGCACTTTCACACCGCGTCCGGCGTTTTCCGAAAAATCCGTCGGCTTCACCAGCGGCACGCCGGCTTCGTCGGCAAGTTGAGAGAGTGCTTTGGCCGTGGGGTGATTGCTGAATTGCTCCGCCGAGGCGGCCACCCGCAACAGTTCCGCCGGGGTCACGTTACCCAGCGGGGACAGACGGCTGACCGCCAGCTTGCCGGTGGTCAGCGTGCCCGTCTTGTCGAAGACGAACGCAGTAATCTTCGCGGCCAGTTCCAGGTGGCCCACGTTCTTGATCAAGATGCCCAGGCGCGCGGCGGCGGAAAGGGCCGCGACCATCGCCGTCGGCGTCGCCAGCACAAAGGCGCACGGACAGGAAACGATGAAGACGGAAATCACGCGGTCCAGGTCATGCGTGAACGCCCACACCAACGCGCCGATGACCAGCACCAGCGGAGTATAGAGCCCCATGTATTGATCAATGATTCGCACGATGGGCAGCTTGGTTTTTTCCGCAGCCAGGATCAGGTCGCGCACCCGTCCGAGTGTCGTGTCCTGGCCCGCGTGCGTGACACGAACTTCCAGCACCCCCGTCAGATTCACCGTGCCGGCGAAGACTTCGTCACCAATCGTCTTGTCCACCGGCAGTGATTCGCCGGTGATGGTCGCTTGATTGAACGACCCGTGCCCGCTGACGATGACGCCATCGGCGGCGACGTTGTCGCCGGGGCGCAAGCGAATGAGATCGCCCACGGCGAGTGCTTGCACGGCGACTTCCTCTTCTTCGTTGCTATCAGAGCGTGCTGCCGGCGTTTCGTCGGCAGGTCCAGATTCCGCCGGCAGGATGCTGGCAGCGTGTTTAACGCGTCGGGCCTTCGTCGGCGTCAGTTTGATAAGTGAATGAATAGAAGCCAGCGCGCCTTCCGCGGTGCGGGTTTCGATAATTTGCCCGAGCTGCATGAAGAACGAGACGATGCCGGCTTCCTGGTAATGGGCGGAGGCAAGCAGGGCGATGACCGCCAGCGCGACGAGGACGTTGGTGTTCAGCGAGCCGAGGCGCAGGTCCTTTAGAGCAATCCAGATGATCGGACACCCCAGAATCAGTGCGCCGACCAACGCGCTTCCGGCGGCGACCGCACTGCCCCGCTCGAACAGCCATTCGAACAGATACGCATTAACGACGAACGCGATTCCGATGGCCGTCTGCGTCAATTGAACCTGGACGTGGGAATGATGCTGTCCACAGGCGCAGGCGCCATCGTGCGTGTTGTCGTCCAGGTGTTCAGCGTATGAGGTGACTCTCATGGAAAATCGTCAGTTGCTTTCCGGCGCTGGAGATGTGCTCCGCCCGGCAGACAGAGGAGCGCTCTGTGCTAGGAGGTCCGCTTGCCCGAGCAGGTCATCCAGCTCCCGTTGGGACAGTTCACCGGTGAACTGATAACAAATCGCGCCGTGATGGAACAAAGCGATGCCAGGGACCGACGGAACACCACAGCGTTGCGCCAGTTCTGGCGAGTCGGCGGCATTAACCTGGACGAGGTTGATTCGTCCGCGGGCCTTCGGAGTCCAGTCTTCCAGTAGCGCCAGCAACTTCTGGCTCGCGCGGCTACCGTTGGCACAGACAGCTACAAGGACCGGCAACTCGGAGTGGAGAACGTGTCGCTCGAACGACTCAGCGTTCATTTCGGCGATGGGTAGGTGTGAGTTCATGCAAAACGGAAATTCAAAAGATGACCCCCTCGTTGCGTTCAGACGGGACGATGTTCCGCCGCGCAACCACAGTTTCGCCGGCGATCACGCGGTCGCCGCACCGAATCACGATCTCGGCCGACAAGGGCAGGTAAAGGTCGCAGCGCGAGCCGTATTGGATCAGGCCGAGGCGCTGGCCCCGCGCGACATGGTCGCCCACGTTGACCCACGACACGACCCGCCGGGCAATGAGGCCGGCGATTTGACGCACGGCGATCCGCTCATCGGGGCGTTCACTCGATTCGATGCCGATGAGAATGTTTTCGTTGTACCGGGCGGAATCGGCTTTCAGCGCGCTCAGAAACTGGCCGGGTTGGTATTTGAGAAAGGCGATCGTGCCCGCCACGGGAGCGTTTTGCACATGCACATCGAACACGGACAGAAAGATGGAGACGCGACGGCACGGGCCGCGCATGAATTCCGGCTCGTTGGTTTCTTCCACGCAATCCACCAGCCCATGTCCGGGCGCAACCACGGCGTCCGAGGCTGTGGGGACCCGTGGCTCGGGATCACGAAAGAAGTAGAGGGTGAACGCCGAGAACAGAATCCACCCGCCAGCCACTACCAGCGCGACCACGGCAACCGCGGATTGCAGCCACAGCGCCAGGACCACGCCCGCCCGCCAGAGCAATAGCCAGCCCAAGGCGCGCCCGATAATCCGTCGCGCGGCAGCAGCGGTTCTGGAATCCGGTTTCATGATTTGGCCGAAGTTCCGGTTGGCTTGGATGATCCAGAGTTTGCGGAAGCCACGTGCGCTTTCCGCCCATAGACGCGTTCGTACGCACGGCAGAACGGGCACAGCTTGGCTTCCACCTGCTTCACCAGCCAAAAAGCCGGGCCGCGTTGTCGCCGCCGGGCACTCCGGCAGACGGGGCAGTTTGCGCACACCTTGGCCAGGGCCTTGTCCAACGAAGATGCTTTTCGAGCAGTCATGGCGATGCATCCAGTATGTCCCGCGCGAAACGGTCGTCGGCGTTGGGCGAACGGCGGGTGTGGGCCCACCAGCCGGCGCGCTCAACCGCGAACACGTCGCAATCGGGAACGTAGGGTTTGATGTCGAGCAGCGGCGTGCCATCCAGCATGTCCAAGTCGGCCACGCGAAGGACCGCACCCTCAGCACCCAGCAACCGCACGCAGGAAAGGCCAATGGGATTGGGCCGGCTCGGCGCACGGGTGGCAAAGACCCCGCGCGTCCGGGTGTCGCGGTAAGGGACGACCTCCAGCCGCGCTTCCCGCGCCCGGTCAAACCAGTAGAGCAGCCAGATGCGCTCGAATCCATCGAGGTCGCGCAGGCCTGGGGCGAACTCCGGGAACAGTTCCACCGTGCCCTCAATACCGGTCGCCCAGTTTGGCTGGATCGGCGTGCCTTCCGCCTGCCGATGCGGCGAGTGAATCAGCCCGATGGGTCTTAGTTCGAGTTTCATGGGCAAGGCGGCTGGGGCGCGTCCAAAGTGCCAGAGAACTGAACCGACGCCACAACCGCGCGCAGCCGGGCGTTGACCGCTCGGGCAGCTTCAGACAGCCGCGAGTTCGCCTCGGTTTCGCAGAGATGCTTGAGGTCGGCGGTCGCGAGTGTGCAGGTGTCGTCCCCATTGTCCCACAGGCAAACATGGCTGGGCATGAGCAGTCCAATGTCGGGCTCCTGACTCAGCGCCTGGTATTCCCACGCCGGCGACCAAACGCCCAGGATCTTGTAGGGCCGGATTTGCTGGTTCACTTTCACCGCCAATTGAGCCTGCATATCAATCTCCGCGATGACGACCAACTCTTCGTCCTTGAGCGCTTGGTGGATTTCGCGGAGGGCGCGGTCGAAGGGCAATTTCACAAGCGCGGAGATGCTGTACTGTCCCATGAGGTTATCTCCTTTGTTTGTTGTCATGGGACTCTCTGCTGGAAGCGTCGGATTTCAACGCGTGATCCACGGCAGCCAACGCATGCACGCGTGTCGTGTCGAACAGCGGCACGCGGCAGTCCTCAGCGCCAATGAGCAGTCCCAGCTCTGTGCATCCCAGGATGATTCCTTCTGCCCCCATTTCTACAAGGCCGCTCATAATGCCAGCCATCTCCGCCTTGGAGTCGGGCCGGATGATGCCAACGCAGAGTTCCTCGTAAATGACGCGATGCACCGTCGCACGATCCGCGTCGTTTGGAATCACGACCTCCAACCCATGCTGGTGCGCCAGCCGCCCGCGATAGAAATCATCCTCCATCGTGAAGCGCGTGCCCAACAAGCCCACCCGGCGAAGCCCGGCTTCTTTCACGCTCTCGGCCGTGGCGTCGGCGATGTGCAACAGGGGAATACCGATGGCGGCTTGAACCGCATCCGCCAGCTTGTGCATTGTGTTGGTGCAGATGAGCACCATGTCTGCGCCGGCATTCTCGACGGCCTGGGCAGCATTCACCAGCAGTGCGGCCGCCTCCGCCCACTGGCCCTGGCGTTGCAACTCCGCCACCTCGGCGAAGTCCACGGAGAGCAGCACACACTTGGCCGAATGCAACCCGCCCAGCTTCTCTCTCACGGTCTCGTTGATCACGCGGTAGTATTCCACCGTGGATTCCCAACTCATCCCGCCAATCAGGCCGATGGTTTTCATGGTGTGTCAGGGGTCAGACAATTGATGCGCCGTAGCCAGGCGATTCTGTGTTCGTCCTAAAGAGAAGGAAAGCGCCAGCCAAGAGGCCGCCAATCCAAAAACGGCGGAAGCCAAGGGCAGCAGACCGGAACTCAACCCAGCGAGCGCGCGTTCGAGGAGAGCACCGCTGGCATCTCCGGCCCGGTAACCGAAGGTGTCCACAAACGGTTTGGCCTTGTACTTGTCCTGCGGCTGCAACACGGTAAAAAGGGTTTCCCGAGCCGGCCCGGTGATGCCTTGATGCGCGGCTTGATACAGGGCATTGACCACCGTGAAGGCCGCCAACGTTGGCAGCAGCGCCAGCGCCGCGAACCCGCCCACCGCCAGAGCAGGCAAGACCGCCAAGGCATACCCAACGCCGGCCCAGCGCATGATCCACGCAGCGACGAATGCCTGCGCCAGCAAAGTGGCTGCCTGCGTCCAGAGGTTGATTTGGGCAAACAAGGCCGTTTGCTGCGTCGTCGAGCTGCTGGCCGAGGCGACGAGACGGAGGCTGGTGAAGTAGAGAAAGGTCGAGACAATGCCGGCCAGCGCCACGAAGAGGGCAATACTGCGAATGTAGGGCGATTGCAGCACCGCCTTGAGCCCGGCCAAAGAAGCGCCGCCCAGTGGGCGCAGATTTCTCAGGTGGCCCGGGGCCGCCGACCGCGTGCGCGCGAACCAAGCCGCGGCCCAGACCGCCAGTTCGAGCAGCACGGCCGCCGCGGCAAAGAGCCAGAGCACGCCGATTTGCTCGGCCAGTTGCCAGGCAACCAACGAGCCCAGGATGGCGCCCAGGCTGCCGCCCATGGCGATGGCCGGAAAAAGCCGCTTGCTCTCGTCCAGATCGAAGTGATCGGCCATGAACGCCCAAAAGAGCGAAACGACAAAGAGGTTGAAAACCGAATGGAAAACATAATAGACCGATCCAATCCAACCTCGAACGCCCTCCGGCAGGAGAGCCATTCCCGCCAGGAAGCATAACAAAATCCCCGCGCAACTGCGAAAGGAGACCGCCAGGAGCCGATGGCGGCGAGTGAGCGATGCGACGCGGCCGAACAACGTCGCGACGAGCAACGTGGCCGCAACCGTCACCAGAAAGAGTGGGCGGACATTCTCGATGCCTCTTGCCAATCCCAAAGCTTCTCGCACGGGCCGCAAAATCATGATCGCGGTGAGCAGGATGAAGAACAGCAGGCCGGCCGCGAGCACGGATCGTGACTCGCCGGGTCGAATGCCGATCTGGCCCACCCCTTGGCGGGGTATCCCCAGACTTTGATCCGCAGCCTGGAGCGGATCGGTCGCTTCGTGGTTGGCCTGCATCGTCTGCAATCACCGTAAAACCCTCAATTCCCGCGTGGAGGCGCATAGTCCGCCAGCAGGCCCTGCAAATGCGCCTTCAATTCGATTGGACAGATTGGCCCGGCAAAGGCTGCGATCGGCGCGTCGTTGTCGAACAAAATCAAAGTCGGAACAACCGTGATGTTGTAACGCCGTCCCAGTTCCGAATGGTCATCCAGGTTCACCTTGCGAACGCTGAGTTCGCCGGCAAGCTCGTCGGCGAGCGTTTCCAGCGATAAAGACAGGGTGCGACTTTGGCCAGACGATGAATTGTAGAAATGCACCAGCACGGGTTGCATCGCAGTTTGCATTTCACGTTCAAACTGCGCGCCCGGAATTTCAATCACGGTATTCATAGCGTTAGGTTTACCGCCTCGGGCTGGGGCGGGATTGATGTTTGCGTTCTTCCAACAACTCTGTCGGCAACTCCAGCGGGCAATGCGCACACTTGTCGCCCTCGGGGTGTTTGTAGTCGCAGATCAACACGCCGTTGAGATGGTCCAGTTCATGTTGAATCACCCGTGCCCACAAACCCGTCGCACCAAAGCTGCGCCGCTGGCCCTGCACGTCATACCCCGTCACCCGGATGCGCTCCGGTCGCCGCACGTTGACCTGTACGCCGGGGAGACTCAGACAACCTTCGACGAAATCGCGCGGTTCGGTGGCATCCTTCACCTCGAAGTTGGTCAGGGCGAACCGTTGATCCTCGATGCCGCAAACGATCAGCCGATGGCGAAGGCCGACCTGCGGCGCCGCCAGGCCAATGCCTCGGTGGTATTGCATCAACCCCAGCATTTCGTCAGCGATGTCGCGAAGCGTGCTGTCAAACGCGTTCACTGGCTCGCAAACCGTGCGGAGGACCGCCTCCGGGTAAAGCACCAGACTCATGCGGTGGAGGCGGGATTCATTCCCGGTCGGCGCATTGCCGTGTTGGGAATGCGAGCTTGGGCTGTCCGAGGGAGCGTTCATGACGTGACGGGGATTTTGAAGGTTTTTGTTTTAGCGGGCACGTCATCACGGTCCACGAAACCGGCGGGCCGCTGATGGTGCAACACCAGGCTGCCACGCGGCCAGCCGAGGTCCTGACTCAGAACGTCGCATTTAATCTTGAGCAAGAAAAAAATGTGTTTGTCCACACCCGCGAGGCTCTCGTAATTGCCCTGGCCCTTGGCGATGATCAGGTCTGCCGCGGCAAACCGTTCGCGGAACGCCGGCGAACAATCGGCCAGAATTGTGCCGGGCGCATCGGACCCGTTGGAAACCAGTTCGCATAGCTCCGGCAATCCAGCGCGTTCGGCGTCCTCCAGCGTGGCGTCGTTCAGTATGGGACCGCCGCGCACCGCGAGGGTGAAATTGCCGATCGGCAGTTGCGCCAGCAGATCCCGGTCGAACACAATCTCACCGGCATTGTCTGCCAAGTAGAGGATGGAGCGGGCGCTATGGATGGCCCCTGAGAGTTCTTCGACGGATCCATGCAACGGCGCGGTCAGTGCATCCTCAAATGCTCCACGCACAGCCGCGGCGTCCAACTGCGTCTTGGCCCCTACGTCCAGCAGATTGCCAACGATGGCCAGCCGGACGGCGGCTTCCAGCGGGGGGTGGGCATTTCGGAAGAGTTGATGCCACGTCGGATACAATTCGGTGGCGCGTTGGTTCATCTGTACTTTGACCCCGGCATAGGGATCGGAACAGCCGGTGAGTTGCCGGATGTGCCGGTGCAACTGTTGGCCGAGCACCGGTGGCGGGAGCGTCCAGTCCAGTTGCGCCATCAATCGCAGCACCTGGCGCAACACCTCGAAACCGGGTTCGGTCTCGATTCCCGACAAGGCAATCGCCTCGCGCGCCTGACGCAGCATGCAGGGGACACAATCCAGGTTCGTTTTCATGGCGATGCCCGGCGCCGTGGACTTCGCCGGTTTTTGATCGGGAGCGCCTGCGGCCTGGGTTTTGCGACATTCTCAATCGCTTCGGTCAGTGCGGTCGCCGAATGGCGGCCAAGAAATTGGTGGACAACCTTGCCGTCCTTGAACAGCACCAAGGTAGGCAGGCTCTGAATACCCAACCGGACGGCCAGTTTCTGCGCAGCGTCCACGTTGACCTTGGCGACAATTGCCCGCCCGGCAACGCGGCGCGCCACTTCCTCCAGCACAGGCAATTGTATCTGACACGGGCCGCACCACGGCTCCCAGAAATCCACCAGCAGGACTTTATGTTTGAGGGCTGCACGAAAGGACTTGGCATCAAGTTGCACGACGGAATTGCTCATGGTTCCTTTCCCAATTTGCACCGAAGGCTGCGCTTATGCGTCCCGGTGGCGCGTGACTTCTCCGGGGCTGGTTCCTCTGAGGTGCGACATCCGCAAAGTTTGCTAGGAAGAGAGCTCACGCTGCCCGATGAAGCATGCCTCCCCAGTTGGTAATAAACCAGGCCACCATGCCGCTGGCTGGCCACCCGCCCAGCGGCTTCCAGAACCTCCAAATGCTTCGCCAATTCGATGGGTCTCATTGCCAGACCACTCGCCAAATCCTCTTCGGTGCAGGGCCGTCGCCGCAGCAGTTCCAAGATGGCGGGGGTGCTGGTGTTGGAGTCAGCCTGCGTGTCCCGTCGGTGATATGCTGCAATCACCTCCGCTACCGGCGTGAAGAACCGGGCCAACTCGGCGAGGCGTTCCGGGGGAACAGCCATTGCATATTCTTCGGCGGGCGGGCGCACGGCTGTGTTCAACTGCACCTTGTCGGGCCGGATGCGGCGGGTGAGAGTCGCGAACTGCCGCACTTGCGCGGGCAATGACGTGTACCCGCCCAGCAACATGACTTCGAGCCAGTACTTCCCGGTGTACTGACGGCGAAAAGTCTCCAGGCCGTACACAATCCGCTCGAAGGTGAGGTCGGGATACGGCCGGTTGATGAAGTCAAAGCGTTCTGCGTCGGGCGCGTCAAGCGATGGCATCACCACGTCGGCCAGTTCGACTTCCGCCCGGACCTCTGCCTGCCAGAGCAACGAACCATTCGTGAGCACGGCGACCGGGATGGCGGTCATGGTTTTGATGCGTTCAATGATATCCCCCAAACGTGAATGCAACGTCGGCTCGCCCGAACCACTGAGCGTGATGTAATCCGGCTGACAAGAGAGTTTCTGTTTCAACTCGTCCAACACAGGATCTACCGGCACCCACTCTTTGCGCTGCGCCGTCTTGCAAGTGGTGCGGCCCAACTGGCAGTAGATGCAATCGTAGCTGCAGACTTTGAGCGGCACCAAGTCCACACCCAATGACCGACCCAACCGGCGGGAGGGAACCGGGCCGAAGACGTGTTTGAACTTGTCATTCATGGCATTCAGATATCACAAGCCGGCGAGTCACAGCGGGAACTCCGCCCACAACAAGTGGTGCCGGTTTGGTCCAGCGAACACGACGATCCGCTGGACCTGCCGCCCTTGAGGATCAGCCCGGCGCCCGTGCCGATCAATCGCCGCACGGGGCGCCCGCATTGCGGGCACGTCTTCAGCGGCTTGGCCGACATGCTTTGGAATTTTTCAAAGCGATGTCTGCAACTTTCACATTCGTATTCATACGTTGGCATCTGGCATTGCCTTTCCCTTGTTCGTGGGAGTCGGTCACCATTCAAGTCAGAGCAATTTCTCGGCGCCGGTGTAAGCCTCCTCAACGCGCAGTAGCGTCGCGCCGACGCCTGGGTATTTCGGGTCATGCCAGGAGCGCATGTTTTCAAAGACTGGCCCTGTGGTGTGATAGGTCAGCGGTCCCTTGACCTGAAAGGACTTGCGGTCCTTGGTGAGAAACAAGATGCCGCCTTTCGTCCCGCTCTGAATGTTGGCGCGGGTTTTACAGAAATAGTTGTCCGCCACAATGAAACCCTCACCGGGAACGTAGCGGATTTCACCGACGTAGATCGCATTGGGCGTTTTTGTTGCGTCCACCGTCACCAACACTGCCGGCCCTTCCCGTTTGTCCCAGGCCTGGGCCGCGATTTCCATGCCGTTCGTCATAGATGATACCTTTCTTCGTTATTCTTGTTCATGGCAAAGCCACCCGTTCCGCCGCGAAAGCCCCCCGTTTCTGTTCCAGCGCCCGGACGATCTTCGCCGCTTCCGCCTCGCCGTGGGCGCTGCGCAGGGGCTTGCCCTCCAGCCAAGCCTGCCGGAGTGGCGAATCATCGTGGATTGAAGCCACGACGTTGATTTCCTCTGCCAGGAGACGCTGCCAGAGAAAGTGTTCGGTGTCCGGGTCTGGCACTTTGTTCAGCACGTAGAGCGCGCCCTGGGTGCGGGCTTCCCGGTAATTGCGCAATGTCAGGGCGACCAGTTCCGGGGATTTGAGATGCCGCGTGGCCGGCACGAAACCGCCGTGCATTTGATCCAGCAAGGTCTTCATCGTCACGGCGGCGCGCAGGCCCGCGTGGCTGGGATCCATCACCACCACGACCCAATCCAGACTGGTGATGACCCCGCGCGACGCATCCTCGACGCCCGCCTTGAAGTCCACGAGCGTCACTGGCGCTTCGCCTTCCGGTGCAAAGACGAAGTCGCGCGCGATCTTGGTCATCGGCCCGTCGCAGCCTGCCCCCGGGCCGAGCGGGCCAATCTTGCCAGCGAGAAACACGCGGATGCCTTCCGGTGTTTGCCCGTAATACTTGGCGGGGAGCTGCCCCGGTGCAACGCGCGCGCCAGCCAGCGGCGCCGGGCTGTCCACCGGACAACCCACTGGCCCGCCGCTGAACACCGTTCCTCCAAACCAGTCCAGGAGCGACTCCGGTGTCTTGTCCGCGCCCAGAGCCAGCGGCAACCCTTCGTTCGTGGAATCGGCATCCACGACGCACACGGCGTAACCGGCCTTGGCCAGCGCCTTGGCCAGCAACACCGTGCAGGTGCTCTTGCCGCTGCCCCCGCGTCCGAACAGGCCGATGCGCTGACCCGCCAGTGGCTTTTCAACATTCGTCATAGTCCGATTCCTTTCGCGATAGAACTCTTACGGCGACTTCAGCGGACTTGCGTCCGCCTTCAAGTCGCCGAGGGCAAACTGGATGCCGTCGAGATAAAACCCGAGCACGGCCGCATCTTGAAACACATTCTCGGCATGCCCGAGACTGCAATAGAAGACCCGTCCCTGGCCCTGATTCTTGATCCAGGCCACGGCGAAGTCCTTGTCGGTCCGTTTCACGCCATTCTTCACGCCGCCTGTGGCCGGGTCGGCGAAATCCAAGCTGACCAACACCCGGCGGTCGGCGCGCGTGTAGGGCACTTTGAACTGGTAGATTTCATCCCGCAGCTTGAACCCCTTGCCGCCCCAGGCGCGGTTCAAAGGATGATTGGGTTCGTCCAACTTGAAGGCCCACGTCCCACCCGCGCCCCACGGATGCCCATCAAACAAGCCGCCCAGCAAAGCTGCGCCTTCAGGCCAGTCGTAGAAGGAATCGGTCGCGGCGTGAATCCCGATGATGCCCTTGCCCTTCGCAACGAAGTCGAGCAACGCCTGCTTCGCGGTCTCGGGTAGCTTCAACTGGGTGGTGTTGTTGAACACGACAGCGTCGTACTTCGCCAAGGTGGCCGGCTCGAAGACGCTGTAATCGTCGCTGAAGTCGGCGGCAAACGCGCCGGTCTTGCGTCCCATCACCGCGAGCGCATGATTGCCGCCCGCGATGCCCTCGCCGTGGAAAAATCCCTCGCAACGCCAAAAGACGAGGATTCGGCGGGCCTGTTTTGGTCTAGCCGTGGCGGCCGCTGGAATCGCCGCTTCGATTTTCTGGAGAACTGCCGGGGCGAGGGTGGGTGGTGTCTTCACGCCTCCCTGGGCTCGGAGGTCGCTGACGGTGCCAGTAAATGCTAGGACGAGAAGCAGGGGCAGGTTGCCACTGCGGACGAGGTTGAGTGTGTTCATGGGGAGTTACAGATACTTACGGTTGTCGCCAGTTGTCACGGGTCATTGTGCGGCTTTGTCAATTGCCGTCGTCAGGCACTTGCTGGACTGTGTGCCAACAAACTCCTTCACCTGCTTGCCGTCTTTGAAAAGCAGGAGCGTGGGAATGCTCTGAACGCCGAAGCGGCCCGCCAGTTCCGGCGCTTCATCCACATTGACCTTGGCGATGGTGGCGCGTCCGGCTGTCTGGCTGGCGACTTCCTCCAGAATGGGCAATTGCATCCGGCAGGGGCCGCACCACGGCGCCCAGAAATCCACCAGCACAGTCCCTTGCTTGATGGTCGCGTCGAAGGATGCGGAATTAAGTGACAAGACGGAGTGTTTCATTGGCTCTTCGTTCGTGTTGTGTGTTGCTTTGTGCTTTGAGTTAAAACCGCGGAGGAACTGCGCCTTTGGCGCTGAGAAACCGCGACAAGCAGTTCCTCATGATGGGCGCAGAAACGGCCTACCCGGAATCCCAAGCTTTGCAGGCGCGCCTGCCAGTGAGGGAATTGACTCGGCGGATGCGGATGGCGCCGGCCCTCGGCGGCATGAATCTCGTCCATCAGGCGGAAGCCGCCCAACGAAAAGTCTGCCAGCACCAGTTTGCCGCCGGGCTTCAACACGCGCAGCATTTCACCGAACACACGCTCCGCATCGTCGAGGTGATGGAAGACATTCCACGATGTCACCGCGTCGAAGCTGCCGGCGCGCCACGGTAGCGAACGTGCGTCGGCCAGGACGAACTCGATGCGCCCGGTGACTCCCGCATACCCAGCTTCCAACCGGGCGCAGTGCTGTTCCTCGGCGTTGATGTCCACCGTCGTCACCTTCGCGAGCTGCCGTGCCAAGGGGATCGCAAAGCGCCCCTTGCCAGTGCCGACATCCAGCACATGGCCGCGCAAAGGCAACGCCTTGTCTAGCACGAACCCCACGCTGGCATCCGGATCGAAGCCGAAACGGCGGTGCGTGGCATTACGTTCCTGGAGTCGCGCGGGGTTGGCTTCTACTTCCACGCGCGACGGCACCACCAATGGTTGTGTTGGTGCGCTGGTCATGTTCAAAGCTTTGCAGCGGGCGGCAGGTCGAGCTTTTCCTTGGGCAGTTTCTTGAACGTCATGAACCAATCGAGCGCGTAGGCGTCCGGGTCCGGCTTCTCCACACGTTGTTTGGCGGTGCCGCACGAGCCGGGCGGAGGCACGATGACATCCTCGCCGGGCTGCCAGTCGGCGGGCGTGGCGCAACCGTGCTTGTCACTCGTTTGCAGGCCGATCAACAGGCGCTTGATCTCCGGGAAATTGCGCCCGTTCGACAGCGGGTAATACAGGACGGCGCGAATCTTGGCCTTCGGATCAATGATGAAGACCGCGCGGACAGCTTCAGTGCTGCTGGCTCCGGGCTGGACCATCCCATACGCTTTGGCCACGTCCATCTTCACGTCCGAGATGAGCGGGAACGTCACTTCGACATTGGCCATGTTCTTGTAGCGGATTTTCTCCTTGATGGTCCGCAGCCAGGCGATGTGCGCGTAGTGGCTGTCAATCGAGAGGCCCACCAACTCGCAGTTCAGCGCCTTGAACTCCGGCATCATCGTGGCGAAGGTCATGAACTCGGTGGTGCAAACCGGCGTGAAATCCGCCGGGTGGCTGAAGAGAATGACCCACTTGCCTTCGTAGTCCTTCGGGAAGTTAATCGGGCCTTGCGTGGTGTGCGCCTCAAAGGCGGGCGCGGTTTCGCCGATCAGCGGAATGCGGACGGCGGTGGTTTCGGGAGTGGTCGGAGTCGGAGTCATGTTTGGTTCGTTTTGTTGCGTGTTATTGTCTGTTCAGTAGTTCACACTGGGCATTGAGCCTGCATCGGCGATTTAGTTACACGCCACGTTGCTTGCCAGACCGGGGACTGGCGCTTTGACTCGCTGGAACATTCCTGGCGTCCACGTGGACGATGTGCGGTTTGAGCCGCCGGGCGGCGGCGTCCTCGTAATGACCGTAGGCGAGAATGACAACTACATCGCCAACTTCTCCCAAACGCGCCGCCGGCCCGTTCAACATCACCGTGCCCGAGCCGGCGGGCGCTTCGATGACATAGGTGACGAGCCGTGAGCCGGTGTTGACGTTGAGCACATGCACTTGCTCACCGGGCAACAGGTCCGCGGCGTCCATCAAACGGCGATCTAGGGCGATGCTGCCCTCGTAATCCAGTTCCTTTCCAGTCAAGGTGGCCCGATGGATTTTTGATTTGAGCAAGACGCGGAAGCCGGTTGGTTTGGCGGACGCTTTCATGGGTAAGCTCTTTCTCACTTTGTCTTTTTCAAGGATGGTGGGTTTCATGTGCCGCGGATGACAGCGGCGTGGCCTCATCGCTGGGTTTCGCAAATTGTCCGGTGGACAGCAATACCAGCGTGCAGGCGTGGAGGACTTCCTTCCCGCGTTGGCGGAGCTGCTCGGCAAGTTCGGGATTCTCGGCGCCGGGGTTGAAAATCACGCGGCGCACTCCGCTGTTTAACAATTGCTCCGCAATGGGCTGCTGGTTGCGGGCGGATAAATAGACGGTGACGGTGTCAATCGGTGCTGGGATCGCAGACAACGAGGGCCACGCCGGAAGGCCGTCCACCTCCGGCAGCGCGGGATGCACCGGATACGGGGCGTGACCCTTCTCCCGAAGCATGCGCACCGCTTTGAAGCTGTAACGCTCCAGTTTAATGCTGGCACCAAGCACGGCAACGTTCACAGCGTTACTTCCTTTCGTTCCAGAGTGTTTCCTGTTTCAAACCCCGGGCTCACGGTTGTCTGGAGGAACGCCTCCATCACTTCCCATAGTTCCGTAATGGCTTTCGCCGCCAGACCATATTCGAGTTCGACGACTGGGCGGCCCTGGCGCTGGGCGGTGGTTACGATCGGGTCGTACGGAATCCGGCCGGCGACGGTGATGCCAAGCGCCGTGGCGCGGTTTTCCAGGCGTGCCGTCAGCGCGGGATTCAGGTCATGTTTGTTCACACACACCGAGGCGGGAAGGTTGAAGTGCCGGACCAGTGCCAGAATCCGTTCCAGGTCGTGTTCGCCGGCGGGCGTCGGCTCGGTAACAACAAGCACGCGCGTTGCCCCGGTGAGGCTGGCGATGACCGGACAGCCAATGCCCGGCGGGCCGTCAATCAGGATCAGCCGGCGGCCGGACGCGCTGGCGACCTGACGCGCCTGTTCGCGGACCAGCGTAACGAGCTTGCCTGAATTACCCTGGCCGGGGCGCAGACGGGCGTGAACCAGCGGACCAAAACGAGTATCCGAAACAAACCACTCTCCGCTTTCGGCCGGAAGCAATTCAATAGCGTGTTCGTCGCAAAAGTAATGGCAGACCCCGCAGCCTTCGCAGGCCGACGGGTCCACGCGAAACGTGCGCGGCACGCGGCCATTGCCCGGTCCGTCAAAGAAGATGGCGTCGAAGCGGCACAACTCCTCGCACTTGCCGCAGGCGATGCAATGGCCGGGCTTGATGCGGGCCCGCAAGCCGCCCGTGAACGTCTCTCCCCGCCGCCTTTGGGGATTCAAAACCAAGGGCAGGTTGGAGGCGTCCACGTCGCAATCCGCCAGCACGGGTTGTGTGGCCAACGCCGCCAGCGAGGCGGTCACCGAGGTTTTGCCCGTGCCGCCTTTGCCGCTGAGCACGACCAGTTCACAGATGGGAGCATCTTCGTTCATGTGTAGGTCGCCGTTGCTGTGGCAGTCTTGGCCTGGGCGAGGTGGCCCTTGCCGATGGACGCGCCGTTGAAGACCCGT
This sequence comes from uncultured Verrucomicrobiota bacterium, assembly GCA_964371005.1. Lineage (GTDB taxonomy): Bacteria > Verrucomicrobiota > Verrucomicrobiia > Limisphaerales > MWDV01 > MWDV01. The sequence goes on along the minus strand of CAYJNU010000055.1, from coordinate 99 downwards.
TTTTCCAGTTCCGGTGAGAACGGGAACGGTTTGGGCCGGGGACTGAAGTTGTATTTGAAGTTTTTCCAGTTGTCGCCGCGCCGGTAGTTGGTGCCCAGG
>CAYJNU010000054.1:0-26548 GCA_964371005.1 uncultured Verrucomicrobiota bacterium | reverse complement strand
GACTGAGACCCTCCGGCTCAAGCGTCGTAATAGAGGAAGAATTCGTAGGGATGTGGACGCAGGCGAAGGGCGTCCTGTTCCTTGCGCTTGGTGGCGATCCACATTTCGAGGAAATCCGGAGTGAACACATCGCCCTTGAGGAGGAACTCGTGGTCCTTCTCCAAGTGATCCAGCGCCTCGCCAAGGCTGCCCGCCACGTTCGGCACCTTCTTCAGTTCTTCCGGCGGCAGTTCGTAGATGTTTTTGTCGAGCGGTTCGCCGGGGTCAATCTTGTTGATCACGCCGTCGAGACCGGCCATCAACAATGCGGCAAACGCCAGATACGGGTTGGCCGCCGGATCGGGCGGTCGGTATTCGAGGCGCTTGGCTTTCGGATTATCGCTGTACATCGGGATGCGAACGGCCGCGGAGCGGTTGCGGCCGGAATAGGCGAGGTTCACCGGCGCCTCGTAACCGGGGACGAGGCGTTTATAGCTGTTCGTCGTCGGGTTGCAGATCGCGCAAAGGGCCTTCGCGTGTTTGAGCAAACCTCCGATGTAATAGAGCGCCATCTGGCTCAGGCCCGCGTATTCGTTCCCGGCAAAGAGCGGTTTGCCTTTTTTCCACAGCGACATGTGCGTGTGCATGCCGCTGCCGTTGTCACCAAAGAGCGGCTTCGGCATGAAGCACGCCGTCTTGCCATGCTTCTTGGCGACGTTCTTCACGACGTATTTGTAAACCATCATGGCGTCGGCGGCCTTCACCAGCGTGTCGAAACGGTAATCAATTTCCGCCTGGCCCGCGGTGGCGACTTCATGGTGCTGACGTTCGATCTTCACGCCGAGTTCCATCATCGTGAGGCACATCTCGGTGCGAATATCCTGCTGCGTGTCCGCCGGGGCGACCGGGAAGTAACCTTCCTTGTGGCGAATCTTGTAGCCTTGATTGGGCATCTCGTCGCGGCCTGAGTTCCAAATCGCTTCCTCCGACTCAACACTGTAGAACGTACCGTTGCTCCGGGTGTCGTACTGCACGCTGTCGAAGATGAAGAACTCGGCTTCCGGGCCGAACACAGCGGAATCCGCCAACCCAGTGGAAGCGAGATAGCGCTCGGCCTTCTGGGCGACGCCGCGGGGATCGCGTGAGTAAGATTCCTTCGTGCCGGTTTCGTGGATGGTGCAGGTCAGGGAAAGCGTGGCCACGGCGCAGAAAGGGTCAATGAACGCGGTTGCGGGATCCGGCATGGCCAGCATGTCACTCGCCTCGATGCTTTTCCAACCGCGGATGCTCGAACCATCGAAGCCCAGTCCTTCCTCGAAGATTTCCTCCGTCAACTCATGGATGGGACAACTGAAGTGCTGCCAGGTGCCGAAGGTGTCCACGAACTTGATGTCCACCATCTTGGCTTCGGCCTTCTTGGCCATTTCAATTACGCTCTTGGGAGTGCTCATAACATTCGGATTCTCGGTATTGTGTCTGCGGTTTGCCAAATCCAGATGCCGGACCCGGCTGAATGCCGGTTGGCAGCCCGGGAACGGCGCGTCTCGCAAAACTGACGATGCTGTTGCCTTTGATAGCTGGCTTTGCGGCCTGCGCAAGCCTATTCGGTGGACCACTGGGATGAGCACGGTCGGCAGGGGTGCGACCGGGTAGGGGGCCGTTCCGGCGCCGGTTGTGTTGGGTACTCGACTCACCGAGCTGCTCGGAGCCGATCGTTGAGTGCTGTGCCACCGCAGGCCCGCTGGTCCAGCCGCGGGGCTATTTGCCCGCTGCCGGATAGACGACCACGGTTTGACCAAGCGCCGGCGCCGTTGCAGGAAAACGCACCGGATCACCGTCGCTTGAGGTCACAGAGACGTAGTACTCCAGGTCACCGTGGCGCGTGGCCGCTTCTGGGAGTAGAGCCTGATAGACACCTCGGGCCACATGATAGAGCGGCATTTCCAGGTAACTACCCTCGCCCATGCGCCGCCAGAACACGCGCGCGGTGAGCGGTGGGCTTTCGGATAACACGATGACTTTGAGTTTCAGAGTTTCGCCCTGGCGTACGCTGGTGCGCACGGTCGGGACAATCAATCGGGTTGGGCCGCGGTACGTCTTGCGCGGTTGAGCACTGGCAGGGAGCGGTTCGCCCAGCAGCTTCGCCAGCTCGGTGGCCGGCTGCTCAAGGATGTCGGGCAGGTTGTGCTGTTCCCAATTGCAGACGGTGCCGAGTTCACCGGGGTTGGTGACGGTGGCGAGCAGGCTGTCGTAGAGATGACCCAACACGCGGACGAGCCGCTCGCGGGCGGGCAACGTCAGTTCGCGCGCCAGCTTCGCCTGAGCCGCCGGTTCGTGCTCCGCTTTGGCCTTCTGCAACTCGCGGTCGAACTCACCCCACGCGCAACCGGCTTCCGCCATCGCGCTCAGGTAACGGAACGTGTTCAGCCAGTAATCGAACCGCTCCAGGTTGCCCGCTCCTCGGACGTTGCGCCGCAGCGCAGCGAAACGCTCGACGAAGTCGTAGTGTTTCCGGACCTCGTCCCAAGGTTGCCCGTTGGGTTGGAGGCGGCCCGGACCATTGACCCACTCGGCGGGACGCGGCATCGCGCAATCCAGCTTTTGGAAGATCGCGGCGGCTGCGGGTCCAACATCCGCCCCAAACTCGTGGCCGCACCAATCTTCGTAAAAATCCTTGGTCGCCGCATAGGCCTGTTTCGGCGTGCTCACCCCAGCCGGGTCGGCGGAGTAGTTCTTGTACGCCTCACCGCCGCAATTGATCCTGCAAGTCGAGCCGCTGCCTTCGATGACGATCGCCGCGATGCACGGGAACTCGACTCGCGGCACGAAATCCAGGTCCACCCAACCGCTGGCGACCATCACATTCGTGAAGGTGAAGTCCAGCGCACGGTCCTTGCCGACGCGGGCGAACATGTCGAGGTTCTGGATCACCGACTTGCCTTGCAGCTTCACGTCGAACGCACGGCGGCCCGCTTCACTGTAATGGGGTTCACAGAATTTCAGCGTCACAGTGCAGAGGCCGTTGCTCGCCGGAATACGGTAGCCCTGGAGATCGTAGCGGACGCTCTGGTAGAGCGGATCGTCCTCGGTGTCGGCGATGGCGCTGCCTGCGTAATTCGCTATTTGACCCCCCAGCGGTCCGAAGACTCGCTCGCTGGACGGGGGTGTTCGCGAGGGATAGCTGGCCAACCACGGGGTCTGATCCCACGCCGCTTGAGCCAACGCGGCCACGTTCGGCGCGAGCACGCGCGTGCGCCAGTGAATGCCCATCAAGCCATCGCACCCGTAGCGCAGGGCATCGGCGGCGTCCCGGCGCATGCGACCGACCCAGAACTGCGGCTCGGTCAGGCCGGGATCATCTTCCAGCCACGGGATCGCCCATTTGCCGCGTCCGCTGACCTCCGCGAAGCCTGCATCCACCGGGGTGTTGCCGACCTGGCGGTTGATGCAACTCACGGCCACTTCCTTGGGCAGAATCTCGTCGAACAAGGCGCGGTTCTGTTGCGGACCGAGCACCCAGCCGCAGGTGGCGAGCTTGAAAGTCGCCCCCACGCTTTTCAAGGCCGCGTAAGCCGTCAGCGAATCATTCGTGGTGGCAGAGATTTGGTCCTCCTTCACCGCACTCCAGGTCCAGCCCTCCGGCGTCCAGAGCCAGTAGTAGTCGAGCGGATACGCCTGCGCAATGCGCCGGAAGATGCCCTCGTAAAGTTCCTTCGTTGTGCTGAGATCGGCGGGATTCTTGCCGGCGGCTTTCAACCGCTCCTGGACCAGTTTTGGCACGGCCAACGGGGTCTCCGTGCCGACGCACGTGCGCACGCCGACTTCGTGGGCGAACTCAAACGCGTCGCGCAACAAACCCGCCGCGCGTTCGAAGACTTCATTGCAGGCCTCCGGCGTTGTCGGATTCGGGATGTGCCCCCACATGGCTTCTGCGCCGAAGGCGTCGCGCTCGAACAGGTTCGCCGCGCCGAAGGCGTAATCACTCGTCTTCTTTGGCGCATAACCCCAGTTGCCGCGGAGCGTGTTTTGCCACGAGGACGGATAGCTGGACTTCACCTTGCCGCCAGCGACGATGTCGCGGGATTGGCCAATCCAGACTGCCGGCTCGGCGATGGGCGCGCCTTCGGGATACGTGTGCAGGCCGAAGAAGTTCATGCGCAGTTTCGGCAACTGGCCGATGACGGCGAGGTAGTCGTCCCGGTTCCACCAGTCCGGGCCTTCCGGAAAATCGTGGAACGGCTGGATGCCTCGCAGTGCGAAGAGCGGAGTGCTGCGCTCGTTGAGCACCGGAATGGTAAACGGGATGCGGGCGTCCGGAATCACGTCTCCGTGCAAATAGAAGCGAATGCCGAAATGCTCAGCGAGGCGATAGGCCGCATAGAGCGTGGCTGTGTCATCGCCGCCTGCGAGAAAAAGCGTTTGGGTTTTTCGATGCACCAAGGTTCTGAGGCGGTACTCCTGGGGGAGCAGCGCGCCGAGTGATGCGGCAAACACCGGGTCGAGCGTCCCAGCCAGCCTCGGCGCGCGCTGCTTGGTCGCCACCACGATGCCACTGGGATTCGACGGGAGCAGGCGTTCTCTTGCCACGAGATCGAGCAGGTGTCCGGTGCGCACGTACACGTAGCGGCGCACCTCGAGGGCTGCCATCACCTCCGTCGGGCTGGCATCCAAGGCGACGACAATCTGCCGGTCGCTGGCAGAGGCAGCGTGCAAAGCAGTGGTCATTGCGAGATACGGCAACAGGGAGCAGAACAGTGCAACGGAGGTAGGCGTCGTCTTCATGGTTACGTTGGTTGAACTGGGTGTTGATCGCCCTGTTCAGACACTCACTCTCGCGGCGCCGACACCTGTTCTTAATCCACGCACAACACACTGCGTGGCGGCAAGCGAGTCAAGGCGGAAAGCGGCTGTGTCGGGGAGGCGGGGGCTATTGCTCAGGCAGGATGCGTCGTGCCTGAACCAACATGCGGATGCGCTGCTCGTCACGGATCGGGGACGCGGGATCGAGGCTGCTGATGTGGACACGCTCAGACGAGTGGATGAAAAGCTTGTCACCGAGGTAAATGCCAGTATGCGTGATGCGTCCGGGGTGTCGTGGTGAAGCGCGGAAGCCGAAAAACAGCAGATCGCCCTTCCTGAGCTGGCTCAGGTTCGCATCCAGCGGGACTTCGATGCCCTGCTTGACTTGATGGCTGGCGTTGCGGTCGAGATCAATCCCGTTGAGGAAGAACACGAACTTGTTGAAGCCGGAGCAGTCCAGACCTTTCGGCGAGTTGGCGCCCCACAGATACGGTCGGCCGAGCAGCGAACGCGCGGTGCGTTCGATGTTCTCCGGTGTGGCGTGACGCCACTGTTTCCACGCGGCGTAATCTTCCACCGATTCCATTCGCAGCCAGCCGGAGCGATGGTCGGGCAACTCGACTTTAATCCACCCGCCTGCTTCATCGACCTTCCTAACCAAGCCGCCCATGACCACGTCTGTGACCGGCTGGGCGTCGGCATGCGGCGCTTCCAGCACGCGTTCCTCGAACGCAGTGACGATGAGCAACGGCGATTTGTTCCACGCCTCGACTTCAGCGGCAGTGCATAGCTGGAAAGAACCCTTCTCCATCCACGCCACGTAACGGTCGGCGGTCTGCACGAGATACCAAATCTTCGAGCGCTTCCAGACGCGGACTGGATTGCCCATCAAAACCTGCGTGCCCATCTCCGCCGTGTTCTGCGGTTGCTCCCGTCCGTTGGCTACACTCAGGCAAATGAGCCCCCATGGCGTTTCGGCCAGTCCACGATCGGGCAGTACCGAGATGCGATCCGTGACCTTGAAACCGGCGGCTCGAACCGCTGCCAGTGCATCAGCCTTCGCGGCGGCGCTGGTCACATCGCCCGTCAGCACAAGTGAGCCGGCCAGTCGCGTGGCGCCGACGCGGAAAATATCGAGGTGACTGTCCGGGGCGTACCGTCCTCGCACGGGTTGCAGAGTGCGATCCAATGCTGCGGGGACGGTCGAAACCGTGCCGCCTTCTGGAGAAAGCCCGGTGCAACCAGCGAGCGCACAGCCGAGCACCGCTGCGAGTAGGCTGCCAACCAGGTTCCGTTGGAGGCATGCGTTCAACAGATTCATCTGCCAGAGAGAACCGGAAGCAAGAACGAATGTCAGCGGAAAAAGACAGGGCTTGCTCGAAAGTGTTGGTCGACTCAAAGCATGGCGTCGAATGCCGGCAGTTGGGCAGAGGCTGCGATTTCTCCAAGCCCCACGCAAAGATGTGTCATGGTGCGATCAAAACTAACCGCCTGCCGCTCCTTTTGGTTGCCGCCTTGAGGGATCAGCCATAGTCTTCACTTCCGCCGCCGAGATTGATATTGTCCCTTGAGCTTCGCATTCTGAAACGGACGCGTTGACAAAAAGATGGCGGACTTGTGCTGGAGAGATGAAAACAGGCTTTTTCTCGAAACTCTTCAAGTTGGCGAGGAGCGTTCTCGCCGGACTGCTGACGCTATTTGGCGTCCACGCCGCTTCACCACCCCCCGGCGACTGGCTGATTAATCCCAGCCCCTTCGTCGCCAAAGTCACTCCGCGCGGCCACGGGCGCGAAATCGAACTGGCGAATGGCCTCGTGCGCCGGGTCGTCCAGCTTCAACCTGACGCGGCAACCGTCGGCTTTGACAACCTCATGACCGGTGCTTCGCTTCTCCGTTCCGTGCGGCCCGAGGCCAGGGTCACTTTGGACGGCGTGACGTATGATGTCGGCGGCTTGAGCGGCCAACGGGTTCACAGCTACCTCGCCGCCGACTGGACCGCCAGATTGCAGGCTAACCCTCGGGCTTTTCGGTTCACGGGGTTCAAGACGGGCCAGACCCAGGCGCGGTTTCCATGGCAGAAGCATCGCGAGTGGATTCCGCAAGACATACCGTGGCCCCCGCCGGGCGTGTCGCTCACGCTGGAGTTTGCCCCGCCAGCGGAAGCGCCGACAAACGCCCCCGCTCCATCCAAGGACATCGTGGTGGAGGTTCATTACGAACTGTTCGATGGAATTCCATTGCTCAGCAAGTGGATCGTCGTGCGCAACAACTCGGACCAACCGATCCGCCTGAACTCGTTCATCAGCGAAATCCTTGCCGCCGTGGAATTCGAGTCGTACGTGGATAACAATCCGCGCTGGGAGTGGCCGAATCTCTACGTCGAGACGGATTACGCGTTTGGCGGCATGGGCAGCAAGGGCGGCAACAAAGGCGTCCACTGGATCGCCGATCCCGAATACCAGTCGCAGGTGAACTACGAGCGCAACACGCCTTGCCTGCTGGAATGCCGTCCGCCCCTTGGGCCGGATCAGGTGATTGCGCCGGGCGGCAGCTTCGAGAGCTTCCGCGCCTTCGCGTTGGTGCAGGATTCCACGGAACGCGAGCGCAAGGGGCTCGCCCAGCGGCGCATGTATCGCACCATCGCGCCCTGGATCACGGAGAACCCCGTCCTCATGCACGTCCGCAGCGCGCGTCCCGACGCGGTGAAACTGGCGATTGACCAATGCGCCGAGGTCGGTTTCGAGATGGTCATCATGACCTTTGGCAGCGGGTTTGACTTTGAGAGCCGCGACCAGACTTACCAAGGGCGGATCAAGGAACTCGCCGACTACGCTCGCTCCAAACACATCGCCCTTGGCAGCTACTCGCTGCTGGCGAGCCGGGCCGCCGGAACACCCGCCGACAACACCATTGGACCGACCGCGTTCGGCGTCATGCCCTGTCTCGGCGCGAAGTGGGGCGTGGATTACCTCGCCCAGCTCAGAGATTTCATCACCACCGCGGGCTTGGGGGTGTTGGAACATGACGGCTCGTATCCCGGCGACACCTGCGCCAGCACGAATCATCCGTTCCATCGTGGCCTGGAGGATTCGCAGTGGGTGCAGTGGCGGGGCATCACCGACTTCTACAAGTGGTGTCGCAGCGAGGGCGTGTATCTGAACATCCCGGACTGGTATTTCCTGAGCGGCGGGAGCAAGACCGGCATGGGTTACCGCGAAGTGAACTGGTCGTTGCCGCGCGATTATCAGGAGATCATCGAGCGCCAGAACATTTTCGACGGCACCTGGGAAAAGACGCCGAGCATGGGTTGGATGTTCGTGCCGCTCACCGAGTATCACGGCGGCGGCGCGGCGGCGACCATCGAGCCGCTCAAGGAGCATCTGCCGCATTACGAGACGCGCCTCGCGAATCTGTTCGGTGCCGGAGTCATCGCCTGCTATCGCGGGCCTCGCCTCTACGATACTGATGAAACCAAAGCCGTGGTGAAACACTGGGTGGACTTCTACCGGCGTCACCGGGCCATCCTGAACTCGGACCTCATACACCTGCGCCGTGCGGACGGCCGCGATTGGGACGGTTGGTTGCACGTTAATCCGCGACTCAAGGAGCGCGGTTTGGCTGTCATCTACAATCCGCTTTCCGAATCCATCCAGCGCCGCATCCGGCTGCCGCTTTACTACACCGGTCTCACTACCAAGGTGGTCTTGCGTCGGGAGGACGGGTCCACGCAACGCGTGAAGCTGGAGCGGGACTACTCGATTGAAGCCGTCGTTTCCCTGCCGGCCAAGGGTCGAACGTGGATCGTCATCGAGCCGCCTTGAGCACGTTTCTCAATATGAAGAGCCAATCGCTGTTGCTGTTGACCGGTTTGATGCTCAGTGGTGCGTCGGTGCTTTTGGCAGAGCGCCTGCCGGATGCTTCGCTGAACCTGAAACTCGCCGCGCCCATCAAGACCTGGGATGAAGCCATCCCGCTCGGCAATGGCACCATGGGTGTGTTGCTGTGGGGCGAGGGCAACACCCTGCGCCTCTCGCTCGATCGCGGTGATCTCTGGGACGAACGTCCATCCAAACGGTTCACCGAGGTCCGCGACCGATTCAATTGGCGCACCATGCAGGAACTCGTCGCCAGCAAACGCATGGACGAGTTCAACGACATCTTCGACTCGAACTACGATTACAACGGTCCGCCCACCAAGCTTCCCGCAGGCCGCGTCGAGATCACGCTCGACGAGGCGCAAGCCGTCGAGGCTTTTGAATTGAACCTGGCCACTGCCGAAGGGTTGGTGCAGTTCAAAGGCGGCGGCGAACTCCGGGCCTTCGTCAACGCGGCGAACGTGACCCAACCCGTGGCGTTGATCCAAATCCCGGGTCCACCCTTCAAGAATCTCCGCCTCAAGACGCCGGATTCGGTGAAAAAACTCGGCTATGGCCCCCCACGTACCGGGGAAGCGGAAGGGCTGCGCTGGTTCGAGCAGGAAGCGGCGGAGGGCTTCGCGTACGCTGTGTGCGCTGGATGGAAACGCGTGGGGGATTCAACGTTGCTGGCGGTCACCGTGGCAACACGCGCCGAAGGCCAGAGCCCGCAGGCTGTGGCTCGAACTCGTGTTGAAGCCGCGCTCAAGGCGGGCTACAAGAAGTTGCTTCGCGAGCACGCCAGATGGTGGACTGCCTTCTGGGATCGTTCCAGCGTCACCGTGCCGGAGCCGCACATTCTCCAGCACTACACCCTCGTGCGTTACTTCTACGGTGCGGCGTCACGCCGCGGCGCCCCACCGATGCCCCTACAAGGCGTGTGGTCGGCGGACGCCGGTTCGCTGCCGCCGTGGAAGGGCGATTATCACAATGACCTCAACACCCAGATGACTTACCTCGCCTACCGCATGTCCGGCGATTTCGACGAAGGCGCGTGCTTTCTCGACTATCTCTGGAATCTGCTGCCGCGGTTTCGCCAGTTCGCAAAGGACTTCTATGGCGCGCCCGGTGCGGCGGTGCCCGGTGTGATGAGCCTCGGCGGCCAACCGCTGGGGGGCTGGGGGCAATACAGCCTCTCGCCCAGCATGGGCGCTTGGAACGCACACCTGTTCTACCTCCATTGGCGGCACACAGCCGACGAAGCTTTCCTCCGTGATCGCGCATATCCGTTCTGCCGGGAGATTGCGACTTGCCTCCGCGCACTGCTAAAACCGGACGAGCAAGGAATCCTGAAACTCCCGCTGTCCAGTTCGCCGGAGATCTTCGACAACAGCCGGCGCGCGTTCCTGAAGCCGAACAGCAACTACGACCTCGCCAGCTTGAAGATGCTCTTCCTCTCGCTTGCCGAGATGGCTGAGGCACTGGGCGACAAATCCGCCTCTGCTGATTGGCTCAACCTCGCCGGTCAGCTTGGCGACTGGCATGTGCGCCGGGACGGCACGCTCCTCTTGGATGAGACCACCTCGCTTCCCGGCAGTCATCGCCATCTCTCGAATCTCATGCCGCTGCATCCGTTCAACCTCATCACGACCGACGGTGGTGAGCACGATCGGCAGATCATCATGGCCAGCCTGAAGCAGTGGGATGAGTTGGGCACGAGAGCGTGGTGCGGCTACAGCTTCAGTTGGATGGCCTGCCTGCGCGCCCGCGTCGGCGATCCCGAAGCCGCGCTCCGCAACCTCGACATTTACACCCGCGCCTTCATCCTGCGAAACGGCTTCCACGCCAACGGCGATCAGACCAAGTCCGGCTTCAGCAGCATGACCTACCGCCCCTTCACACTGGAGGGTAACTTCCTCGCGATGGAGTCCGTGCATGAAATGTTGCTGCAAAGCTGGAACAACGCGCTGCCGGCGTCTCGCCGGCAGATCATTCCTGATTCAGACGACAGGACCCAAGGCAAGTCAGTCCTTCCGGCGCGGACGCCGGAAGCACGCTGGGGCACTATCCGCGTCTTTCCTGCGACGCCGTGGCGATGGCATGACGCTTCGTTTCAGAATCTCCGCGCTGAGGGTGGACACCGAGTCTCCGCCCAACGCGAGAACAACGCAACGACCTGGCTGCGCGTTGTTGCCGGATGCGATGGCGTGGTGCTCATCCGCGACAACTTCGGCGGGCGGGAACCTGAGTGGAGTCGCCGCGGGGTCCAGCGCGTCGGCGAGGACTTTTGCGTCATGCTTAAACGAGGCCAGAAACTGGAAGCGAAGCTGCCTGCCCCAGCACCGATTCCGCCGGCCCCGACGAACGCCGCCCAGCCCCTTCAGATACAGCGGCCACCCTGACCTCCTTCGGACTGTGCTTGAACCTCGCTTCCTGATCACCCTGAAACCATGAACAACAGATCGCCGAGCATGACAGTTCGCAGCATCTCGCCTGCACCATCCGGATGCCTCCGGGTCATCCTGCTGCTGGCCGCATGCACGGCGTTGACCGCGGCGGACGATCGTTTTCCCAACCTCGCCCCGCAAAGCAAGCTGCCGCAGGGCAGGGGACTGGCTGCCCGGTTCAAAGCCGACATCGGCATCGCCACGCATCCGGCGGTGATTTTCGCCGATGACTTCGAGAACGGCGGCTTGGGCACGCGCTGGGATGAGAAGGGGCGCACGAAAGGCAAGGCACTGAGTCTCGCTCCTGGTGGCGATCCGGTTTGTGGCAAGCAATGTCTGCGCGTCGAGGCGCGTCTCGGAGAGAACACCGGCGATGGTTTCACAAAGTGGTTCGAGCCGGTCCCGCAAGTGTTCGTGCGGTTCTACGTCAAGTTCGATCCCGGCTGCGACTACGTGCATCACTTCGTCACCCTGCGCGCGAACAAGGGTCTGCGCGGGGGCGACAAGTGGACCGGCTTTGGCGGCGCCGGCTTGTGCCCTGCAGGCGACGAGCGCTTTTCCACCGCACTTGAGCCGTGGGGCAACTGGGCACGTTGGCCCGCGCCCGGCAAATGGAACTTCTACAGCTATTGGCACGAGATGAAGGTTTCTCCCGACGGCAAGTTCTGGGGCAACTCCTTCCAGGTCGAGCCCCAGGACGTCATCGCGAAAGACCGCTGGATTTGCGCGGAGTTCATGCTTAAAGAAAACACGCCCGGCCAACCGGACGGCGAACAGGCCTTCTGGATTGACGGCCGTCTGCTCGGTCACTGGCGCGGGATCAACTGGCGCAAGACCGCCACGCTTCACGCCAACGCGCTCACGCTCGAATCCTACATCACCGATCGGTGGACCAAGAATCCAACAAACATCGTCTTCTTCGACAACCTCGTCATTGCGAAAGAATACATCGGTCCCGCTGGACGCGAGTAGCAGTGTGCCCTGCTGGGCCGGGGTGGCAATGACACGAACAGCTACCAAGTCATGGCACGGAGATTCGTTCTGCCACCAACGCCGACCGCACCTCTCATGTACTGGGTCTGCGTGCTTGCGCCCGATGCGCTCACAAATGACCAGCAAACCACGACCAATCGCCCCTTTCACCGTTCCGGCAATGGTGACGCTGGCTTGGGAGACTCGTTGGATGACGGCGCGGATTTCGAAAGGGCCAATCGTTGTGGGCGAGGTTCAGGCGCTCGCTTCAGTGCGATGAGCCCTGCGAACAGCCGATTCGCGCGAACGCGAGCAGGTAGCCCAGCATGCCTGCGATCAGCAGCCACCAACTGCCCTTCACGGCGAGCAGAATGCCTGCGCCCAGAAGCAGCGCCATGCCGAGGGTGACCAGCCAGGCCAGAATAAATCTCATGGGGCCATGTTAGCCGCAACCGTGGGGCTTTCAAGACGACGAGCGGCGCACCTTCACTCCATCATCAGCCACGTCGCTGCGGCCAGGCGACCGGGAAAGACGCGCACGTTGTAGGCGCGGTTGCGGGCCGCTGTTTCATAGAATCGGAGGGCGCACGCGCTTTGCGGTGCCGCGGGGAGCAGGACGGCGATGCGGGTTGACTGGGGTAGGCCAAGCTCCGCGTATGCATCCACGAGCGAAACCAGATCGATCGCGGAGAAGGCGTTGGTGACGTGTTCGTCGTCTCGCAGAATCCGGTCAGTCTGGTGCGCCTGGCCAAGGGTGACGGCGTGCGAAACTTGGTGGCGCAAATCCTCCGGAGTGACGACTCCCTGACTGACCACTTCCACCGCTTTCAATTCACCGTTGTATTTCGCCGTCCATGGCATAGCTACTTCTCCCCTGCACCGGACTGTTAACTTGACGGCTCAGATGCTGGCGTCCATTCCATGTCACCCTCTGTACGAGCCGGCGTCCTCTTCGGACGAGCATGCGTATGCCGCGGATGGCGAGTTTTGTCCAGAGGATATTTGTGAATTTGTAACGATTCGCGCCGGTCTGGCGACGGGACTCGCCGCGCCAGCCGCTCAAGAACGTGGAACCGTGCCGTCAGCCGTGCGGACGATGCTCAGTACTGCCCGCTCCCGGTGAATGAAAGCGACTCCGTGAGCCATGTATCGTACTTCAAGACCGTCTGCCGTTGCCGGGCGGTCAGACGTTGTGCATGAAATTGCCCGTAGGCGAATGTTGCGCCGGCAAGCTTGTCCACAGCTCCGCGTCCCCGCTGGACCAGCCGCTCAACCTGCCGCCGCGCCACATCGGGCACGAAGCGCTTCACCAGTTCGTCTTCCAGACTGACAAACGCTTGGGCGCTCCCGGGATCGCCCTGCCGCGCGGCGCGCCCGTAGAGCTGCCGGTCAATCCGGTGCGCTTCGTGCCGCTCCGTGGCGATCACGTGCAAACCGCCACGTTCCGCAACCCCGTGGGCAAGTTTGATGTCCGTGCCGCGTCCGGCCATGTTCGTGGCGATGGTGATCTTTCCGCGTTCGCCCGCGCCGGCGATGATGGCGGCCTCCTCCCGATGCCGCGTGGCATTGAGCAGGCTGAACGGCACGTGCCGTTGCGAGAGCCTCTCCGCCAACTCCTCGCTGCGGGCGACACTGCGCGTTCCAACCAGCACCGGCCGCCCCTGCTCGTAAAGCCGCGCGATCTCGTCCACCAGCGCAGTCCACTTCGAGGTCCAATCCGGGAACACGCGATCCGGGAATTCCTTGCGAACACACGGCCGGTTGGTCGGGATCACGATCACCGGCAGGCGATAGACATGCCAGAACTCCGCCGCGCCCTCTTTGCCGGTTCCGGTCATGCCAGCGAGTTTGTGGAAGGAGCGGAAAAAGCGTTGAAAGCTGAGGCGAGCCAACGTTTCGTCGCGGGGCGAAACCTCCACGCCTTCCTTTGCCTCGATCATTTGATGCAGCCCGTCGCGCCAGCGCCGCATCGGCATCATGCGGCCCGTGAACTCGTCCACGATCACCACCTTGCCGTCCTGCACGACGTATTGCTTGCCCCGCAGGAAAAACTCCCGCGCCGTGAGGGCTTGCTTGATGAGATCGGTCAGTCGCGCCGAACCGCGCCACAAGGCGGGCAGATTCGCCGAGCACCCCTCGACTTTCGCCTTGCCGACCGCTGTCAACTCGACTTCGCGGTAACGCAGGTCCAGTGAGTAATCCACACCGGCATCAAACGTCAGCGCGAACTTCCACGCGGTGGCGTAGGCATCGGAATGGGCGTCGCCTCCCGGGGCACGCGAGATGATCAGCGGCGTGACGGCTTCGTCAATCAACACACTGTCCGCCTCGTCCACAATGGCGGTGTGCAAGCCGCGCATCACCAAACCGCTGAACCCGGCGGCTCCCGGCTGGAGCAACCGGGCGATCATGCGGCGGGCCGGCACGTGCAGTCGTCCCAACCGCAACCGGTCGCGCAAGAAATCCGCCACGATTTCCTTGCTCGTCGTGTAGGTGATATCCTGCTCGTAGCCTCGCAAACGATCTGGCGGGGGCATCGCGCCCGTGACGTGACCGACCGAGACGCCGCAGAATGCGTAGAGCGGCTTGATCCACTCGGCATCACGCTCGGCAAGGTAGTCGTTCACCGTGACGATGTGGCAGGGCCGGCGCGTCCAGCCCGCGAGCACTGCTGCCAAACCTGCCGTCAAGGTCTTGCCTTCGCCCGTCGCCATCTCGGCCAGGAAGCCGCGGTGCAACGCCAGCGCGCCCATCACCTGAACCACGAACGGATGCAGCCCCACGGTGCGTTCCGCTGCCTCGCGAATTGCCGCAAGCGATTCGATCAAACGTTCATCCGAATCGCCATCCTGTCGGCGAAACCACTGCCGGCATTCGTTGAGCCGCGCCCGCAGCGCCGCATCCGACAGCGTTCGAACGCTGGCTGACATCGCATCCACGCGCTCGGCGTCCTCTCGCAGGCCATGCAGAACCGAACGCCTCCGCTTCATCGCCCCCACGCCTCGATCCACCCACGCGTCCAAACCCGCAGTTGTCTTGCCGGGCGTGACGAACTCCGAGAGGCGGTAATCGTGGGTGATGGAACTCACAGCGCGTATTGCTTCTGCAAGAGCTGACGGAGCTTGCGGACCCACTGATGCAGGAGCGGTTCGGGCGCGAGGTCAAATCGCACCTTGCCAGACCGGCCGTGCAGGATGGCGGCCGCCGAGGTGTCGCCGAGCGTTGCGCGCAACTCGAAGAACGGTTCCGCCGCACGTGTGCCGCTGGGATCATCCAAGGCCACGGCCACTTCACCTCCGCCCCGCCAGCCCAACGCCGCGGAAGGCAGGGTCTGGTGCTCGGCGGGAATGATCTTCTGGTTCTGCACGGGCAACTCGACGCCCGCCTGACCATGCAGGCGAACCTTGGCTCCGCGGATTTCGCTGGCGAATAACCGCGACGCTTCGTTCTGCGAAACCACGGCGGAGAAATGCCAGTCCTTCGGATTGACGATGAGCCCGAGCGGCGTCCCGCGCGCAAGCCACGCGCCGCGGAGGTTCTGCAATTCAGGCGACACCCAGACACCGTCGTGCCGAGCTCGTACTGTTAGCGCCTCATTTTGGGCTTCCAGTTTGCGCAGTTGCTTCGCAACCGCCTCCTGTCGCGAGTGCAGCGGCTTGAGATCGGCGGCTTGCTGTTGCATGGCGCGCAGTTCCTGAGCGGCGGCTTCTTCGAGCTGCGCGCGCGTCGTGGCAATGGCGCTGTCGAGATCGCGGTCGCGGAGTTGCACGAGGGCTTGCCCACGCACCACCTTGTCGCCGGACTGGGCCAGCAGACTTTCCACGTTACCTGGCGTTTCACTGACGATGATTGTGTGTTCCGTGGCCTGCAACACGCCGGGCGCGCGAAAGTGGCTTGGAAACGGGATAATCTCCAGCAACACAAACAACACCGCGAGCACACCTGCACAAACGCCAATGGCCCGGGCGCGAACACGTTCCAGGCGCGGACTGCTCGCAAGGTATTGGACCAACTTCACGAGGGGCATGACCACCCAGCCGATAAGGCAAACCACCGCCATGATGACGCCAAGGATGAGCAGGCGTTTGCCGAGGAAGAACAGGATCGTGCCGAACACAATGATGCGGTAGATGTGGCCCGCAATGCCATAGACCGTGAGCCACCAAGCCTCGCGTCGGCCGTGTGCAGGGCTCTCCGCCTTCTTGCGCCCGAAGGCGTAGCGCTCGATGAGGAAGGCAAGTTGCTGGTTGGCGCGCGTGTAGAGGTTCGGGATGTCCAGCAGGTCGGAGAGAATGTAGTAGCCGTCAAACCGCATCAGCGGATTGGCGTTGAACAGGAGCGTTGAAACCGACGCGACGAACAGCATGTTGTAGGCAAGGCTGTGAATAATGCCTTCGCCAGTGTTCGCCCAGACCACGGTCATGATTGCCGCGAGGAACAACTCTGGGATCATGCCGCCCGCACCGACGAGTATCCGCTGCCAGCGGCTGCGAAACGCCCAGGACGAGGTCGCGTCCACATACGGCACGGGCGTGAAGATCATGAACATGATTCCCATGGTGTGGACTTCGCCACCAAAGCGCCGACACATGAAGGCGTGGCCGAATTCGTGAATCGTCTTCACAAGCACGAAGCCCACGTACAGCAGGAACAAGTTGTCTGGCGCGAGCACCGATTCGCTCTGACGCTGGATCGCCTCAAAGTTGTCGAGTGCCACTTTGATCCCCCATCCCACGACGAGCAGCCAGATCAGCCCACCGAGGGGGCTGATGATGGCGCGCGCCAACGGCAGGCAGCGCTTGAGGAAGGCGTCAGGGTCGAGCAGTGGAATCCGCGCAAACATGATCCCCAACAGGCGCGACTGCACCTCGCGTTCGCGACGCTTGCGGAAGCGCTCGAAGAGTTGCGCGCTGTCCGGCGGCAGATCCGAGTGAAGCAAGTTGGCTTGGTAGAGTTGCGCGAGCAGACGAACCACATCCTCCTGGCCGGGCGCATCGTCAGGGTGTTTGGCCAGGCACTCTTCCCAAGCTTTGCCGATGGGCTTGTCGAGGCTCAGGCGACCGATGAAATCGTAGGCCGCACCACGGAGGCGGAAGAACTGGTTGTTGATCGGGTCCTGGAGGACATACCAAAGCTCACCTCGATAGTATTGCCGACGCACTTGCACGTGGGGCCGCAAAGCCGCGCGTTGATCGGCGATGCGATACCAAGATTCGCTGAAGGTGCCAGCGGTGGCCATGTTTACACCCAGAAAAACATCCGCAGGAAATCAATCGTCCGGTGCGAGAGAATCCAGAAGAACGTTCGATTGCCGACATTGATCTTAGCCACGCCGCTCATGCCCGGTCGCCACCAATCCTCCGGTTTGCCTTCGAACTGACAGCGCACGATGAAGATATTGTCCGCCTCCTTGGTCTGCGCCGCCGGCTCGATCCGTTCCAGTTTCACCGGGAACTTCAGCTTGGGACGGCTGAGGAACGCAATCTCGCCGGTGGCATCGCCACGAACCTCGTGGATGTCGTTCTCCAGCACGTTGCACTCGACATACATCTGGTCAGTGCGGGCCACCTTGAACAGCGGATCGCCCTGTTTCACCGGCGCGCCCAGGTGCTTCTTCAAGTCTCCTTCCACGATGACACCGGCGAACGGGGACTTGATCTGCGACTGGCTTAGACGATACCGAACCAGGTCAAGCCGCACCCGCGCCTGCTCGGCCTGCGCCTGGGCAATACGCATCTCTGCGAGGGCTCGATTGGCTCGTGCCTTCTCGCCTTCGCGTGTGTAGCGGTCCAAGTCGGCCAAGGCCGAGGCTTCTTCCAACAGCAGATCCTTCGTGTCGAGCTTGAGCAAGAGGTCGCCCGGCTGCACTGCGTCGCCAATCTCTCGCGGCACTTCGTCAATGAAGCCGCCAAACGGCGCGGTGAGAATAGCCATGTTCTCCGTGCGCACGATGAACGGCGCCTCGACCCGGTAGTTCATCTTGCCGAAGAACAACACGCCCAGCCCAACAGCCACCAGGACGGCAATCACCTTCTTCCACGTGTGTTCGACGCCAATCACTTTCGCGAGACCTTCCCGCGTACGCATCGCCCACCGTGCGCCAAACCACCGGTCGGTGCGCTTGAGCTCGCTGAGGCGGCGCACAGCCATCTCGGCGATGAGACTCAACAGCCGTTGCTCGTCCTCGGTGAAGGGCTCGCAGTTGCGCTCGCAAGTGATGACGCCAACTGTTTGCCCGCCCAAGCGCAGCGGGACCGAGGAAACGAATTTGACCTTCTGTGCGGCGGCGAAGCTGGCGTGATCGCGGTGGATGCGCGTGTCGCCTTCGGGCGCGGGCCAGACGATCAACTCGTCTTGGTCCAGCGCTTCTTCCATCGTCTGTTCCAACACACGGATCGCCTCCATTTTCCGCTCGAAGCGCTCCGTGTGGCTGATGGCCTGCAGCTTCACGTATTCGCCTTCGAGCCAGCCGAGCGAAACGCGGTCGCACTTGTTACGCGCGGCGAGTTCGTTGCACAACGTCATCGCGACCGCGAGGTAGCGATGCTGGGCGTTGAGCAGGGCCATCAAGTCCACAACCGAAGTGAAATGCGACAGCTTGACCTGGGATTCGCCAACCGCCTGGCGCATCCGGTAAACCTGCGGCGTATCGGCGACAAGTCGGAGATGGCGCAACGCGGCGGCCGTTCGCGCCTCCGTGAAACCCGGAAGATAAAACACCGCCACCAGTGCGTCCTGCGGCGTTTCGCCATCCACACGCAGCGCCAAGCCGTAGCTCGTCGTGTTCCCGCCCGCAGCGCCATTGAGCGGGGCGACAGCAGCCTCTTTCTCGGAGGCGGCGCTGGCCAGCTCGTTTGCGATGCGGAGGAAAGCTTGCGTTCCAGGTTCCGGGCTCCCATCGGGGGGCCAGACGCTGACGCGCTGCCAACCATTGTCACCCGCACCGCCCTTGCGCACCAGGAGAGCCATCTGAGCCCCGGTGAGCAGGCCGGTCGCCTCCAAGAGCGATTGATAGAACTGCGCGGGTTCGCCGCCAAAGCGCCGCACCTGCTCCAGCAAGCGCACGCCACGCGTGAACTGTTCGGCTTGGGTCTTCGAATCGCGGATCATGGCGTTGAACCTCGGTGATCCGCTGATTAGAAACGCATTCGCCCCGCCACGCCCGGATTGATCTTCCGGTCGGCGTTGTCGAACAGCACCTTGACCTTGCGCAAGCCGCTCGCCGGGTCCACCACGGGCGAAAGGAAAACCACCTTGCCCGCGCACTGGACGGGTTGGCCAGCCGTCTCGATGGACAACCTCACTTCCTGGTCGAGTTTCAAGCGTCCCGCTGCTGTTGCTTCGACGTTGCTCACGAAATAACATCGGCGAGGATCAGCCACGCGGACCAGCGGCTGGTAGGCCTCGCACGCTTCACCCACGTCGCGCACGATCTCGACCACGTAACCCGCACATGGCGCGACAATGAGCCGCTTGCGCAACTGCTCCGTTGCCATCTGGTGCTCGGCCACGGCGATCTTGTAGTCAGTTTCCGCCTTGTCCAGGTCCTCCTTCTTCACGGAAATGCTGCTCTTCTTGAGCAGGCTTTGCAGCGCGTCCCAGTCGGCCTTGCGATTGTCCATGGCCAGTTTCCGCCGCTCGACCTCGAGGGATTCCAGCCGGTTGTCCAGTTCGATAATCACCTCACCCTGCTTCGCAAAGTCACCTTCCTTGAACTTCCAAGCACTGACCAACCCGGCCACCGCCGGGCTCAGCGCAACGTCAAAGATCGGCTCGGTGATGCCCGCGGCCTCCATGACTTCCGCACCAGGCGCGGGACACGCGATAAACAGCGAGAACAGAAATCCGCAGACGACCAGCGCCGTCTTCGGCAACCTCAGCGTGCGGTGGGCGTCCTGTCGGCGCAATCCCAGTCTCCCCCCCAAGAAGTACCTGTCGGCGGGAAACTTGGCGGCGGGTTTCGGTTCGGGGAGAGTGAGCCACGCGGGGACATTGAGGTAGTTATGCATTTCGGTGTTCTCTCAAAGTTTCGGCTGGGAATCAAGGCGGCGTCTGCTGCATGCGCCGTCGCAACGCGTCCCGTAGCGGATCCGAGGCCTCCACCTCTGGTGCAGCCGGAGCGTTCGCAGGCGGCCACGCCAACATTCGCTCCTTCACGGCCTGTCGCGCTTTGATCTGCTCCGGCGTGTCCACGATCCACGGTGTGACCGGGCGGCGACCGTAATCTTGCTGGAGTCCGCGAACGAAGTTCTGGAAATTGCCATCGCTTAATCCGTCCCGGCGCAGAAGTTCGGCGGTACGGGCACCTAATTCGCTCTTGGTGAGGTCGAGATTCCGGTTCTTCAGCACTGCGCCTTGCATGAGTTCCAGCTCCAAGACGGCCCGTTCAGAATGTACCAGCGCTTCCGCGACTGAGTTCCGGGCTTCAAACAAGTCGGCCTCAATCTCCAGCACCTTTCGGCTGTCCAGCTTGCCGACTTCGAGCCGCGCCAAGGCGGAGTCCAACAGGCTTTGGTTGAATCCCAGCACCGTGCGGTAGCCTTGCACAGTGTCAGCGGTGCTCTGAATCTTGTGCAAGGCGGTGTCCAGAGAGTTCACCATCTGCGTCTCGACTTCGCGCAGCGCATGTTGCGAGGCCCGATAACGCAGGCGGGCTGCCGCCAGTTCATTCGCCGACTTGATGCCACCCGCCAGCGGCACCCGGAACTCGATCCCCACGCTCCAAGACGGGAAGCCGCCGTTTTCAATGTCATCCCAGGAATCGCCGGGAGTCTGGCCCAGCCCGTTGAACCCGTAGGAGCTTTTGAGGTTCAACTCCGGCAATCGTTGATTGCGCGCGTAGCCGAGCCGGCCCGCTTCCTGCATGACCTTGAGCCGCTGAACCTGATACTCCGGGTTCAAATCGTACGCCGCGCGCCAAGCCTCGAAGAACACCGGCTTGGCATCGCGCAACTGCGGCTGACCCACCGCGCGTAGCAATCGGTTTGATGTCAGTACCGATTCAGAGCAGAGCGAGAGGGCGCGGGCGGAGGCTTCGTATAGTTTCTGCTCGGCATCGCTCAGCTTGGACTTGCGTAGCGCCACGCCGGCTTCGGCCTCCAGAACGTCAAGTTGCGAACCCTTGCCCGCTGCCAGTCGCTCGCGGTTGTCATGGAGTATCTTCTCGGCGGTTTGCAGCGATTCGTTGAAGAACCGAATCTGCTCCTGCGCCAGGTAGAGATTCCAATAGGAGGCTTCGGCGGTGGCGACCGTCAGCATCAACTGCCGGCGGTATTCCTGAAATGCGATGTCGGATTCCATCGCGGCGATCCGGATGCCGGCCATTGTGGCGGACGGGCCAGCGCCCTTCAGCAGCGGTTGGGCGAGTGAGAGACCCACGAAGGATTGGTATTCGCCGTTGGTGGCGCCCCGGTAGAGGTATTTCTCCTGGAGGCTATTCTCCAAATCACGCAGGGAGTAACCCAGCCGGATGCGTGCGCCACTGGGTACCAGGCTTTCAATACCGCCCTGATAGACGTTGTTCTTCTCCCAGAAGACGTCGTCGAAGGTGCTCGCGTACTGCTCCACGGTATTCTGCCGGTCATTGGCCGCCCTTTCGGCTGAGCCGTACAATTCCGGTTCGAAGACGCCATATTCCGCGCGTGCTTTGCGCCGGCCGATCTCCATCTCCAGGAGCTTCGCGTGGGTGGTTTCGTTGCGCTCCAGCACCCGGGTGACGTAGTTGCTCAGGGTCAATTCCACGAAGCCGCTCCCTCGCATCGGTTGCGCCTGGAGTGCTGAGGTCATGATCAGCATCAGGCTCGCTGAAAGGCGGAACGGCCAGTGTCTCCGCTTCCGGCAAGACTCGTGTATGTCGTTCATCAGGGTTAAGTTGCGGACAAGTTAGTCACGGATGCGGGTTCTGCAAAAGAAAAGTCACTCGGCTCGCGACGGACCATGCTGTGGCGCATGATCTTCGGCCGAGGATGGGCAGGGCAGGGGACTGGCTCGCCAACCCGCACGACCGCTCTCCAGACGCTCCTGCCGAGGACCATATAGCGTCAGGGTCTGCGAGCATGACAAGGGACTTCTAGGCAATCACCGACATGGCCTTTTCGATCCGCACCAGGGTCTTGTCTTTGCCCAGCACTTCCATGAGGTGATACAGGCTCGGGCCGGCGGGATTGCCGGTGCAGGCGAGCCGGATTGGATGCACCAGTACGCCAGCTTTCACGCCCAATTCCGTAGCGGTAGCTTTCAGTGCGGCTTCCAGGGTCGCGGCATTGAATGGGTCGGCCTTGGCAAAAGCGTCGCGCAATTTCTCCACGCGCGGCTTGTTCTCAGGGACGAATGACTTTTTCGCGGCCTCGGGGTCGTAGTCGAACTGGTCCTTGAAATAGAACCCGCCATACGCTGGCAGCTCGCTGAAGAGCTTGAACTTGCCCTTGCAGGTATTCAGTGCGGCCTTGACGTAGTCGAGCTGGAAGGCGTTGGTGTCCAGCCCGGCCCGGGCGAGCGCGTGGACGGATAACTCGTGGAAACGGTCGTCGCTGAGTTCGCGCGTGTATTCGCCTTGCAGCCAGATCAGTTTGTCATGATCGAAGCGGGCATTGTGACGGAGCACTTGCGGAAGATCGAAACGCTCGACGACTTCGTCCAAAGCGAGCTTCTCGCGGTTGTCTTTGGGCGACCAGCCGAGGAGACAGAGGTAATTATTCACGGCTTCCGGCAAGAAACCGCCCTGCATGTAGTAGGTCATGGACGCGCCCTGATCGCGCTTGCTCATCTTCGTGCCGTCGGTGTTCAGGATGAGCGGGATGTGGCCGTAATGCGGCGGCGCGACGCCAAACGCGCGGAAGAGCGCGATGTGCTTGGCCGTGTTGCTGAGGTGATCCTCGCCACGAATCACGTGCGTGACGCCCATCTCCAGGTCGTCCACCACGTTCGTCAGATGGAAGACCGGTTGACCGTCGGAACGCAGAATTACGAAGTCCGGATCCTGCTCCTCGCGGTCGGTGAGCGGGCGGACGACGTCGCCGACAACGATATCGGGAATGGTGATCGGCTCGCGGGTCATCCGAAACTTGATCGCGCCCTCGTGTTCGTAGGCCAAGTCATGGGAGAGCAGCGCTTCGACGCGGCGCTGGTAGTTTTCCTTGCGCTGGCTTTGGAAATACGGACCACGCTCGCCCTTGCACGGGCCGGTGGCGTCGCTGGTGAGCGGGCCTTCGTCCCAATGCAGCCCCAGCCAGCGAAGGCCATTGAGGATGACGTCCACGGCTTCCTGCGTGTTACGAGCCACATCGGTGTCCTCGATGCGGAGAATGAACGTACCGCCCGTGTGGCGGGCGTAGAGCCAGTTGAACAACGCGGTGCGGGCGCCGCCGATGTGCAGAAAACCCGTCGGGCTGGGAGCGAAACGAACGCGAACTTTCATGGTCGGCATCTTAACCACGGATGACACGGATGAACACGGATAAAATCGCGGCGCATGCCCAACGGGGACCACCGGACACTGCTGCCGACGGATCGTGTTTTGGTTTGTGGATGCTGCATTTCGGCACGGCCAAGAAGCGCGCAAGCAGATCAATCGTTCGCGTCCGCTCCAGCGTTGCGACCAGAGCGCCCAGTGGCGATGCCGTAGCGGGGTGAAGCCGCGGGCTGCCTAATTCCTCGTCCACCGGTCGAAGACATTGATCACGGGAAGCGCGTTGCCGTCATCGTCGAAGAAGCCCCGGCTGCGCAATCGTCCGGCGACTGCGGGTTCCCACCAGAAGATGCCGACGCCACGATTGCCCGGCGTGTTCAGGACCAGGCGGTTCACTTCCTCCAGGAATTGCCGCTGGCCTGCTGGCGTTTCGGGGAAGGGCGCAGGTTTGTTCCGATACTCCGTTGGCCGCCAACAATACGCCACCTCGACGAGCATGATCTCCTTCTGGTAAGTGCGCGCCATGAAATGCAGATTTTCGCGCAGGTCAAGCAATGAGCCGTGCCACCACGGATAATACGACTGACCGATGACGTCGTAGTCCACTCCATAGGAATTGAGCTTGTCGAAGAACCACTTCGTGCGGGCCTTGTCCCCGCCGCGGTCAATATGGATCATGATGCGCGGGCGGGCGTTGGTACCGCGGCCGGCGTCCACACCTCGGATGCCGGCCTTCACCAGTTCAGCGAAGTTGTCCCAATTCTCAGGCAGCTTGCCATCCGGCCAAAGCATGCCCGGGGTGATCTCGTTGCCGATTTGAACCATGTCAGGTAAGACGCCGGCTTCCCGAAAGGCGACGATTGTATCACGACTGTAGTCAAACACCGCCTGAACGAGTTCCGGATGGGATTGGCCGGCCCAGGCGGCCGGGATGAACTGCTTTGCCGGATCGGCCCAGGTGTCGGAGTAGTGGAAATTGAGCAGGAACTTGAACTTCAGTTCGCGCGCCTGCTGGGCCAGCGCGAGCGTGTAGTCCAGGTTGTTGGGCAAGTTGGTGGGCGAATGAAACAGCCGTAGCCGAATCCAGTTGTAGCCGTGGTCCCGGAAAATCTGGAGTCCTGGCTTCGTGGCGCCGCTGTCCTTGAACACTGCGCCACGTGCTTCGGCCTGTTTGAGGAACGAGAGGTCGGCGCCAATGGCAAAATCCGCCGCGCTCGTGCGGAGCGAGGCGAACAGCAGGAGCGCGGGAATCAGGAGGCTGCCTCGAATGAATCGCATCATGGTGCCGGACGGAATGCGGGGATTGGGTTTCCCAGGTTCGAGCGGTGTTCTCGTAATGCATCCAGATGACACAGCACTCGGCAAATCGCCGCCAGGCGTGGTGAGCGACAACCGGCTTGTTGCGCGAGACGCAAGGGTTCAAGAAACAGGCCGTTCAACTCCAGGGGCAGGCCCTTCTCGAAGTCAAGCAGCGTCGAGGCCTTGTACGCGCCCATCGTGTGGGTGAGCGCCATCATCTTGTCCGTCAATTCTGCCCGCACCGGCAAACCGATTGCGTTAGCCGTGGCGATGACCTCGTCCATCAATTCGCGCAGTAGCCTTGCCCAACGCGGGTCGGCAAGCAAAACGTCCGTGGACAGGCAGGACGTGCCGGGTTGCGGATTGCGGATTACGGATTGCGGATTCATAACCGCGTCGTAGCCGGCCATGCCGCCGACCCCAAGGCCGTTGAAGGGAATGTTCCAGACCAGCTTTTCCCAATGAGCGCGCGCCAGGTCCTCGCTCACCTCGCACGGGACGTTGGCGTCGCGAAACATCGCGGCCAGCTTGTGAGTGCGCGGGAGAGGGAAGCGCTGAAACTCGCCAATGACAATCTGTCCGTGGTCCGTGTGGCGAATGACGCCTGGCGCGATGCGGTTGAGGCAGACAAAGCACAGTCCGCCGAGGATTCGTTCGGCAGGAAAGAGCTTCGCCAGTGCCTCCTCGTTTCCCAGGCCGTTTTGCAAGGTGAGCAACGCGGTGTCTGCTCCCACCAGCGGTGGCAGCAGGTCCGAGAGCCGGTCATTCGCGGTCGTTTTGAGGGCGATGACGACGAGGTCACACGGTCCAATCTGCTCGGGTTTGACCGCGCAGTTCGGGCGAACGCTGAAATCCCCTTTCGGCGTATGGATCAGCACGCCTCGTTGCCGCACTGGTTCATAGTCGGATCGGAGCAGGAAATGCACTTCCGCCCCGGCGCGGCAAAGCTGGGCGCCGTAGTAACTGCCGACGGCGCCGCAGCCAACGATGGCGATTTTCACGAAGGAAAGGATGGTCCTGCTGGCCCAAAGAAAAAGGGCACCCTGAAAACTCAGAGTGCCCCATGAAGCAAGGGAAAACTACTTGGCGCCGAGGATCGCGTCCTTCGCGGCCTTGGCTACGCGGAATTTGACGACGCGCTTGGCCGGAATGTTGATGCTTTCGCCCGTCATCGGGTTGCGGCCGACGCGGGCCTTGCGATTCACGAGCACCAGTTTGCCGAGGCCCGGAAGCGTGAAAGTGTTCTTGGCGTTCTTGTAGGCGAGCGCGGCGAGGTCATCCAGGAACTGCGCGGCCTGCTTCTTGGTGATGCCGACCTTCTCCGCCATGGTGGAGGCGACCTGTGATTTGGACAGTGCTTTTGCCATATCTCTTTGTTCTCTTTGTGTGTTTGTGTTTTGTTCGGTTAAAACGTGTCCGACTTGCGCTGCTATTAAAGCCCCTCGGCAGCGGCGTGCAAGCGGAAAATGTGAGAAAAATGCGCGAATTCCATGCAATTCCGCAGTCGGAAAGTGCTTCCTCTCAAGCCAAGCTTGACTTGAATTCCGCTTTCCCCACCATCGCTGCGTGGCGCTGTTCACCATTCAGTGCGAGTTCCGTTACGAAATCGTCCGCAAGATTTTTGAGGGCGGCATGGGCGTGGTCTATGAAGCCGAGCAGCACGGCACGCGCAACTTCGTCAAACGCGTGGCCATGAAGGTCATCCGGCAGCACTACGCCAACCAGCCGCAGTTCATCGAAAATTTCATCGGCGAGGCCAAGCTCGTCGCGGACCTCATTCACACCAACAT
>CAYJNU010000053.1:25206-26612 GCA_964371005.1 uncultured Verrucomicrobiota bacterium | reverse complement strand
CGCGCGCGAACTGGCGCTGCTCATCCTGCGTGAGGCGCGAGGGGAAGTCTATCCCACGTTCTTCGGCGGTGTCAGCTAATCGCCAACGACCACACCGAAATATGGCAACCACTCACTCGATTTCCAAACTCCGCGCCGGAGTCATCGGCACCGGTTTCATCGGCCCGGTTCACATCGAAGCCCTGCGCCGGTTGGGCGTGCAGGTCGCCGCCCTCTGCGACGTGCCGGAGCGGGTTCAAGCTGCCGCCGAACGGCTGGCGATCCCGCAGACCTTCGGCGATTACCGGGAGCTGCTCCGCTCGCCGGACGTGGACGTTGTCCACATCACCGCGCCAAACCGTTTCCACGCCGAGATGTCCCTAGCCGCGCTGAAGGCGGGCAAGCATGTCGTTTGCGAGAAGCCGCTGGCGATGAACACGCGCGAGACCGCCACCATCGTGAAGGCCGCCCGCAAAGCCGGCACGGTCTTCGCCGTGAACTACAACGTTCGGTTCTACCCCGCCGTGCTCCAACTGCGCCGCGCCGTGGCAAATGGCGATCTCGGCGAAGTCATCCACGTCAACGGCTCGTACTTCCAAGACTGGCTCTTCAAGGACACGGACTACAACTGGCGCTTGCTCCCCGCCGAGGGCGGTAAGCTCCGCGCCGTGGCTGACATCGGCACACACTGGATGGACACGGTCTCCTTTATCCTCGGCGCGAAGATCAGTGCTGTATTCGCCGATCTCGGCACGTGGCACAAGACGCGCAAACGCCCGCTGGGCGAGGTGCAGACGTTCGCCAAGGCCGACGGCACGGTGGAATACGCCAGCTACAAGGTCGCTACCGAGGATTTCGCCAACGTGCTGTTGCAATTCAACAACGGCGCGCGAGGCAACCTTGGTGTCTCGCAGGTTGCCGCCGGTCGCAAGAACTGCATCCGCCTCGAAATCTACGGATCGAAGAAGTCCGCGTGGTGGTGTTCGGAAGAGCCGGAGACGCTGCACTTCGGCAATCGCGACCGCGCAAACGAAGTTGCCGTGCGCGCCACCCCGGCGTTCGGCGATGGCGCGGCAGGCTTCATGGATTATCCGCCGGGCCACGTCGAAGGCTTCCCGGACACGTTTAAGATGTTGTTCCGAAACATCTACTCCACCATCGCATCCGGTGACAAAGGGCCGTGTCTGTTCGCGACTGCCGAAGATGGACACACCGAAGTCGCTGTGTGCGAAGCGATCATGAGGAGTCAGCAATCCCAGCGTTGGATGAAGGCATGAAGACGCGTCCAAGAAGTTGTGCCGGTGGACGTGCGTCCGCTCCATCACCTCAAGCACCGCAGCCGAGCTTGCGACCACGCGCCAGCGTTTTGGAGTGCGGCAGCCCTCTGCCGCTCTGGCGCGCACTCGGAAAGCGGCAGAGGGCTGCCG
>CAYJNU010000053.1:1882-25196 GCA_964371005.1 uncultured Verrucomicrobiota bacterium | reverse complement strand
CGCGCCCCGCGCGCGCGCCCCGCCCCCACTCCAGGACGCTTCGCGCAGTGGGAAGGCGGCTTCGAGGAGTTCGACTCCGGACCAAACCGGCGGCGAGCATCCATCCTCTCGCACCTGCGCGTCCAACCCCTTTGTTCAGTTCGCCACCTCCAACCAAACAAACCTATGAAACTCGGATTCGTCTCCGCCATTCTCCCTGAACTCAACCTCGACCAGGTGCTCGCCTTCGCCGCCGCAGAGGGCTTTGGTTGCGTCGAAGTCATGTGCTGGCCGCTCGGCAAGGCCGAACGCCGCTTTGCCGGCGTCACGCACGTTGACGTCACCGGCATGACCAAAACCCGAGCCGATGAGGTCAACGCCCTGTGCGCCAAGCACGGCGTCAACATCAGCGCGCTGGGCTATTACCCAAACCCGCTCGATCCGGACACGGAAACCGCGAAGCAAGCCGTCGCGCACCTCAAGCGGGTCATCAAAGCCGCCCCGCTGCTCGGTTTGAAGACGGTCAACAGCTTCGTCGGCCGCGATTGGACGAAGAGCGTGGACGACAACTGGCTCCGCTTCCTCAAGACCTGGAAGCCGATCATCGCCTATGCCGAGGACTGCGGCGTCCGCGTCGGGATCGAGAACTGCCCGATGTTCTTCACGGGCGACGAATGGCCCGGCGGCAAGAACCTGGCCACCACGCCCGTTATCTGGCGGCGTATGTTCAGCGATATTCCCTCCAAGAACTTTGGACTGAACTACGACCCGTCCCATTTCGTCTTGATGCGGATGGACCCAATGAGTCCACTCGTCGAGTTCAAAGACAAGTTGTTCCACCTCCATGCAAAGGACGTGCAAGTGCATCAGGACAAGCTGAACGAGGTCGGCATCTTCGCCGTCCCGAAACAATGGCACACGCCGCGCATCCCTGGCTTCGGCGAGGTGGATTGGGCCCACTACATGGCCAGGCTCTACGCGCTGGGTTACGATGGTCCGCTTTGCATCGAGGTCGAAGACGACACGTTCGGTCAAACGCTCGAAGGGCGGAAGCGGGCCGTGAAGGTCGCGGGGAATGTGCTGCGGCCGTATTTCGGGTGAGTTGAACAGCGAAGGCGGAAAGGCTCGAAAGCTCTGCATGAAATACAGCTACGAAGAACTCGCCAAGATGATTGACCACTCGCTCCTGCATCCGACAATGACGGACCAGGAGTTGGAGGACGGCTGCCGGCTCGCCGCCAAATACGGCGTGGCGTCGGTCTGCATCAAGCCTTACGCCGTAAAACGTGCGGCGGAACTGCTCAAAGGCTCAGGGGTGCGCGTCGGCGCGGTCATCGGGTTTCCGCACGGCAACAGCACGACGGAGTCAAAGCGTTACGAAACTGAGTTGGCCTGCCGCGATGGCGCGGCGGAGATTGACATGGTCATCAACCTCGGCAAGGCGCTGAGCGGCGACTGGGCATACGTAGAGCGCGATATCCAAGTCGTGTGCGACGAGGCCCATCGGCACGGCGCGAAAGTCAAGGTCATCTTCGAGAACGACTACCTAACCAAGGGTGGTGCCGGTCTGAGCAGCGACGACTTCAAACGCAAGCTTTGCCAGATTAGCGAGCGCGCGGGCGCCGATTGGGTCAAAACCTCGACGGGCTACGGCTTTGTGAAGGAAGCGGATGGTCGTTACAGCTACCAGGGCGCGACCGAGCACGATCTCGCCCTCATGCGCGCGAGTTGCTCGGCCAGGGTACAGGTTAAAGCGGCCGGCGGTGTCCGCGACCTCGACGGTCTCATCAAGGTCCGAGATCTCGGAGCGACGCGTTGCGGCGCCACCGCCACCGCCGTCATGCTCGATGAGTACCGGCGGCGCGCAGCCACAGCGAAGGCTGGCCAACCGGCGAGCACGGGCGAGGCACAGTTGGGCAAGGGCGGTTACTGAAACCTCCATCGCCTCCATTCCCCCGACTGAAGCGTGGGCCGAGTTGTTGCCATCCTCATCACCGCCGCGTTGCTGCTGGCGGTCGTGGCGCTTGGCGTGCGTGCCTGGCGGCTGCGCGAGGCGCGGCAGATCACGCTTGCAACCGGTCAGCGAGTGGAACTGTTGGGCGTGCGGAAGGCAAACGAGCATTTCACCACGGAAAGGCCGTGGGAGAAATACGCACGGAAATATGTTCCGAGCCGATGGTTGACCTGGATACCGGACACAGTTTCAGGGCAGATAAGCTCTGGCGAGCAGAGCATCACCGTCTATGTGCGAGTGAGTGACCCCGGCGGCGTCGCCTCCTCCAGTCCCCCGTGGAGTCGTTATTACGTCGAAACCGATGAGGGCTTCCGCTTTAACCCCATGGGCAGCATCGCCTCGTTCGGTGGCGGACCCGGCGGGCAGGTAGTATATGGACTGATTCTCAACGCTCATCCCCGACGGCAGCCCGACTTCATGATGTGCTTCACGGACAACCAGGGGACGATCATCGGTCGCCTGCGCGTGCCCAATCCCATCCGCGGGCCGTTTTCCGAATGGCAGGCCGAGCCGCTGCCCATTTCGAAGACCAACGGGCCGGTCATTATGACTCTCGAATCCTACGACCTCACCGGTGGCGAGTCGTGGCGATATGTGAAGCCGAAATGGAAGTTGTCGGCACTTGATCCCGCATGGGAACACGCCAAAGCAGGCTTTGTGACGGTCAGCGACGTCACCGGCAACGAGGGTTCCTGTCTGGCTCCGACGGAACGGGCATGGAAGCTGTCCACGCTCGTCCATCGTCAGCGGGACGAGGACTTCGGTCCGGAGGAACGATTCGCCCTGACGAATCTGGCCGTGCCCGGCCCCGGCGAATTGTCCGATCTCGCTTGCACGGGCATTTGCGCGGGGGTGACGGTGCGTTTCCAGGCGCTGGCTGGTGCGGGGACTCTCTACTTCACCAACGGCGTTCGCGGCGATATGGTGCCGCCGGCGCTGGTCGCAAGGGGCCACGGTTCGAGCCACAACGGGACGAGACGCGTGGAGTATTGGGGTAGCGATCGGCCCTTTCTCCTGATCGAAACACAAGGTGCTACTGGCGACCACCAATTGCGCATCCGGCTGACGGATTCGCAGGGACGCGAGATCAAGCTGCGCGATCAAAACAGCGACTCCGTTGCGGCCGGCCGGCGCGTTTACAAACGTGAATTCGATCCACCATCGGAAACCGAATCCGTGGACCTGTCCGTCATCATCAGCCGGCCGTTGGCATTCGAGTTTCTGGTGAATCCGCCGGAGGCCAGGTAGCAACGAGCGCATCGCGTCACCCGGTTCACTTTGGCAGTACGTGACAAGAAATCTCCTGTTCCGTATCCTCCCGCGCATGATCATTTCCGAACTCAGCAAGATCGAAGGCCGCCGTTATCCGGCACGGCGGCGCACGCAAAACCTCGTGGGTGGCGTCGCCCCCATCCAGTGCAAGAACTTCTGCATCGGCAACGTCACGCTTGATCCCAAGGGCGGCCAGGTGCCGTGGCACAACCAAGAACAGGAGGAAGTCTATTTCGTCATCGAAGGGACGGGCGAAATGTGTCTGGGCGAAGAACGGCAGATCGTGACAGGCGGGCAGGCGGTTTACATCCCGCCTGGCGTCTTCCACCAGATCACGAACATCGGCGACACTCCGCTGCGGATGCTTTATTGCTACGGACCGGCGGGCGACGTGGCCCACTGGCGGCAGGAGCTGAGCGGCACCTTGCCCAAGGCAGGCGTGGAAGCCCCGCCCTTGCCTGCGGGCGGGCATCCGCAATGCACGGACAAGCCGGCGTAAGATGTTGAATCGTGGACTGGTTGAATCGTTGAATCGGCGAGCGGGCTTCGCAGCGGCAGCAGTAGGCAATCGTCAATCGCAAATCCGAAATCGTAAATCATGAAGACTCACACCCCCGGTATTATCCTCAACGGCGTCACCGGACGCATGGGAACAAACCAACACTACATCCGTTCGCTGCTTGCCATCATCAAACAAGGCGGCGTCCGCATCAGCGACGGTGAAACCATCGTGCCCAAACTCACCTTGATCGGCCGCAACGAGGCCAAACTTCAGAAGCTCGCCGCGATGGGAGAAGGCGTGCGCTGGACCACAGACTTGAACGCCGCGCTCGCCGACCCAGTGAACACGATATACTTCGACGCACAGACCACGGGCCGGCGTGCCGCCGCCGTGAAGCAAGCCATCGCCGCCGGCAAGCACGTCTATTGCGAGAAACCCACCGCCACCGACACAGCCACGGCGTACGAGCTTTACGAAGTTGCCAAGAAAGCGGGCGTGAAGCACGGCGTCGTGCAGGACAAGCTCTGGCTGCCGGGCTTGCTCAAACTTCAGATGCTCATCAAGTCGGGCTTCTTCGGCGAGTTGCTCTCCGTGCGCGGCGAATTCGGCTACTGGGTGTTCGAGGGGGATATCGTGCCCTGCCAGCGGCCCTCGTGGAATTATCGCAAGGAAGACGACGGCGGCATCATCGTGGACATGCTCTGCCACTGGCGCTACGTGCTCGACAACATTTTCGGGAAGGTGAAAGCCGTTTCCTGCCTCGGCGCCACGCACGTCAAGCAGCGCTGGGACGAAGCCGGCAAGCCCTACAAATGCACTGCCGACGACGCCGCCTACGCCACGTTCGAGCTGGAGAACGGCGTCATCGCGCACTTCAACTCCTCGTGGACGGTCCGCGTCCGCCGCGACGATCTGCTCACGCTCCAGGTGGACGGCACGAAAGGCTCGGCGGTCGCGGGCCTGCGCGATTGCGCCGTGCAACACGCCAGCGCCACCCCGCGCCCCGTGTGGAATCCCGACATCCCGAACCCGATCAACTTCTACGACAACTGGGAGCGCGTGCCGGATTACCAGACCTTCGACAACGCCTTTAAGGTGCAATGGGAACTCTTCCTCCGCCACGTCGTCTTGAACGAACCGTTCCGCTGGGGATTGCTCGAAGGCGCGAAGGGCGTGCAACTCGCCGAGAAGGGACTGGAGTCTTGGGCCAAGCGGGCGTGGGTGGATGTGCCGGAGCTCGAGGCCTGAGCTTTTTGCCCATCACTCGTAGCTCTCGGCGCGGCTGGTCACCACACCTCGCTTCAGCCTCGTTTCGAGCTGTTACCCGGGTACGCGCCGCTGGCCTCGCGGAAGCTCTCGGTCGTGGTGCGCGTCTAAACGCGTCTAAACGCACGTTGACAGAAGCTGGCAGCCCCGCTAGCGTCAAACCTCAGGCAAGAAACCAATGGTATGAAAAGCACAACCTTCTTTCGAATACACGGATTGGCGCTCGTACTGAGCTTCTCGGCGACGGTTTCATCGAAGGCCAACTTTGACGGGCCGTATTCCCTCACTCCCCCCGCGCCCGGATTCTACAGCGGAGGTCAGAGCGGAAGTCAACTACCGGCCTCGATCGGCAACTGGACCGCTTGGGGAATTCTCGCGTGGGTGAACACCTCAAACGCGCCACTGCGGCTCGAACTGGGTGTCCCAACAGGTTCGTTCTTCGCCAATGAACTGCGATTCCAGACCCACGCTGCCGCCGATGGTACAATCAGTTTCGACTACAGGGCGGTTAGCCGCGACAGTCCGCAAGGGGGGGCCATCCGCTGGTTCTGGCAACCGGTGGATGGAAGCCTCTCGTCCACGGTTTTGGACCAAGGCCTTAACGACGAACTGCGGCATTGCGATTTCCAGGTGCAAACGGGCGATCTGTTCGGATTCAGTCTGGCTTCCGGGATTGACATTCTCGGTCCGGAAGACCCCATGTGGCACGCGTTGACGATTGAGAACTTTATCGCCCCGGTGCCGGAACCAGCAGCGTGGGGACTGCTAACCCTGGGCTGCGCGGTGCTAGTCGCTCACACTCAACGTCGCAAGGCCCAGACTCCGTCAGCTAGCGTTTGCCCTCGACCCTGCTCAACACCTCGCCGCTCTTGAGGCGGGTCCTGAGTTGCTGGCCAACGGCTGCCTCAGTGACATCTCGCAGAACCCTGCCCGTCGCGGCATCCATCGTGATGGAGTAACCCCGCCCCAAGACCTGTTCCGGGCCGAGCAGGCGGAGGCGCGCTTGGGCCGTGGCCAGCCGATATAGCACCTCGCGCAAGCGCTGCCGCGCGGCTTCGTGCAACGCGTGCTGATGCTGCCTCAGCAACTCGTGCTCCTGGCGAAGCTGTAGCGCTGGTCGCGCCAGGATTAGTCGCCGCACGAGATTCTGGCAAGCGACCTGACCTTCACGAACCTGCTGCTTGGCCACGCGCAGGAGGCTGCAGTGTAAATCGTCGAGTCGCTGCAACCACTCGTTCAAGCGGCGCCGCGGGTGGGCACGGTTCAAGCGTTCGACAATGCTGCAGAAGTCCTCTCGCTCGCGTTCCAGCCGCTGCCGAACCCGCTGCGCCATCAGCGCCGGTGCTTCGACGACGAACTCCCGGCTGGCGAAAACGTCTTCGGTGATGATCTCCGCCGCGGCGCTGGGCGTGGCGGCACGAACGTCCGCCACGAAATCGCTAATGGTGAAATCAATCTCGTGCCCGACGGCGGACACCACCGGCAACTCCGATTCAAAGATGGCGCGGGCCACCACTTCCTCATTGAACGCCCACAGGTCCTCCGGGCTGCCGCCGCCACGGGTGACGAGAATCAGGTCCAACGCCGTAGCAGCGGACGTGAGTCCGCTCTGAAAAGCGCCGGTGCCGTTAGCGGGGTTTGGTGTTACTCCCTCAGATGGAGCGGACTGACGTCCGCTGCTACAAGCGTTGAAGTTATTCAGCAGCCGGATGGCCGCCGCAATCTCCACCGCCGCGCCCTCGCCCTGCACCCGGCACGGGACGAGAATGATTTCCAGGGCGGGGTTTCGGCGCTGGACGACGTGGAGCACGTCTCGAATGGCCGCCCCGGTGGGTGAGGTCACCAGTCCGATGCGCTTGGGGAAGCGCGGCAAGGGGCGTTTCCGCTCAGGCGCGAACAACCCTTCCGCCGCGAGCTTCTGTTTGAGCTTCTCGAAGGCGATTTGCAGCGCGCCGATGCCCTGCAACTCGACCGCCCGTACGATGAGTTGGTATTGTCCGCGCGCCTCATAGACCGTCACGTCGCCTTGCAGAATGACTTTCTGGCCGTCCTGCAACGCCTCGCGCAACCCTGCCGCCACGCCGCCGCCGCGGAACAACACGCAACTGAGTTGCGCCCCAGCGTCCTTAAGCGTGAAGTAAACGTGCCCCGAGGCCTGCGCGCGGAGGTTCGTGATCTCGCCGCTCACCCAAATCTGGCCCACCTGCTTTTCGAGCAGCCGCTTGACCTGAGTGGTGAGTTCGCTGACGGACAGCACGTGCCGCGTTTGCTCCGTCGGGAACAACTCACCGAAGTCCCACTGGGATTTGGCTGGCTTCGCCATCGGCCTTAAGCGACTCCCTCTGACACCCGCCAAATCCCAACCGCCTTGCCGCTCGCTTCGTCCACTTCCACCACGACGCCATGCAGCATGACCCGGTTCCGCGCGACTTCGAACCGTTGCGGCAGGTTCGTGACGAACCGTTTGATGACCGGCTCGATCTCGCGGCCCAACACGCCTTCGTGCGGACCGGTGAAGCCAGCGTCGCTCAGGTAAGCCGTGCCGCCGGGAAAGATCTGCTCGTCGGCAGTCTGGACGTGTGTGTGCGTGCCCACCACAGCGCTGACTTTGCCATCCAGCATCCGGGCAAAGGCGATCTTCTCGGAGGTGGCCTCGGCGTGGAAATCCACGAAGATGATCTTGGTCTGCTCGCGCAGTCGTTCAATCTCGGGCGGGACGACGAGGAACGGATTCTCGATCGCCGGCATGAAGGTGCGCCCCTGCGCGTTGAGGACAGCGATCAAAACTCCGTTTCGGATTTCGGATTTCGGATTTCGGATTTCAAACAGTCCGCTCCCCTGCCCCACCGTGCCAGGCGGGTAGTTGATCGGGCGCAACACCCGAGGTTCGGTCGGGAGCAGACCCATGACTTCCTTTTGGTCCCAGATGTGGTCACCACTGGTGATGACATCCACGCCAGCGGCGAAGATTTCCGCGGCGGTCTTGCCGGTAATGCCGTTGCCACCGGCGGAGTTCTCGCCGTTGGCAATGACGAAATCCAGCGCGTGTTCCTCGCGCAGCTTCGGGAGCAGAGCCTTGACCGCCTTGCGTCCAGGCTCTCCCACGATGTCGCCGATGAAGAGCAGTCTCACGCGCCGAAGGTATGAGCCTGCCGGACTTAACTCAAGACCGCGAGTGAAGCCAAGGTTGCGGTGCGCGATCTGCACGATGAGGCCGCCCTCCGCCCTCTACCCCCTTCTTCAGAATCAGCAGCCTTTGGCCAAATACTATTTCCTCTCCGCGACGCGCAGTTGGCCCAACCGGTACCGGCGCTGGCCATCGTCGCTTGTTAGTGGCAGGGCGATAGCGGGCGTCCCGTCGCGCGAACCCACTGACACGAAGACGTCATACGTACCGGCTTTTGTTGCGGGCGCGAACCGGCCAATCGGATCAGCGAAACCACGGCCGACGACGAATTGGGCGGACGATTCCGTGGTTTCCGCCTTGCCGGACTCGGCAGGCTTGAGTTGTCGCAGGTTGAAATCCTCAGCCACGTTCACGGACACGATGCCGCCCTTGGCGTCTTTCAGCGTCAGCGTCCAGAAACCGCCGTCGTAACAGGGCGCCACTCCTGCGTTCGCCCAGTGTGTCTTGACCGTGAACGCCTCGCCTAATGCGACCTCGGCGGGCCAGTTGATCTCACGGAGTTGGAGCCGGTAGCCCAAGCGACGGTTGATGCGCTCGATCAACGCGCGGTTCTCGTTCAACTCCTCGCGCGGCCACCAGTGAATCGAGAGGTAGCTGGCGTGGTAATCCTCGACCGCTTTGAGCAGGAGCGAACCATCGCCCCATGCGCCACGCTGCTTGGAGCCGCCGTAGTGCTCGTGCTCCAGAATCACCGGCAAGGTGGGCCAGAACGCTTCCGCCATCCCGGCGTGGTACCACGAGCGCGGCGGCGGTTGCACCAGGATGCTGTCATCGCGCATCGTGACGCCGCGGGCGCGGGCGTAGTCCATGATCGGGAAATCGCGGCCCGGCTTGTCGTGGCCCGCCACATCGTCGCTGATGCAGAGCAGCGTCTTCTTGAACACCTTCACGTGAAGATCAATGTGCCGTTGCGCGGCTACCAAGTTTTGTGCGTCGGTCAGCGTGCTGCTCATCAACGTGTGGCCTTCGCCCCAAAGGCCAAACGTGCCGATGTCCAGGAACGCCACGTTCGGGTTTCCGTCGTAGCGCCGCGCCATTGCCGTGAGGAAGTTCTCCAGCTTCTGCAAGAAGACCGGATCGAGATAATCCGGATCCCAGAGGGGGCCGCCCGGCTTCGGGCCGGCGCCGAACTGATATTCCACGCCTTTCGCGCCCGCGGCCTTGACCCATTCCGGCGTGGCATGGCGCATCCAGTTCTCCGAGCAGGTCACGCGGATGGCGATGCGTTTCCCCTTGGCGATCCACCGTTGCGCGGGCGTGTCGAGTAACGTCCAGTTGAACTCGCCTTCCTTCGGTTCGAGGAATGCCCACGGCACGCGCAGGTAAATCACCGAGAGGCCGGGCCAGTCGTCCAGCGTGTCACTGGGCTCCAGCTTCGAGCCGTAGTTCTCCAGGAGGTTCGAGAAGAAATGCAGCGTCCAGCCCATGCCCGGATTGACCAGCGCCTCACCCGTGTCTTCAGGGTGAACGACAATTCGGTCGGTCGAGGCAGCGGGAGCCGGCACGTCGGCGAGAAGCATCGCCCCGAGGAATATAGTCCGGATCACGGTCGCGGAGTTCATGAATCAGTTCCGGCTCGGCGCCGGCAGGTCGGCAGGCAGAACCGGCACAGTCAGGGATGAGGCTGCGTTGACGGTGCGATAGACGCGGTGCGTCGCCTTCTGGAAATCCTCCGCCTTCGCCGTTGGGATGTTCACAAACTTCTGCGGATTGCGATCCACCAGCGGGAACCACGAGCTTTGCACCTGCACCATCACGCGATGGCCGCGGCGGAACGAATGGCAGATGTCCGGAAGCGTGAACTCAATCTTCGTCACCTTGCCCGGCTCGAACGGCTCCGGCTTCTCGAAGTTGTATCGGAACTTGCCGCGAAAGACGTCCCCGCGAACGAGTTGCTGATAGCCGCCCATCTTCAGGTCAGCCGGGTTGGGATCGGGATTCGGAAAGTCGCCGGGGTAAACGTCAATCAGCTTCACCACCCAGTCGGCATCCGTG
The DNA here is from genome assembly GCA_964371005.1 of uncultured Verrucomicrobiota bacterium. Lineage (GTDB taxonomy): Bacteria > Verrucomicrobiota > Verrucomicrobiia > Limisphaerales > MWDV01 > MWDV01. Next base: position 14,981 of record CAYJNU010000053.1, on the reverse strand, counting down.
CCCGTGGTGGAGACGTGCAGCGTGGCCTGGAGAGGACCGGCCATCGTCAAGTCCTCTTCCAAGGGTTCCGTCTCATACGCGAGCACATCCGGTCGCGACGCCACGAAGCGTTGGTCTTCGAGGGGATATGCGCGGGGGTAGCCGGTGGACTTGTCGTTTGTGTACGGCACCGGCTTGGCCGGGTCGCTCACGTATTCGTCGAAGGCATTCGCCTGATCGGAGGGAGGTGCGAATGCCAGCCCACCGCCCGACCGCAAGTAGAGCGTGCGCGCAGTCGCCTGCTTTGGCGGCCAGGCATCGAAGCGTCGCCATTGATCGGTGCCGGTCTCGAAGACCTGCGCCTCCGCGAGCGTGGTGTTCGTGTCACCCTTCAGGAAGCGGCGGAAGAAAGGCAGTTCGATCTTCTCCTGATAATACTCCGAAGTCTTTGCATGGAAGCTGACCGGGCCAAGCTTGTCGCCGGTGCCGCGCCCCCAATCGCCGTGCGCCCACGGCCCCATGACCAGCAGGTTCGTGATGCCGGGATTCTGCCGTTCGGTCCAACGATACGTCTCCAGCGCCCCAAACAAGTCTTCCGCGTCGAACCAACCGCCCACTGTCAGCACCGCGCAGCGGACATTCTTGAGATGCGGTCGGATGTTCCGCGCCTTCCAGAAATCATCATAAGTCGGGTGTTCGAGGAACTCGGTCCATTCTGGCGCACGACCTTTGAGCAGGACTGTTTCCGTGTTGGCGAGCGGGCCCATGCGCAGAAAGAAGTCGTAGCCGTCCGGCGTCCCATAGTTGAAATCCCTCGGCGACTCGTGCAACGGGTCTTCAAGTTTCTGCCAAAACCGGTAGGCAAATCCGAAATTCTGCGACAGGAAGAAAGCGCCGTTATGATGGATGTCATCGCCCATGAACCAGTCGGTGATGGGTGCCTGCGGCGACGCTGCCTTCAGCGCTGGGTGGGTGTCAATCATCCCCATGGAGGTGAAAAATCCGGGATAGGAGATGCCGAACAACCCGACCTTGCCGCTGTTGCGCGGCACATTCTTCACCAGCCAATCAATCGTGTCCCAAGCGTCCGTGCTTTCGTCGGCGTCGTTCGGGCCCTTCTTCGGATTGAACGGGCGCACGTTCATGAACTCGCCTTCCGAGCCGTTGCGCCCGCGCACATCCTGCGTGGCGAGGATGAACGTGTCCTTCGCCAGCGTCTGGAAAGAGCCGGAAGGGTCGGTGTAGTTGTCCGAGCCATACGGCTTCAACCCGTAAGGCGTGCGCGTGAGCAGGATCGGCCACGCCTGCGAATCGTCCTTCGGCACATAGACCCGCGTGAACAGCCGGACGCCGTCGCGCATCGGGATGCGATGCTCGTATTTGGTGTAATGCTCGGCGAGCCAGGCGGCGTTGACGTCCGTGGATTTGTCTTCCGCCGCCAGAGGGGAAGCGCAAAACCACAAGGCGACGATCAAGGTGCGAGCGAAGCGACGATTCGCATTCATGCGCGGAAAATGTCAGCGGGCGCGTTGGGCGGCAAGGTCGAACTCAAGAGCGCTGGGCAGAATTCCTGTGCCTTCCTGGTCACCTGTGAGTTCCACGTGTGAATTGCCGAGGAATCACGCGCCACATTTCCGACCAGACACGAGGTAGGTCATGCCGCCGCCTGCGGCGTGAAACGTGCCGGCGCGAATGGCTTCTTGTTCCTGCGCGAACTTGTTGATCAACTCGTCAAAGCCGCACTCGAAGAATTCCACGCTGCCACCGCCGCCCAAAACGCTACGGCGCACCGCTTCGCGATCCCAAGGTCCGGTGGCTGAACTCTCCGACTCTTGCTCCTGTTCGAGGAGGGCCTGCTGCGCCGCGCTGTCGTAGGGCGGAAAGAGCGAGGCGGCACGGTCGGATTGATGCACGGCAATTTCGGTCAACCCCTCCGCGGCGAACCAACCAGGGAGCAGATCGCCGAGGGTGTGGTTGCCCTGGCCGGCGACGATCATGCCGCGATGGTAGCGCAGCCAAAACTCGAACCGACGCACGAGGGTTTCGACCGGTTCGGCGGAGGTCAGCGAGGTAAAGGCCAGGTAGTTCCACAGGTTGTTCGGCTCGACGCAGACCAGCAGTCCGCCAGGGCGCAAGATACGGAGCATTTCGCGCAGCGCCTCTCTGGGCCGCGCCAGGTGCATGAGCACGGTCTGGCAGGTGACGGCGTCGAACGCGTTGTCCGGGAGCGGAAGCTCGGTGGCGTCTCCTTCGATAAACGTGACCTGGTCCGGAGCCGCGTGCGGAAAGGCGCGGCGGAAATTTTGCGCGGCCTCGGCCACCCACTGCGGCTCGCGGTCAACGCCGGTCAACCGGGCGGGCGCCCGCAAATACGGGTAGAGCAAACGCGACCAATGTCCCTGCCCGCACCCGATGTCGGCCAGCGAAGCGGCCTCGCGCAGTCGCCAGCGCGTGGCCATGAGATCGAGAAAGTCGCGGTGCCACCAGAAGTCGCGTTGCGGACCGAACTGGTCGGCGGAATGGGGCTGTGGTTTCATTTGCCGAGTTGGGCGCGCGAGCGGAGTTTCGCTTGCGCACCAGCGACTCGAGCCTCGCGAATCGCCCCCGCCAACGCAATCCGCAATGTGTTTGGCGAGACCCGAGGGTCACTCCTCGCCGGTGTTCGTGCCGGTGGCACCACGGCCGCCGGTCCGGCTGGAGTGCAATCCTGTTATTGCACCCACAGTTTATTCAATGAATCATCAGCAAAAGTTGCGCTGCGAAGCTGAATGAACCGCTGCTCGTCACCGTCCCATGCGCATGACGGCAAAGTCATCACAGCGGGAGCAGATTATGAATGCTATGAAACGTTTAGTCGCCCGGACCGGGTTGGTGGTTTGCAGTACCTTGGCCATCGTCCTTACCGGCTGCCGCACCCAGGTCGTTCACCAACACACGCGCACGGTGTATGTGCCCGCGCCGCCGCCAGTTGTCCAGCCGCCGCCACCGGTGGTCGTGGTGCCGCCCGCGGAGCAACCGCCCGTCGTGGTCATCCAGTCGGCGACTGATTTTTACGAGCCGCTCGCCCCGTACGGGCGCTGGGTCGTGGTCGGTTCTTACGGGCGTTGCTGGGTGCCGGCGCGTGTCGAGGCGGGTTGGCGTCCGTACGTCAACGGCTACTGGCAGCGGACGGACGCGGGCTGGTACTGGGCCAGCGAGGAGCCGTGGGGCTGGGCCACCTACCATTACGGGCGCTGGGACTGGCAGGCGGAGTTCGGCTGGGTGTGGCTGCCACAGACGCAATGGGCGCCGGCATGGGTTGCCTGGCGGGAAGGCGGCGGCTACGTCGGCTGGGCGCCGCTGCGACCGTCCGTGGCGATTGGCGTGAGCATCGGCGCGGTGAATTACGAACCGGCGTTTGCCTCGCGCGCGTTCGTGTTCGTGGAGCACCGGCATATGCTCGAACCCGTGCGGCCCAAGACCGTGGTGGTGAACAACACCACGATCATCAACAAGACGGTCAACATCACCAACGTGAAGGTCGTGAACAAAACCATGATCAACGAAGGCCCCCGGCCCGAAGTCATCGAGCGGGAGAGCGGACGCAAAGTGCAAGCCGTCCCGGCGCATGAATTCCGTCGCCGGGAAGAAACCACCGTGGTCGCCCGCGAGCGCGGCATCCCGACCGCCGCAAGACGAGCGCAACCGGCGATTCGGCCTGTCGCACAACCAGCACCCACGCAGTCGCCCGCACCCGCGTTAGTTCCTCGCGAAGTCCGGCCCACCGCACCTGCTCCCGCGTTCGCAAAGCCCGCGACGGTCACTCCTCAGCCCGTGACGCCGCGGACGCGACCAACGCCGCCGGCTCCCGCCGCAACACGCCCCCAGCCCCCGCCCCCGCAATCGCAAACAAAGCCCGCCAAGCGTGCGGAAACAAAGCAGGGCGCGACAGCCCCGAAGCCAGTTGTCCTCCCGGCTATCGCCCCTGCGCCGAGACCTGAATCGCGTGCGATTCCCACGGCAAGACCCACTGCCCGACAACCGCAGCCCGCCCCAGCCGTAAAACCAGTGGCGACTCCGAATCCGTCCCCGCGGAATGAGACACGTCCCAGTCCGACAGTCGAGCGGCGAGACGCTACCACGCCCCAACTGGTTGCACCCAGGTCGCGAGGCGAGCCCCGGCCAAGGGCGACACAAGAAGTGAAACCGCCGGCGAAGGTCGGCCCTGCGCCGACGGCTGCTCCCAGCACACCGGCCACTCGCCCCGCAGCAGTGCCACCTCGGAAACCGATGGTCTCCCCAAAGGAGAGCACGCGAGCAGCGGGGCAAGTCGAGGCGAACAGGCCGGCGAAAGAAGCCAGCTCCCCGAAGAAGGACGCGGAACAAAAACCGGGAACGTCAGCGGGGCGCCCCCCACGTCAACCTCGCTGAACATGTCGCGCCGGTTCTGAAACCAGGCCTAGCCTTGTTCCTGTTGCTGACTGGCGGAAGTCCGCCGCCCAACCTGTCGTTGGTCATTTCATTCAGCCAAGTCGTCCTTGCCGCCGGAGACCGGAGGCATACGCTGTCCCGCATGAAACGTCCCCTGATTGCGTTGCTCGTAGCCGGCGTGAGTTGTTGATAGACCGGTGGAGTCGGATGAGGCTCTGCGCTCCACGCCTCAACAACGGAACCGTCTGGTCGATCATCTGGCCCCACTCATTCTCAGACTGGTCCAGGATCCTCCTCTTCCCTCAACCCCACCCGAACCTCATGAGCGATAATCCCACAATCCAAGACACGCATCTGCGGCGCAGGGCCTATGTCTACATCCGTCAATCCTCAGCCAGTCAGGTGCTCGTCAATCGCGAGTCGACGCAGCGCCAGTACCAGTTGAGCGAGCGCGCCGTGCAACTCGGTTGGTCAAAACTGCAGATCAAAATCATGGACGAAGACCTCGCTCAGAGCGGCTCAGGCGTCGTCACTCGAAATGGGTTTACACAAATGACCCACGAGGTCGCCATGGGCCAAGTCGGGATCATCCTCTGCTTGGAAGCCTCTCGCATCGCGCGCAACAATGCCGAATGGTATCGGCTGTTGGAGTTGTGTGGCGTGACCGACACGCTCATCGGCGATCTGGACGGCCTCTATCATCCAGGACTGTTTAAAGACCGCCTCTTGCTCGGGCTCAAAGGCGCCATGGCCGAAGCCGAACTGCACGTGCTCCGCCTGCGCCTCAACGGCGCCCTTGGTAATAAAGCCAAACGAGGCGAACTGCGCCGCGGTCTGCCCGTGGGACTGCTCTGGGGTGAAGCCGAAGGCCAAGTGATCTTTCATCCCGACCAGTCCCTGACCGGAGCTATTCGCACTGTGTTCGAAAAGTTTGCTGAACTCGGCTCGGCTCGCCAAGTGTGGCTTTGGTTTAAAGCCGAGGGGTTACTCTTCACGCACCAGTGTCCCAATGGGCAGATCCTTTGGGTCAAGCCCACTTACGTCGCCCTCCATTCGGTCCTGAGCAATCCCGTCTATGTAGGGGCTTACGCCTATGGTAAAAGCCGCTGTGAACGCTCCGTCGATGAAACCGGACGCGTCCGCAAACGAGCGCGGCTTCTGCCGATGGACCAATGGCCCGTTCTCATCCGCGACCACCATCCCGGCTTCATTGACTGGGCCACCTTTGAAATGAACCAAACCCGTTTGGCTACCAACTGCCGCCCCGGTCCCGAGCAAGCCGCTGGCCTTGCTCGAGAAGGATCGGCGCTGCTGCAAGGGCTGGCCACTTGCGGTCGCTGTGGCCGGCATTTGCGAGTTTACCATCAGGGAAAGAACTCTACCCCGGGTGATTACTGTGCCAACAGCCAAGCCTTCAATGGCCGTGGCGTCTGGTGCTCCCTGGCGCATTCGCATGGCCGGGCATTTCCGCGTTCGACCGCTCGATCAACTCAATGGCCGCGCGCGGCAAGTTGTCGAGGGTTTCGCCGCAGATTGCCTTGGCAGGGTCGCCTGAAGCGCCGGAACGCTCATGCGAACCAACGCGCCAAGCAGACCTTCAACCCGTGTGAAACACGGCCTCAGCGGCTGGCGGGCGGGGGTTGCCGGGAGCTGGTGACCAACGCGAGTCAGGGCGGAATCCTGGCCGGGAGCAAATGAGGATCAGGTTTCTTCAGGGCCCGCCGCCGACAGGAGTGCCACCGCCGCCGTGTGGTTCCCTTCCGTCGCGAAGGCGAGCGCTGTCTTGCTCGTGGAGGTGACCGCGTTCCGATCCGCCCCCTTCTCCAGCAAGGCCTTCACGGTTTCCGCGTGACCATTGGAGGCGGCGAACATGAGTGCCGTCCGGCCAAATATCTCCTCGGTTGCGTTGATCGGCGCGCCTTTCTCCAGCAGGAGACTTACGACATCCGTGTAACCCTTTTCGGCCGCTTCCATCAGCAGCGTCTTGTTTTCGAGATTGTCCTTGAGGTTGGCGTCCGCGCCTTTTTCCAGGAGGACTTTCACCAGATCGCCAAGGTCTCTTTCCATGGCGAGCGTCAAAGCGGTTTTGCCCAGCTTGTTCACCATGTTCACGTCCGCCCCGTTTCTGATGAGGAGTTTCGCAACATCGAGATGTCCCCGGGTCACGGCGATCATGAGCGGCGTGTTGTCCCGGCTGGTCTTGAGGTTGGCATTGGCGCCGGCCTTCAGCAGCGCCGTGACGCGGTCCAGATCGCCTTCGTGCGCGGCGAGCATCAAGTCACTCGCCCCGGCTTTCCTGAGGATTTGCACCAACTCCTCATCGCCCTGGAAGGAGGCCATCATGAGCGCGGTGTGCTCCATGTTGTCTTGGGCATTGGCGTCTGCGCCTTTTTCCAGCAGATAGCGCACGACGTCGGTGTGCCCGCTGACCGTCGCCAACATCAACGGGGTCTGGCCGGTGGCTTCGGCGTTCACGTCCGCGCCTTTTTCCACCAGCAATCTCACAATGTCCAGATGACCGCTCGCGGCGGCGAAGGCGAGGGCGGAGTAGCCGAGGACGGACTCCTTCGCGTTGACTTTCGCCCCTTTGTCCAGCGCGAGTCCGGCGATCTCCGGTAGCCCCTTGTCCGCCGCGTACATCAAAATCGTCTTTTCCTCTTCCTCATCCTTCGCATTCACATCCGCTCCCTTTTCGAGCAGTAGCCTGACGATGTCCACGTGCCTGGTCCGCGCCGCATAAATGAGTGCCGGCGTGCCTTCGGCGTCCTTCGTGTCGGCGCTCATGCCGGCCTCGAGGAACAGTTGGGTGAGATGAGCGTCGCCCTGCTTGAGGATGGCGAGAAACCGCGCGGGGCTGAGTTCCAGGCGCAGTCCTTCAAGTTCGGCGCGCGCCGCGTCTGATTTGCTGCTCATAATAGCTCGCTTCGGCTTTACACTACACCAACCCACACAGAACGTTTAGCACTTTCCTCCGTCCACCCCTTGGTTTGGCCTGGCAGCACGCCGGTCGATTGCCTCATTCGAATCACCCGGACCGTGGGTCGTGATTCAGGCTGGAAGCGGGAGCTGTTGATTTCGCCAACCCCAGTGCGTAGGCGACGGGCTTGCGCCCGGCGCCGGCGGATCAAGTCAGGTTTCTCGCGGACAAACTGGCCGTTGCGACTGCACAGAGACCGCGATCAGCCATTGCGCGGCGAAGTACGTTCCGAGCACCAGCAGCCGCGAAGCCGGCAGCGCGCCACCGAACTTGCTCACGGCGAGCAACGTGTCCGAGGCCACAAAAAGCGTCGCGCCCACGGCGGCTAGAACCGCCGGTTGGTTGCGCACCGCCAAGGCACGGCACACCGCCTGGGCCGCCATGCTCAGGATGACGACGGCATAGACCAGCACCGGGATCCGCAGCGCCGGCGGGACGCGAGGCCAAAGCCCGACCAACACGCACGCACCTACCACGCCCCAGAACAAAAACGGCAGTCGTCTGGCGGCCAACCGGGAGTCCGAAGTGAACGCAACGAAGTAGCAAACGTGCGCCAATAGGAACGCGCTCAAGCCGGCGAGGAAGAGGTCGCGCGGCAGCATCAGCAACACGTCGCCCGCGAGCGAGAATGCCAAGCCGGCAACCACGCTCCGCTTGTAGCGAGGCGCGCCCGCGGCTGGCGCAGTCGCCGCCAGGAGCAGGATCAGAATCGTGGTGAGCGGCATGAAGATGTAGCCGAGTTGCATTCCGCCCGCGCGCACCCCGCTTGCGAAGATTGTGAGCGCGGCCGAGACACCCATGGCAACACTCAGGAATCTCGCGTGTCGTGAAGAGTTGACCATGCGGAACAGTCCGAGAACGTCACGCGCGAAGCAACGCGAAAAGCCAACTCTCGCCTCGACTTGGCCCAAGCCTCCACGCATAGACTGGGTTCCATGAAGCGGGACCTTTGGTTTATCATTCTGGCAGGTTTGGCATCCTTTGGCGTCTGGGCCGCGCAAAACAGTGACGCGCCCCCTTCCCAAGCGCACCAAGGTCTGACGCTCTATGTCTCCAAGCTTGGCGACAACTCGGATGGCCGCAGTTGGCGCGCGGCCTTCCAGACCATCCAGGCTGCGTTGGACGCCGTGCCGGACGACCTGGGCGGACATCGCGTCGTCATCCGCCCCGACACGTACGCGGAAGCGAATCTCGACTCGAAACACAAAGGCGCGGCCGGCGCTTACAACGTGATCGAAGGTGATTGGGACGGCAGCCTAGGCTCCGGCGCGAAGGGCTGGGTGGTGATTGATTCTGGCGCGCCGCTCACTGTCGTGCGCACGAACCCGAAGGCCGGCACGGGCAATCCAACTTTCATGGTCTTGACCAACGGCAATCCGGAAGCGGAAACCGGGCTCAAGAGTGTGGATTGGTGGCAACCGTGGCGGTGCGATCCGTCGTATTCGGCGGCGGGCTGGGATCGCTGGACTTTCCGCCGTCTCTATTGCACTGGCTCGGAAGGTGGCGTGGGCTGGGACATGACCTGCCAGGAAGGCGTCGCCTTCTCGGCCATCGTGGAGGATTGCGTGGGCCTCGGGCGCTTCGCGGGCGCGTGCGTGATGGCGCATGTCGGGCGACCGAACGAACCTGTTCTTTTCCGGCGCTGTTACTTCATGTGCCTGGATGTGTGGGGCGATGCCGGCGCCGTTTACGTCCGCGCCCACAACAAGTCCATGCCTGCCACGCCGGATGCCGTGTTCGAGGATTGCACGTTGGTCGGGCCAGACAACGCGCTGCAAGTCGGCTATCCAAAGTTCGAGGGCTACACGCGCGTCGAGTTCAAACGCAGCCGGCTGATCGTGGTGAACTTCTCGCAACCGCACGGCACGCCGGCCACCGGCGCGGTCTATAGCGATCTCGCGGGCAAGTTCCTCCACGTGGATTTCGAGGATTGCACGGTCATGGGCTACAAGGCGCTCGGCGCGCGCAACGACGACATGTTCTCCTACTCGACCAAGGGAACAAACCGCGCCTACGTTCAATACCGCCAACCCGTGCCGAAGGGCTTCGAGCGTCTGCGCTTCTGGCCGGTGGAGGCGTTCAACGACCTGCTTCCTCCGCGGTTTCAAGCCAGTGCGACTGCCCGCCCACGTCTCACAAAGCTACCGGTCGCCATCGGCCCAAACGCGATGGAAAACACCCCCATCGTCTTCAACGGTCGTCCGCTCCTGGTCCTCAATCGCCGCGACGACACGAAGAACAAGACCGACGAGTACACGCGGAGCATGTATCTCTACATCCAGGACCTGGCGACGGGCGGCGAGGTGGCGCGGTTTGGCGAGGGGCATTCCTTCGCCAACGCCTTCGTGAACGGCCCGGAGTTGAACGTCTTCGCCAGCGAAGGCACGAACCGGGATTGGTTTCAGAGCCTCTACCGGTTTTCGACCACCGACTTGAAAACGTGGAAGCGCGAGTTGGCGATTCCTCAAGCACCGGGTGAACACCTGTTCAACGCCTCGGTCTGCCGCGACGACCAAGGTTTCCTCATGGCCTACGAATCCGACAAGCCCGTGATGTTCTGCTTCAAGTTTGCGCGCTCGAAAGACTTGGCCCAGTGGCAGAAGCTCGACGGGCTGACCTTCACCGGCCTCGGTGGCGAATACAGCGCCTGCCCGGTGATCCGCTACGTCGCGCCTTTCTACTACGTCATCTACCTGCATGCGGCTGTGCCGGGCCACAAGGGTTGGGTGCCGTTCCTCGCCCGCTCGAAAGACCTCGTCGCATGGGAACTCAGTCCGTTCAATCCGATCCTCGAAGCCAGCCCGGGCGAAGGCGTGAATAACTCGGACGTGGACCTCTTCGAGTACGAAGGCAACACCTACCTCTTCTACGCCACGGGCGACCAGCAGACTTGGGGCAGCGTGCGCCTGGCGATGTTCGGCGGCCCGATGCGCGAGTTCTTTGAAGGCAACTTCCCCAGCGAGCTGCCGACGGTGAAGGTGAGCACGCGATGAGCCTTTGCCCGCGCGTGGGAATCGCCGCGGGGAGGGCGCGACTTTGGCCATCACTCGGTTGCCAGGCCGAGAGCAAACAGCCGCGCATCGCGGAGCGAGAACTCCAGGCGCACCGGTCTCGCTCCGATTCTCGCAAGTGAACGTCGCCAGCGCACGGGCAAGTCAAGACCATCGCCCACCACAGGTTTGCAGTCGGCAAAGGCAAATCCCGAGACCGCCCGGCCACGTTCATCCAAAACCTGCACACGAACCGTTCCTTTGGGCGCTTCGACATTGAGCGTCAATCTGGAACCATGAAGGCAAAGCAGCGGCGTTCGCAGCAGGCCTTCAGTGGCTTCGCGCGCCACGTAGCGATCCCGCTGCATCTTCAGCAATCCGATCTGGCGCTCTTCAAAGCGGTTCACCTTGTGGCCGCTCCGGTATCCGGCGTAGTAGAGGAAAACCTCATCCCCCACCAACAACTGTTCGTCAATCCAAGCGTGAGCGTGATCCCACGCGCCGGGTTGTGGATTCCGGTCAAGGAACTTTGCCGGATCCCGCGTCCAGTGCGCACCATCCCGCGTCCAGGCCAGCGTGGTGTAACCGATGCCGTAAGCGTCTCGTGGAACCGGCGGTTGCTCGGCCTTCAAATCATCGCGGAGCACCTTCACCATCCCGATGATGAGTTCGCCCCGTGTCAGGTAGCCATCCATGGCGTAGAACTGGGTATCTCCCTCGTCGCGCTTATCGTTCGGCGCCAGCACCAGCCACGGCTCACTCCAGCTCAACAAGTTTGTGCTGACACTCTGGGCCGTGATGCGCCGCTTGCCCGACCAAGCGGCTCCCGATTCGTAGCATGAGACGGTGGCCACGTAATGTTGGCGCAAGGCGTCCCAGTGCAGGCCGTTGATGTCATGGCTATGGGGCAGGACCACTCCCGGCGTGAGGGGCGTCCAACTCAAGCCGTCCGGAGACGCGGCGATTTTCAGGCCCGTCCCGTGATACCAGGCGTACTTGAAACGCTGCGAAGCCGGGGCAAATCCCGGGCCGTCATCCAGGATGCTAACCCCGAATTGAATCGGCGCCGGATCATCAAGCACTCGATGCGGCCGACGCCAGTGGATGCCATCGTCGGATTCGAGGTAGCCGAGGTGTGATCGGTTTGGATTGAAGTCCTCGGTATGCGCGCCATACCACATCCGAAAACGGCCGGTCGCGTCATCGCGCAACACCGTGAGGTACGGTTGAAAGCAGGCGTCCTCCTTGCCGGTGACGATCGGATTGGGAATGGCGTAATCCCGCCGCGGCACGTTCACCCGCCGGACCACGTTGCTGCTCGATTCGATGAGGTATTCGTCGAGAAACAAATGTGGGCCGGGGCGCAGATGAATGGGCGCGCTGGATTTGGCCAGTAACGGCGCGTAAATGACTGACTTGTCCAACCGCGGCGCACCCGAGCAGTCCGCGACCGCAAACACCACGAGTAGCCACCTACACAGCCCTATTCGACAACTCGCCAGCGGGCACGCAGTCCAACTGTTACGACGGCGCAATTCCATTGGAAACCAGAGTGTCGCCTCGTCCGCCTGTGTGCAACGCAAATGAGCCAGCCCGCCATGGCCGCCGGCTGTATTTGAACATTGCCAAGCGGCGCCGGTCTGCTTATATGCACGCGCAATCTGTGCTGGAGAAAACCATGGTGGGAACTCTGAATTCTGTCGTTCGCGCCGGCCAAAGGGCGGGTTTGCGTATTTATCTCTCTGCTCTCATCTTCCTGCCAGCGGTCGCTCCTGCCCTGGACTCGCCCGCCACGCTCCAGTTCGACGTCTTCCTCGGCCATGACGGCATCGTGCAGGAAGCGAGCTGGTTTCCGGTCGTGTGCGAGCTGAAGAATGATGGCGGATCATTCAACGGCGTCATCGAGATCACCGGCAGCAGCTACAACCAAAGCCAAACGCGCCGCACCACGATCGAACTCCCCACCGGGACGCTGAAGCGGATCACCATTCCAGCTTTCTGTTCCTCGCGGAATCTGGGCTCGTGGGACGCGCGCCTGCGCGACAGCCGCGGCAAGGTGCGTGCAGAACGGTTGGACGTGCGTCCACGGCGGCAGCTTGGTTGGGAGACGCCACTGATCGCCGGCGTGCCCCGCACTGCCGGGGGACTGCCAGTTCTGCGCCCGCCGCTGGTGCAACAACAGGACGTGCAACCCGCCGTCGCCCGCTGGCAACCCGCCATCTTCCCGGACAACCCGCTCGTGCTCGAAGGGCTCGACGCGCTCTATCTCAATTCCAGCCGCGCGGGCGAATTCGGTGTCGGCCAGATCCGCGCCCTCCTGGATTGGCTACGTGGCGGCGGACACCTCATCGTGGCGGTCGAGGAAATCAGCGAAGTGAGCGCGGCTGGCTGGCTGCGCAGCGTTTTCCCCTGCGAACTGCAAACCGTGGCCACGGTTGCGGCCCACGGCGAACTCCAAAGCTGGCTTCGCGCGGACCAACCCGAAGGGCACACAACGGTCAGCGTGCCGACCGTGAGTGGGAGGTCCGCCAATCGCACGACCGTCACGCTCACCAACGCGTTCGCCACGCTGCCCGCAGACGACACGTTTGAAGCGGAAGCCCTGCAAGTGGCCACCGGGAAACTCAAAGACGGCCAGGTGATCGTCAGTTCGGAAGGCAAACCTCTCATCGTTACCGCCACCCGCGGACGCGGGCGCGTCACAGCGCTATTGTTCAGTCCGGAACGCGAGCCGGTGCGATCG
>CAYJNU010000053.1:0-1872 GCA_964371005.1 uncultured Verrucomicrobiota bacterium | reverse complement strand
GGTCAAAGCTCACCGAGATTCCGCAGTCGCTCTATCAATCGTCGAATTACCAGCAATATGGCGGCTGGAGTGCGGACGGGCTGTTTGGCGCGATGGTGGACAGCCGGCAGGTGCGCAAGCTGCCGGTGCCCTGGCTGCTGCTGTTGCTCGTTGTTTACCTGTTGATCATCGGCCCGTTCGACCGTTGGTGGCTCAGGAAGATCAACCGCCCGATGCTCACCTGGATCACGTTCCCCTGCTACGTCGCGCTGTTCTCGCTGCTGATCTATTTCATCGGCTACAAACTGCGCGCCGGCGAAACCGAGTGGAACGAGTTGCACATCGTGGACGTGCTGCCCGCCGGCGAACGCGCCGAACTGCGCGGACGCACGTTCGCCTCGGTCTATTCGCCGGTGAACGCCACCTACCGGGCGGAAAGCAAACAGCAGTTCGCCTCGCTGCGCGGGGAATTCCGCGGCAGTTGGGGCGGCAGCGAGGTGGACGATCGCAGTGCCGTGCTGCAAACCGGCGACAACTTTAAGGCGGAACTCTTCGTACCGGTGTGGACCAGCCAGCTTTATGTCAACGACTGGTGGGAATCCTCGCCGCCGCCGCTCACCCTCCGCGTGACCGCGCGTTTCGATGGCTGGGAGGCGACGGTCGAAAACCGGCTGGACCGCGCCTTGACCAGCGCGCGAGTCGCCATCGCGGGCAAGGTTTTCGAACTCGGCGACCTTCCGGCGAAACAGACGAAGACGGTCTCATTGAACATCATCAAAGGCAGGAACCTGCGGGATTGGGTTTCGCCCTTCGCCGGCGGATTCCAGAACGCGGCCCAGTCACGACAGCGGGCGCTGGGCACGAGTGCGTGGATTGACAACCCAGCCGAAGCCAGCCAGGTAGCCACCTTCATGTCGGCGCTCGGGCGCGGCCAGAATTACGGCGCTACGTTCATCGCTCCACCGGGCCTGGATCTTTCGCCGCTCGTCAACCGCGGCCAGGCCGTCCTGCTTGCTTGGGCCGCTGATTCCGCGCCCGTCGCACCGCTCAATCAGTTCAACCCCAGGCGCAGCCATCGCGACACGCTTTACCGTATCGCCACCCCGGTCAACGAAGAGAACTAGACGATGCACTCAACCAGCGCCCCGCCAGCTCGCGCCAGCGTCTTGGAGTGCGGCGGCCCTCCGCCGCTCTGGCGGTGCGGCGCGAACTTGTCCAGACCCCGAAAGCGCCAGGGGGCTGGCGCACTCCAAAACGCTGGCGCGCAAACCAAACGGCTTCGGCGCCGTACCAGCACCACTTTCCATTCAGGACTCCAGACCTCAGCTCCCAAACATCCATGACACCAGCCACTCCTCCAGCCATCGCGGTTCAGACCTTTGGCCTCACACGCATGTTCGGAAACCTGGCCGCGCTCTACGGGCTCGACCTGACGGTTTACAAAGGCGACCTGTTCGGCTTCATCGGCTCGAACGGCGCGGGCAAGACCACCACGCTACGCATCCTCGCCACGTTCCTTGCGCCCACCGCGGGCACCGCCAGCATCCTCGGGCACGACGTCGTCAGAGATGCCGACGCCGTGCGCCATGTCATCGGTTACATGCCGGACTTCTTCGGGGTGTACAAGGACATGGAAGTGACGGAGTATCTGGACTTCTTCGGCGCGTGCTATCGCATCCCGGCAGCCCAACGCGAAAAGACCGTGAACGACGTCCTCGAACTGGTAGGGCTGAGCGAGAAGAAGGGGTCGCTGATTGGCGCGTTGAGCCGCGGCATGCAACAACGGCTCGGCCTGGCGCGCGTGCTGATCCACGACCCGCAGGTTCTGCTGCTCGACGAACCGGCCAGCGGTCTGGACCCACGGGCGCGCATCGAGGTGATGGCCATCCTTCA
>CAYJNU010000052.1:0-26953 GCA_964371005.1 uncultured Verrucomicrobiota bacterium | reverse complement strand
CGGCGCACCCGGGGCGACCCCTCCGCTCATTCCCCGTGCCGAACGCAACTGGCTGATCGCCCCCGCCGTGCGGGCGTTGGCGGCGAACGCCACGGTATGCGGCCCCGTCCGGGCAATCGCCCCATCTTCAGCGAGTTCAATCCGCGGCGCGGCGTTCCGGGCGGCGGCGGCTTCTGCCCGCGCCTGCCGGCCCGCTGCCAGGCGGGTTCGTTCGGCATTCAGGACTTCCGGGTTTCTCGCCGGCAACGCCGTGAACGGCGTGGCGTCCACCGGGGCCAGCCGTTCCTGCATGGCGGTCATGTCCCCGGCAAGTGCATTCGTCCCCTCTGGGTTGGCGAATCCCGCCCACCCAGCGGACTCCCCTCCCACCTGACTTGCGGCGTTGGTTCCCACACCCGGCACGGCCGGCGAGTCCGCCAATTGCGCCTGTCCGCACACGGCGCTGCTTACCAGCAACGCCCCAATCCAATTCGCTCTCTTCATGGTTTCCAGTCCTTTGCTCACTCATTGTCTCCGGTGTCTGCCAATCCAGTCATTTAATCGTAATACGTGAACAACCACTCAATCTTTCACCGACTTGCGATTTTTTTTGTTTTTTCCCGTCCCGGTCCGGTTCAATGACGCCTGTGGATTCCTTCCGGTCGTGCCGGTGCCGGGGGCTTTGCCTGCTCGAAAGACGTAACCGGTGAGGGTGAATCGGTTCAAGGTCGGCGTCATAGACGGCAAGTGACTCGTTCCGCACCTGACCATGATTATTGCCGTTGGGAGGAGTCGCTTCTCCACCATATCAAGACTGTCCCTCATGCAATTGATACGCACCGTTTGCCGGGCTCGGTTGGAGCAGTTCACCCAAGATCCGTAGCAAGACCTCGGCGTTGTGCGGTTTGTGCAAGATGTGTCGAACGCCCAACTCCGCGAACGCCTGGAGCGTTCTTTCCCCTTGCCCGCCGAACAGTCCACCGCTGGACACAACGATGGGGGTGTCCGCGGACAGCGCCCGCAAGATGCGCGACAGGGTGACGCCATCCATCAGGGGCATCATGCAGTCGGTGATGACGGCGCGCACGGCGTTCTGGTGCGCCGCGAACCGGGCAAGCGCTTCGATCCCGTCGTGGGCTGCGAGCACAGCGTACCCCTGCCGCTCCAGACTCCGGCGCAAGGCCTCGCACACAGCGGGCTCATCATCCACCAGCAGCACGAGTTCGCCGTGTCCGCGCGGGATGCTTGCCTGAATCTCGGTAGCCTCCTCCTGGGTTTCGGCCTCGGGCACCGCGGGGAAATGAACCTCGAATGTCGTTCCTCGATCCGGCTGCGTCCGGAACCCCACGAAACCCTTGTGCTCGCGCACAATGCCTTGAACCATCGTCAATCCCAAACCCGAGCCTTGCGCCTCCCCTTTCGTGGTGAAGAATGACTCGAAAATGTGCGCCTGAACCGCCTCCGGGATTCCGGTCCCAGTGTCTTCAACCTCAAATCGAACAAATGCTCCGGGACGTGCCTCCTGATGCATGCTCACATACGGCTCGTCGAGGAACACGTTCGCGGCGCGCAGGGTGAGCCTCCCGCCTGAGGGCATCGCATCGCGTGCGTTCACGCAAAGGTTCAACATGACCTGGTGCAGTTGAGTCACGTCTCCGACCACCGGCCACAGGTTCGGCGCAATCTCCTCTTCGACCCGGATGGTGCGCGGGAATGTCTCCCGGACAATCCTGGCGATGTCACGGACGAGATACCGCAACTGCAACTTTGGTTTCTGGCCTCCATTGCCCCGGGCAAAACTGAGCAATTGTTTGACAATCCCCACCGCCCGGTTCGCGCTGGATTCAATGATCCGGGCGAGTTCGTCCCGATTCTCGGCTACCTGTTCCGCTGGCAACAGCGGGGCACACATCAGAATCGGCGTGAGGATGTTGTTGAGATCGTGGGCAATCCCGCTCGCCAGACTGCCGATGCTCTCCATGCGTTGCGCTCGCATCAGCTTCGCCTCCGTGAGCTTCTTTTCAGTCACATCGGTGGCCAGTAGCAACAGGTGTGGCTTTCCCGCGTGCGCAAAGGGCACAATGCGGCACACAAACCACAACCGCTTGCCCAGGCTCGGTTCGTGACACACCTCCACCTCCTGTTCTTCCGAGCTGGCGAGCACTTCCATGGCTCGGCCCAACACGCCGGATCGCTGCCATGTCTCCACCTGGAGCAGTGACTCGGCCAAAAGGTCTTTTCGGGAGATTCCGATCAGTTGAGCCATCGCTTGATTTGCGAGGATCGCCTCCCCGCCCGCCCGGTAGGCGGTGAGGCCAATGGGCGACGCCTCAAGGATGGTATGGTGGAGATTGAGGGTTTCAGCCGTGCGCCGTTCGGTCTCTTTGCGTTCGGTAATGTCCTCCTGCGCCAGCACCATCCGCACTTGCCCTCCGGCAGCAAACCGCGTCACGCGCAGTTTGGTCCATGCCTGGCGATCCGGCGTGTGGGTGTGGCATGGGTACTCCATCGCAAATTCCGGCACCTCGCCCCGCCCGACGGCGCGCACGCCGCGTCCCGCTGCCACTGCCGGCTCGCTCCCCTCCCCGGTCGCCCGCTCGCACGCGGTCAAATAATTGTCGCCCGTCCCCAGGTGCCCACCGGCCGGTGCTGCGCCGACGCCTTGCGGCCAGGCCCGGTTCATGGCCAGTATCTTCCCGTCCTCCGCCAAAACACAGACGCGCACGGCGAGGGCATTCAGAATGGCCTCGCTGAATTCCGCGCGTTCGCACGCCCTTGCTTCGCGCTCGCGTGGCTCACGCGTCCGTTCCTCTACCAATCGCTCCAAGTTCTCCTCCCAGGCTCGCTTCTCTGCCTCCAACCGGCGTTGGGAGTCGGCGAGTGATTTGAAGCGGACGGCGTTCTTCACCGCTCGCTCGACTGCGGGCTTGGTGATCGGTTTGAGCACGTAGTCCTGCGCACCCATGCGTCCCGTAGCGTTCGCCACCTCCACGCCCTCCGCTTCAGCAAGTATTACGACCTGCACGTGAGGATGCTCGGCCTGAATGCTCTGCAACAGTTCAACCCCACCGATTCGCGGCAACGCCGCGTCCAACAGGACGACGTCGTACTCTGCCTCATTGAGGCGTTGCCGGGCCTCGTTGGCGTCCGCTGCCCAGCCGACTTCCCGGCCTTCCGCACTGAGCATCCCAGCCAGGACTTCGCGAACACTTTGCTCGTCGTCAACTATCAAGATTCGCGCCATGCACTATCCTGAGATTGCGTCGCCTTGGGGCGTGGGCGCGTCAGGAGGTCGCAATCCGGCCCCTCGCGGCCTGAAGTCGCCTTTGGGCATGCGCTTGTCCATGCAATGTTCGAACACATCATCGCCGTCCGTACAACTTCAACGTGGGTGCGATTTGCCGCCTCGCACTCTTTCCAGATTGCCGAGGCTCGGAAGAGGGCATCGCAAGGGAGTGTTATTCACACAGCTCCCCTACGCGCCCTCCACCGACCTCACTCCTCGGCTTCCCCGCAGCATCACGGCGTGACGCCGGGTCTGTACCCGTAATACGTGGAAAAGAGTGCGATCTTTCAGTGAAGTGAAAAAAACTGAGCATTATTTGACTGAGGGTGACGCCACCTGCCTGCTTCAGTGACAGAGCAGGTCGCGATGGATGCGTCTTGGAATGCTCTGGGACTCTAACCAATGCTGCCCGGGGCTGGACGGCCCGGGGGTCTTGCAGCCGCGCGCGTCCTCAGTCCGCCATTGTGGCTTGGAGGCGTTCCAAGTCCCTCAGAAGTTCGCTGGCAGCCGCGTATCGCTCCGAGCGCTCGGGTTGACAGGCGCGCAGAATCACCGCGTTCAACGCGAGAAAGTGAGTCGAATTGGCGCCCCCGGCCAGCGTGGCGGAAATCTCTGGAAACGCACCCGGACTCCGCCCGGTGCAAAGCACATAAAGCACCATGCCCAGCGCATACACGTCGGCTTGGGGAGTGCCGGGGTGTTCTGGTGGCGGCGGCAGGTACCCCGGGGTGCCGACGTACGTTCCCGTTCCACCTTGCGCGTCTATCTCCGAGATGAGCCCCACGTCCGCCAGCTTCGGTTGTCCCGCTACGAAGATAATGTTCTGGGGTTTGATGTCCCGGTGCGTCAAACCTCGCTGGTGAAGAAAAACCAACGCCCGCGCAAGCGCCACGCCAATCCGCACACACTCGTTGATCGGCAGCCTGCGCCCGGGCCGCCGCCCGCGTTCGCTGGCCAGGTCGCGAGGTCGGTAAGTGCTCGGGTCGCGTTCCCAGCCGGGCAGCAGTGGATCGCCAAGTTCCATCACGTAATAGAACGACTCCGGGCGCTTGCGGCTCACAAAATCCACGCGCAACAAACCGGGATGTTTGTCAGAGATGGGTTTGTAGCGCTTGATGCCGCTGAACTCACGTTCGTACGGGCCAGCGTCGTCGAACTTCGCCCGGTACACCGCCTTAAGGGCCTGCCATTCGCCGACGGCGTTGCGCACCAGCCAGACCTTCCCGTAGGCACCGTGGCCGAACGGCGGATTGACCAACTCGTAGTCCGGAGTCTCGGGAGGCACATCCACCTCGGCATGCTTCGTCACTCCCCCCGTAACATCGGCCGGCGTATTCCCGACCGCGGCCTTCTTCTGGATGCCGATAGACTCCCCGCCTTGTCCCAGCCTGAGCAATGCCCACCCCAAGGCCAGCGGCACCTCTCCTCCTGAAACCACGAGCCAGGGAAACCAGTAGTTCGTCTGATGGCTCCACCACGCCGCACCCACCATGACCAGCAATCCACCCGTCAACCCCAAGACACAAGCGGCTCCTCGCCGAAGCTGGCATAGTCCGGCTCCGAAAGCCAAGCCACTGACCAACAACAGGCAGGCTTCCACCCATGCCGCCGGTCTCCGCAACCAATCGCCATTCATCAGATTCAGGAAGGCGACAATCTGAATCTCCACGCCGCCGACGTTCTCCCCTGTCCAACGCGTGTAGGGTGTCGCGAATTCGTCTGGCTCGCCGTCTGCCACCGTCGTTTTGGGCCGACAGCCAATGAAAACGATCTTGTCGCGGAAGAACTCTTTGGGGCTCGCCAACGCGAAGCGGTAACTCAACTCAAGCCACGCGCCGTTCTGGCCATAGTAGCGCAACCATCGCTCGCCCTCACCGCCCCCCGGCGGCGCTCCGGCCAGCAGAGCTGCGGTTCGCGGCAAGCTGGGATACGGTCCCGGCGCTGGGAACGGCCAGTGCCGTCGCACCACCCCGTCAAGGTCCGGATCGAGCCAAGCCACGCCCCAATGTCCGCCCGCGGCGCTGAGAAACGGTTCACACGGCAGCGTGGCCCGCGCCCCCGCCAGCGTGATGTGTGTCACTCGCGCCTGTTCCGCCATCAAGGCCACCGCGCGCTGCTCCTTCAGAGCCTCGGCCAGGGCCTGGTCTTCCTCAGCCGAGCGCGGTTGCCTCAAGAAGGTGTCCAGCACAACCAGTGCGCTGCCGTCAGCCGCCAGCTTGCGCAACAACTCCGCATGCAACATCCGGCTCCAAGGCTGGCCTCGATTTTGGTGGAAGTGGTCGTAAGCCTCGTTGTCCATCAGGATCAACACCACCTCGTTGGTAACCCCCCGTGTGCTAAAGCGGAACAAGTAGTCGTAACTCGCGTTCACCCACGCGTCACCCAGCGGCGACCCCCAGAGCAACCAGCCGCACAGCGACGTCAGGATGGCGCCGAAGCCGGAAACAAACAGGTCTCGCTTTATGGCGGCTGGGTCCTTCACGGTCATTCAATTGACTGGAGGCGGAAGTGTAAGCCATCCCGCCCAGAACGCAGGGTTTTTTTGAAAAACCCAACCCCGTTCCCCCCGACGTCCACGCCAGCGTGCCGGGGCCGTCGGACTTCGGCCTGGCGGACACTGCGAGATTCTCGGAGAATTCGGTGAAAGAAATGTCCCACTGCCGCGTATTCTCTACAGCCGCCTGACAACCCGGACCCGACGGTTTGGCGCCGTCCGCTCCTGTTAACTGATCCAAACCGGTGGCTAGAAAAGACAGATACAACACGAAATATGAAAACACGATCCACACGAATGATCCAAACCGTCCTGGCCATCACCGGATGCGCCGCCTGTTTGAGCACCGCCCACCCGCTGTTCGCCGAGGACTTCGTGGATCCCCCGGAAGATCAAGCCGCTGCCGCGGGCGACACGGTGACCTTCTCGGTGGAACCGCGCCACGCCGGTCTGGCCTACCAATGGTTGCGGCAGTGGCCGGATCGCGTAGAGGTTCTGACCGGAGCAACCAGCAGCCGCTTGACCCTGACGAACACCGCCATCAGCGACGTAGGGCTGTACGTCTGCGCGGTGGCCCTGGGCGAACAAGTCCAACTCAGCCGGGCCGCCAGCCTGACCCTGTGGATGCACCCTTGCGCCTCTGATTTTGAACTCAAGTCAGCGAGCATGCAAACGCCCAGCACGCTGGACGGAGGCGATTCGTTTACGGTGTTTGCCGCGCCCGTGACGAGCAGTGGTTCAATCGGCACGTGTCCCGGTTCCTACGTTGGCTACGTCTCCTACCGAAAGACGGTCGCGCAAGGTTGGGGCTGGGCGCCTTCGACCAACACGACCGTCCATACGGCGTCCGACACCATCCGGAACGACACGAAGGTCGTTTACAATGGAAGCTCTAACGACACCGGCTGTCAGCAGACCATCGTCACGGTGCCGGATCCGCCCACCAGCTCGAAGTACCGATTCACGATCTACTTCCCCTCAAGTGTCCCGGCGACCAATGCCTATCCAATCACGCTGACGGGATTCGAGCCCTGACCGGAGGCCGGTCTCTAGCCGGCAGGTCAGAAGTTGACTCGCAACTGAGCCACGAACGTGCGTTCGCGCGGAAGGATGCGGTGCAGGTTCAGCGGGCTGAGTTCGTAGTCCTGGTCGGTGATGTTCAGCCAGCCGGCCAGGACCTCGGCCCGGCGCCGCGGGAAGCGATAGCCGGCATACAGATTGAACTGCCAGAACTCATCGCCTGACGTTCCCGGCATGTAGCCTGCGGTATCCTGCAAAAACCAGAGCGCCTCGGCCCGGGCCGTGAAACCGCAGCGGTGGTTGAACACGCCGTTCAGTTCCACCTCGTGAAGCAGGCTCTCCCTATGGGCGCGAGGCTGGAAATCGGTAAGATTGATTCCGTCGCGCACGTCCACGTAATCGCTGTCCAACTCAGCCCGGCTCAGCCGGTAGCGCACGCCCACGGCCCACGCGTCCCCGAGCAATTGGTTCGCCGCAAAAGTGACCGACGGTTCTTGGTAATCGAGGTGTTGCCGCAGGCGACCGGGCCGCGCCAGCCCCCACGGATTGTCGGGGTTGTCCATGAAGGGGAACGCGTCATAGGAACCCACCGTTCGGCGCGCTTCTGAATTCAAGAATTCTCCCGCGAGGCTCAAATAAGCCCCCCGCCGGAGCTTCTGCTCCACGGACAACCCGAACGTCTCGAACTCCGCCCCGGAACTGGGCCCGGCCACGACATCGGGAATAATGCCGCGAAACGCCTGAACGAAGCCGGCGACCTGGGAAGGCTCGAGGCGCACGCTCTGGTCCATCTGCACACCGCCCAGCGAACGTGTGTAAGCGAAACGCATCACCGTGATCGGAGCAGGCGTCCATATGATCCCGGCTTTTGGCGTAACCTTGTCCGCTGTCTCCTCCCGGGACGAAATTGGCGGCGAACTGTAGTTCTCCGGGTAGGCCATCCAGTCATAGGCCACCCCTCCACTCAATTGAAGCGTCTCCAGAATCTCCCATTGGTGATAGCCGTAAAGACTCACTCGCCGGAACGGACCTTCGAGGTCCTGGAGAGACGAAGGCTCGGGCGGGTCCGGAAACTCGACGCCGATGGTGGACGGCCAATTCTGGAGCGAAGCACTGCGCAGGGTGCCGTACTGAAAGCGCCCTCCCAGAACGGTGTTGTGCGCTGATTGTTGCCAGATTTGCTGTGCCTCTGCCGTGCCCAGTTCCATAGAAGTCTCGAAATCCTGGCGCATCGTCAGCCCGACAATCCCGGCCAGCAACGCGGGATCGGGATTGGAGATGGCGCTCAGGTCCGCATCGTGCCGCGCCAAGTGCAGGATGGGTTGAGCCGTGTTGGTAAACCATAATGTGTTGCGGAGGTACGAGGCCAGCACGAGCGTGTGGACGCCGGGATTCCATTCATGGTGATAGCCAATCATGGCCTCCGGCTCCTGCGTTTGTTCATTCCGAACACCCCGGTTCACGAACGCCGTGCCGAAGCTCTCCTGCAAGTCTCCGTACCTCGTTTTGTATCCGCGGACGCTCGCATACAACGTGTCCGCCGGAGTCAATTGTGCCTTCACCTGCGCGCCCAGTTGCAGGAATTCCAGGTCGCCGTTCTCGAGCTGGCCGGGGTCCCAATTGTATTGCCACTTCAAACCGTAGCTGAACCGCTCCGAAACTCCGTATTGCGTTCCCCATTCGTTCCACGCGCCGCGGCCCAGGTAACTCGTGGACGAAACGAGCCCCAAACGGTTACTCTCGAAGAGCCAGGCGTTGCGCGCCTCGGAGAGCGAGGGCGAGAGGGTGCCGGCGCCGACCGGCGCCAGTAAGTTGGCAAGCAACACCTCCACTTCCGTCGCGGTTTCGTACCGCCGGTTGGCGAGGTCCGTGCCTGGATTCAGGCTGTCCGCCAGGAACAGGTGGGCCGAGTAGTTCCCGTAGTCGTAGTTGACGGCTCGCGCAGCCTCCCGCACCGCCACGTCCGCCAACCCGGCGTCCTGATAGATCGCCGCCAAACTGGCGCTCCGCACGGCCTGATCCTGATCAAGCAGGAGGCGCGAGCGATACACGCTGCGGTTGTCGTTCAGTTCCTGCGAGCGTTCCAAATCCCGAATGGCCTCGTTGATCCGGTTGTGCTGCTGGTTGAGCAGCGCGGAATAGAGCCACGCCGTCGGGTCGTTCGGGTCCAGTTTCTTGGCCAGTTGAAGCTCCTTGACCGCTTGCGGGAAATCGCCTGCGGCGCCGGTCGCTTTGCCGAGGTAACTCCGTAGTTCGGCCCGCCGCGGCTCCAGCGCCGCCGCCACCAGCAGGTCCTCGCACCCGCCCGCCGCGTCGCCGAGCCGGATGCGGCAAAGGCCGCGCCCCAGCCAGGCGTTGCCGAGGGCTGAATCCACCGCCAGCGCCTGATCAAACCAAGTGATCGCTTCGCGCGACCGCCCTTGCGCGGCGAGCACGAAGCCTTTCAACGCCAGCGTCTGGGCGTTCCGTCCCGAGAGTTTCAGGCTCTCCTCCAGGGCCTCCAGCGCCGCCTCGTTCCGGCCGAAACTGAACTCCAGCTCCGCGACGCGCTCCCACGCGAAGCCGAACTTCGGCGAGAGGGCCACCGCCTGGCGGCTGAGGGTCAGGGCCCGTTTCAGGGATTCCTCGGGCACGGCGCGCGATTGCTCGTAGTAGGCGCTCGCCAGGAATTCGCTCGCGAGCTGCGGCTCCTGCGCGGGCAGATACTCCTCGCGCCTGACGGCGGCGATCAACCGCCGCAGCGACCCGGCCAGACGTTGGATGCGCCCCGCCGGCTCGGCCTCGGCCAACGTGGCGAGCGTGGCCTCGGCTTGTTCCACCTCGCCCACGCTGAGCAAGAGCGCGGCGTAATAGAGCCGTTCGTTCGCGGAGGCCGGCTGCCGGCCTGCGGGATACACCGCCAGTGCGGCCAGCACGTCCCCGGTGCGATAGGCGGCCAGCGAAGGGGACAGCGCCGCTTGTGCCTCCGCCGCCAGCGCCAGGTCTTCCAAGTCCAGCACCGCCGGATAGTAGAAGCACCATTGCAGGAGGTTGTTCGCGACAAAGCCCACCGTGCGCCGAGGCGCCTGGCCGGCCTCCACCACCGCTTGTTCGCCGCTGGTGAGGAGGAGATCGGCCTGCCCGCTCCCGAACCGGACCTTGCCGTCAATGACGGACAACGTGCTGCGCTCCACTCCCTCGGGACTCGACACCGTCAGCACGAATTCCGTGCCCTCGACGCCAGCCACAGCGCCGCGCGTCAACACGCGGATGCGGCCCGGTTGCTCCCGATGCAGAAACGACATCACCCCACGCACCAACCGCAGTCCCGGCAACGCGTCCGACGCATGCGGCGGCTCGATCTCCAGTTCCGTCGAGGCGCCGAAGGCGATCACACATTGCCTAGACCAGCGGATGCCCACCCGGCTCTTGACGTCGGTGCGCACCCGGTCCTGCGGGTAAAGAATTTGGTTGGTTTGTGTCAGCACCCACGTCTTCGCCCCGGCCGGCGAAACCTCCACGGTGCCCTGGAGTTCCACGATCCGGATTTCGTCGGGGTCACTGCCGTCCTCTGCCGCTTGCGTCCCCAACGCCGCCACACCAAACAGCAGCCACATCCCAATCCCACTCCGGGCAATGGAACGCCACTTCATGGCTGAGCGCCTTGCACAATGTTCTGTCGTCTCACGTGTCAGCTCCCTTGTACCATCTGCCGATGCCCTGAGGCAAGTGAATCACCGGTCAACGCAACATCGCCTGCCCCTGTCGCCCACCGGTGACCATTTGCCAATGAGGAGCACAACACGGCATGAGTGTCCTTGCCCGGGACGCTGCCCTCAGATGCGGACCAACTTGTACCTGCCTCGCTGGCACGCGCCGCTCGCTCTGAGCTTTCTGTTTGCCAACGATGTTACGGATCACCGATTCTCAAACATGGTCGAAACGCCGGATGAATTGATACCAACCCGAGCCACCTTGCTTGAGCGCCTGAAGGACTGGCAGGATCAAGCCAGTTGGCAGGATTTTTTTGACACGTATTGGGGACTCATTTACTCGGTGGCCCGCAAAGGCGGGCTGACCAAAACCGAGGCTCAAGACGTTGTTCAAGAAACCATGTTGGCCGTCGCCAAACGCATCCCCGGTTTCAGATACGATCGCGCCATCGGCTCCTTCAAAGCCTGGTTGCTGCAGACGACCCGTTGGCGCATCGCCGATCAGCTTCGCAAACGCCCCCTCTTGCGTGAGGGCGTCTCACAGCAGGCGGACACGACGGCGGGCTTGCTTGCGTCCATGATTCATCCAGACAGTCTCGAGCTCGACGCGCTCTGGGAGCAGGAATGGAAGAACAACCTGATGGCCGTGGCGATTGCCAATGTCAAGCGGCGCGCGGATCCGCAGAAGTATCAAATCTTCGACTTCTACACCAACAAGGAGTGGAGTGCCGATGCAGTGGCCAGGACTTTCGGAGTCCCCGTGAGCCAGGTTTACATGGCCAAGCACCGGGTCACTGAGATGATCAAGGCCGAGGTCACTCGCCTTCAAGCCGGCATGACCTGACTCACGAGCCCCATCCCCTTCGTGTTCCGACTTCGCATCCATCTCCCACGATCATTCCGTGGAGCCGTCGAAGTGTTCGGCCGCTCGCTCTTGCCGTGGCGCGTCCAGTTGCAGCAGCCGGGTTTCGAGTTCGCCAACTTTCCGCGTCGCGTTCATCAACTGCGCCACAAACTCCTTCCGCTCTCCCGCAAACGCTTCGCGTTCCTGCTTCAGTTGCTCAATGAAATAGTCCTTCCCCCGGTTCGTGATCTTCAAGTCCAACACTTCGGCCTCCAGTTCCTTCACCCGACGGCTGTTGTCCGCGGATGGTGTAGTTTCTTGTCGGGTTGGTTTGCTTTCCGCATCGTTCCGAATCTCCGCAACGGGTTCGGCAGGCGCATTCACTTTCGCGGCCTTCGCCTGCTCTTCCGCGATCGCCAAGTCCACGCTCTGCGGCGTGATGAAGTATTTCCGTTCATTCGGATCATAGTAAGCGTCCAGCCGCGCCACGCCCTGCGCATTGGCCTGGCACCAGTTCACGATGCTTCGTTCCGTCCGCGCCACGCCCGCCATCTCAAAGCGCCGCGCGGCTTCGCGCACCGTCAGGCTGTGATTCTGTTTCCGTTCCACCCCATGCGGCACCTTTCCGAACAGTGCGGAAGCGTGCGGAAGCGTGCGGAAGGTTTCCGAAGCTTTCGGAACGTTGCCGAATCCTTCCGAACCTTGCGGAACGGTGCCGAAGGCTTCCGAAGCCGAGCTGGCATTTTGATTGGGTGTTGAATCCATGAAAGGGGAATGAGCGATTAAATGATAAGGGCGGACGCCCTGATTGCTTTCATTCTACCACACCCCGAGCCGGTTCGGAAAGTTGCGGAAGTGGTGCCTGTGGAGAAGTCCACAGCGCTATTTGCGCAAAGCGATCGCTTCGCGGTAGAATGGACTCATGGAGAAACCATCACGGGATTTCAAAGGCATCTGGATTCCCAAGGAGATTTGGCTCTCCGGGCAATTGTCGTTGATGGAAAAAGTGCTCTTCGTTGAAATTCATTCCCTCGACAACGCCGATGGTTGCTACGCTTCCAACCGCTACTTCGCCGATTTCTTCGGCGTCAGTGAACGCCAAATCCGCACCTACATCGGCACGCTGAAGGAAAAGGGGTTCGTCTTTGTCACGATCAAAAACCGCAACGAGCGTGTGATCCGGGTCGTCGGAAAATACGCCCGCGCGAAGGAAGCCGAGGTGCGCGAATTGAACCGCTCCCGGCACGAGCTTATCCACAGGTGGCGCGTGGCGACGCCCCGGAGGTAGGAAGAAAACTTCCACGGGGGTAGGAACAAAAGTGTCGGCCACCCCGGAAGAAAACTGCCACATAATAATACAGGAGTAATACAATGAATAAGAACCTCAGGCGATTAAGAAGAAAAAAACAGCCATCCCCGAGCAACCTCGACACGACGTTTCTCCAGTGGTTGCACGATGCGCTCCGCAACGAGACCGGACGCCAACTCGTTCGTGAACAATTGCGCCGGCACGAGTTGCCCGTCATCCAGCTCGACGCCGCCGACTCAGACTGACCCAACTTTCATGTCGCACCATAAACCCCATTACGCATTCATTGACGGCGCCAACCTGCACAAGGGCATCCTCGAGCTAGGCTGGAAATTGGACTACAAACGATTCTGCGTTTTTCTTCGCGAGAAATATCGCGTGTCGGTCGCCTACCTGTTTCTGGGTTACGTCCCCGAATTCGGCGGTCTCTACCGCGACCTTCAGAACTGGGGCTACACGCTCATCTTCAAACCCACGCTCCGGAATGCCCACAAGGAGTTGAAAGGGAACTGCGACGCCGAACTGGTCTTGCAGGCGATGCTCGATCTCTCCAAATACGACCGCGCCGTCCTCGTGACCGGCGACGGCGATTTCGCCTGCCTCGTCTCCCACCTGGCCAAGGTGGGCAAACTGGAGCAGGTGATCAGCCCGAGCCACCGCAAATGCTCCGTTTTGTTGAAACGCCTTGCGCCGGACAAACACTTGTTCCTGGATCGGCTCCAAGACCGGTTGGCGCTCAAATGAAAAGGCCCCGCTGCAGGACGAAACCTGCATGGGAGCCTCTTCTTCGTAATCTTGATCTTATTCTATTCCCCCAACGCGGCACCTGTCAAGTGACCCGCTGTCCACAGCCCCGCTTCAACCCTGCTCTGAACGGAGCCGTGAAGCGACCTTCGTCACGACCACCATTCGCCAAGAATTGACACGGCAAAAACCGCCGGGACGAACGGCGGCTCTTGCGACGCACCTGGCTGCGGTTAACCAATAACCGCGAGAGAGCGTCAGCCCTCACAAGTGCGTTTCCATCCTACCACAATGTCCGCGATCGCGTAATCCTCCCTAGTCCCGTTACACCACACGATTGGCACCGTTGTCAAGGGCCGCAACTTCATTGAACTGCGATTCAACGAACGCCGCCTGGAACGCGGTTCGCGGGCTGCCAACCGCGGCAAATCACGCCACGGATTCTGTGTCTCAAACCGCAATCCCGTGACTTTCGAAAAACGGCTTGGTTGAGCCGTTTTCTTCATGTGATGTCGCAAAAGAATTGTTGTGCGACACCGCAAAACGGCTCTGTTGAGCCATTCCCTGCCAAAGTCAAAAACACCGACCTTGAGGTGTCGGTGTGGTTTCGTGGTCAGAGCAGTTTGCGGAATTCGTCCTCACCGAGTCCGGCCTGCCGCAGAATCATTTTCATCAAACTCCGCTTCACGTCCTTGCTGTGCTTCGGCACGCACGTTACCCGGTGTGTCCCCGGATTCCGGAAAATGAGATGACTCCCGGTGTGGCGATCCAACACGAAGCCGACCCGTTCCAGGGCTTGAATGATCTTCCGCGCACGCAGCGTCGGCAGGCGCGTCATCGCGCGAGCGACAAACTTAACGGAACGTCAAAGCCGACGCGCTTTGGCGCGGTGTGTTCCACCGGAATCGGATCGCCGTAGGCCAGCAGGCATTCCAAGTAAACCGACAGGGCGTCCTTGGCCATTCGCACCACTTCCTCGAACGTCTCGCCTTGGGTGTGACAGCCGGGCAACGCCGGAAAGTAGGCCACAAAGCCCCCTTCATCGGCCGGCTCGATTCGCAAGATGTAGGTGACCTCCTTCATCTCTCCATCGTACCATGCCTCCCACTTTTCCGTCAAACACCCCACCCGGCGCAGACGTGTCCTTTACTGCGCACGCGCCAACGACCTCTACATACATGGTATGTAGGGGCGCGCATCGCGCCCTTTGACCGACGCGGGGCTCAACCGAGCCGTACGAACTCCCCAACGTGTCGGCGGGCTAGCGCCCGACTTCGCGCTTTTTCCGCAGGCTATCTCGTTGGGGCCCCCTCGCCGGTTGCCCCGCACCAAAACGCGCTATGTGGGCCGCCCAGTCCGATTGTCCTTTAGCCGCCGACACGTTGGGGGTCACGGGTTCGAGAAAGCCTATCGGCTACGACTTGAGGACGACTTCGCACCGTGCGCCGAGGGACGACCGTCCGCCCATTACGCCGGATCACCAAAACCACCCGCAACCTCACCAGGAAAAAGCGCCGCCGCGAGTGCCAATCCGCGCCGGTCACGACCACGTCGAACTCAACCTGGAATTTACCGTTCCACTGGACCGACCATCATGCTACACTCCGGCCAGATTTCCATTCACACCGCTATGACCAGTGCCGCGTTCATCGCCCCGTTGAGGAGCATTTCACATCACACTGCACCATCCGCTCGGCGAAAGCCTCGGTCCACCACAAACCCTGCCTGACCCGGGACTCGCAGAACCACACCAATGTTATGATCTGGTTGATTATTGCCGCCTGCCTGATCGCGTGGCTGTTTACCTTCCTGCCCGCAATCGCTTTTCTGACGGGAGACTGGAAGACCCGGTTTGACAACCTGGTCGCACGGTTTAACGATGAGGCCATAAAACTGTATCTCGCGAAGTTCTTCCCCAGCGAAGAACTCCCCACGACCGCTGGATTGGAAGACTACTTCAGCCGGAGGATGAAATCCCATTATGGGCGAAAGCAGTTCCTCCTTCCGATCCTCTTGTGGATGTTGACCAGTGGACTTGCCATCGTCCTCATCGCTCGGAGCGTTCTGCAGTGGCTCGGGCTTGCGCCAGAACTTTTGGCCCTTCCCCCAATTGCCGCCAGCGCCCTCTTGGGCGCCTTCATGTGGACGGCCAACGATCTGGTCTTCCGCTCGGGCACAGGCGATCTGACTCCCCGTGACATTTACACCTGCTGCTATCGATTCCTGATTGCCGTGCCCATGGGGTACTGCTTGGCCTTTACGGTCAACGAGGATGTCGGCATTCCCCTGGCGTTCTTTCTTGGGACATTCCCATCGGACACCCTGATGAGGTTTGGCAGAAGGTTTGTCGCCAAGCGGCTCGACATCGCCGACGAACCGGCCAATGAGAAAAGCGAACTGGAACTGTTGCAGGGCATCAACCGGCCCGAGGCCGATCGCTTCCGAGAGGAGGGCATAACGACGGTCCTGCAACTCGCCTACACCGATCCAGTCGCCACCAGCTTGAGGACCAATTTCGACTTCAATTACGTGACCGACGTGATGAGTCAGGCGCTGCTCTGGATCTACTTGGACAAGGACATCAATCTCCACAAACTCCGGGCTTTGGGACTGCGCGGGGCCTATGAAGCGAAGATTCTTGCCTTGCTACTGCAATCCAGCGTCCCGACTGAGAAGCAAATCGGGGAAAAGAACCTGACGGAGGTGGCGAAGATTCTGGGGGTGGATGACACCGCTTTTCGGAAGACCCTCCTTGAAGTCGCTGCGGATCCCTACACAGCCTTCCTCTTTAACCTCTGGAATGCATAGGCGGCCAGCACAGCTGGGTGTCCCAGAGTCGCCCGAGTTGCCACTCTGTTCGTCTCTTCCTCTCTTCCTTTTATGCACACCTTCGCCACATTCGGCCCCCCGCTCCGTGTTACAATAATTATCTTCGGGTTCCCGCCTCAGCCGCCATTACCCCGTTGGCTCGCACCCAACAGCGTTTGCCAATGGTTCTCGCGAACAGCCATTGACGACGCCTGACACCGGTGCGGCGTTTCGTCCTGCGCGAAGTTCCATTCAGCACGGGGGAACTTCTCGCTTTGGCCGGGAGTGGCGGCTGAATCGGCAAGCCGAAGGCCGAAGTTCGGCTTCCCAATCATGAACGACGACACCATCATCACCCTCGCCACCCGCGAGGTCTGGGGCCAAACCTCCCCCGTCGGCCTCCGCACCGCCGACGCCCGTCATCATACCTACATCATCGGCAAGACCGGTTCGGGGAAAACAACGCTGCTGCGGAACATGATTCTCCAGCACCTTTATCTCGGTCACGGCCTCGCCTTGCTCGATCCGCACGGGGATCTCGCCGACGAGCTGCTCGATCACTTCCCACCCGCCCGTGCCGACGATCTCGTTTACTTCAACCCCGGCGACCTCGACTTCCCCATCGGCCTGAATCCGCTCGCCCGCGTCCCGCCCGATGACCGCCATCTGGTCGCCTCCGGCATCGTCGCCGCCTTCAAAAGCATCTGGCGTGATTCTTGGGGGCCGCGCATGGAATACATCCTCTACAATGCCCTCGCCGCCCTGCTCGATTGTCAGAACACTTCCCTGCTGGGCGTCAACCGCATGCTCACCGACCCCGCCTATCGCGCCTGGGTCGTGCGCCAGGTCCAAGACCCGTTCATCCGCAGCTTCTGGGCGGAGGAATTCGCCGGCTACGATCCCCGGTTCGTGCGCGAGGCCATTGCGCCCATCCAAAACAAGGTCGGCCAGTTCCTCATGAACCCGCCCATCCGCAACATTCTGGGCCAGGTGAAATCCAAGGTTGATTTCCGCTTCATGATGGACACCGGCCGCGTGTTCATCGCCAATCTCTCCAAGGGCAAACTCGGCGCGGACAAGGCCAACCTGCTCGGTTCCCTGCTGACCACCCAGTTTCAACTGGCCGCCATGTCGCGCGTGGACACGCCGGAGGCCGAGCGACGTGACTTCCACCTGTTCATTGACGAGTTCCACAATTTCACCACCGACAGCTTTGCCGCCATCCTGGCCGAGGCGCGCAAGTATCGCCTCTGCCTGACGCTCTCGCATCAATACCTGGATCAGCTCTCCCCCGAAGTCCGGCAGGCCGTGTTTGGCAACGCCGGCACGATGATCGCTTTCCGCACTGGCCACACCGACGCCGAACTGCTGGCCAAGGAATTCGCGAACACGTTCATCCCCAGCCAGTTCGTCGAGTTGGATCGCTACCAAGTCTTCATCCGCCTCCTGGAAAGCGGCGTTGCTTCAACTCCCTTCCCTGCCATGACCCTGCCGGGACTCGATAACCCCCACGCAGAACGGCACCGAATCGTTCGGCGTTGTCACGAACGGTTCGCCACATCTCGAATCGCAGTTGAAAACGCCTTGAGTCGCTGGGCTAGCGCACAATCTGCCCTCTTGGACATGTCGAACCGACGCCGCGCTTGAAATCAGAGCTTGACCAGGCATACTCGCGACGATGGCGAACACCGCATGCCAAGACATACAAGACTCGCTGCGGCCATTGTGCAACGACGAGGCCCGCCCTTGGCACATTGGCTTGAGCGGCGCGAATGTCAGCACTCTGGTTACTGCGCTCGTGTTCGACGCCGTTCTGTTTGTGCCGCTGGGAAAACGCGCCAAAGCTGTCACCCTCCTCTGCACCGAGACACGCCTTGAGATTCCTGCGATCTCAAAAAACGTCGAGACCGCACTCGACCACATACGCCCTTTCTCTGAGCGCGAGGTGCTGACCATCAAGGCCCACCTCCCTAGCCGCCACCCCAACCATCCGAGCGTCTGGGTTTCCAACCCCATCAAATTCCTCGCCACAGACGAGATTTGTGCCTGTGTTATCTTGTATGGTTGCCTTCAGAGGAACTGAGCGTATGAGTTTGAGGAAAAATGCATACGAACTGAGCGAGTCGCAGGTGAAGACGCCGCTCGATGTGGTGTCATTTTTCTGGCAGGTCACAGGCAGACAGCGTGACCGACTGGATACCGTACTAGACATGGGCGCTGGTGACTGTCGGTTTGCCACTGGCGGTTGTTTCAAGCGGTACGTGGGCGTTGAGATTGACCGAAGGCGATCTCGTTGTGCCGAGTTACCCAAGAGCGCACAATTGGTCCAGGGTTGTGTTTTCCGACATGCTGGGAGAAACTATGACGCATGCATCGGCAATCCGCCGTACGTCCGCCACCACGACATCGAGAATCCATGGAAAGCGAAAACGGCGCGATACTTGGAGACAGAGTTGGGGCTGTCACTCGACAAACACTGTAACCTCTACCTTTACTTTCTTTGCCTTGGCATCCTGAGAAGCCGAGAGGATGGCTTGGTGTCCTTAGTGATCCCGTTTGAATGGGTATCGCGCCCTTCGGCGAAGGCGGTTCGTGACCACATTCGGAAACAGGCATGGAACGTAAGTGTTTACCGATTTCAAAAGCCCATTTTCAGCGGGGTTCTTACAACTGCATCCGTCAGTATCGTGGACAAACGCTCGCGTGACGGGCATTGGAGTTTCTTTGACGTTACACCAAACCTCACTGTTGTTCCCCAAAACGGAGCCGTTCATTCAGCCTGCGGCGTGTTGGAGTATGCCAAGCGCGGAAATATCTGGGCAATGAGGGGGTTGAGTCCTGGATCACAAAATATCTTCACACTGACTGAAGGCGAGCGAATCCACAACGGGCTCAGCAGGCGCGACGTGGTTCCATGCGTGACAACGCTGAAGAACTTCCCGCGCGGCAAGACGACGTTGTCCGAGGTTGTTTTCAGAAAGCACTTTATTGATGCGGGCAAGCGCTGTTGGCTCATCAAATCCAATGCGACCGAGCGGAGCAAAACACTGGACGCGTATTTGGCAGCCATCCCGCCGAGCAAGCGCGACACGTACACATGCCGGAACCAAACGCCGTGGTTCAACTATTTGCCACATCCGGTTCCCAAACTCCTCGTTGCCTCTGGTTTCACAGCGTTCGGCCCCAAGGTGCTGGTGAACAGTGCTGGCGTGCGTGCGGTAGGGTCCGTTCTTGGCATCCATGGCAAGCACCACGTTCCGCTGCGTCGACTCCAGCGACACCTCCTACAGGTCGATTTCGAGAAGCGGGTCGTTGCC
Organism: uncultured Verrucomicrobiota bacterium; assembly: GCA_964371005.1. Classification (GTDB taxonomy): domain Bacteria; phylum Verrucomicrobiota; class Verrucomicrobiia; order Limisphaerales; family MWDV01; genus MWDV01. Next base: position 7,460 of record CAYJNU010000052.1, on the reverse strand, counting down.
CACGCTAAGACCTTGAAGAAGATCGAAGTGAAGCAAATGAACGCGGTGTTGAACGCGTTTGTGGCGGAAGAAGGGACGCATGGAAAAGATACTCGATAAGGACAGCATTTCCTTCCAGACGGAAGGTCGGCTCTTACAGGAGTTGGGCCTACGCCTCGTCGCCAGCCCTGAAGTTGCGCTCGTGGAACTCATCAAGAACGCCTACGATGCCGATTCGCCGTCTTGCATAGTCCGGCTAGAAGAAAACGAGCAGACCCTTGTTGTTGCTGACGATGGTCATGGGATGACCCTCGCCGATTTTAAGACGAAATGGATGCGCATCGCCACATCCAGCAAGATTGCCCAGGAGGTTTCCGACAAGTTCCGCCGCAAACTCACTGGAGCAAAGGGTATCGGTCGCTTTGCTGTTCGTTATCTTGGCGACCATCTGACGCTTGAATCGGTTGCTCACGATAGTTGCTACAAATGCGTGACTCGGTTGAAAGCCGATTTTGACTGGCCTCGGTTGGACAGCGCGCAGGATATTTCCAAAGTCAAAGTTAATTACTCGCTCGGGCAAGTGTCAGCCAGCACGGCAAGCGGCACCGTGTTGACGGTTCGGAAACTGCGAACCACGACCGACTTTACGCGCTCGACGGAGCTTCGCGATAATGTGCTCCGGATCGTCTCGCCGCTTCAGGGGTTGGAAAGGGGGCGTTTTGCCAACACTGCCAAAACAGAGCAAGAAGATCCGGGCTTCAAAGTAATCTTGCCCGGGGTGGGGGCCGCAGAAGACGTGGATCTCGCAAGACTCGCTTTGGACAGCTACTGGGGACGACTCACGGTAGAACTCAATGGAAACTGCCTTCTTTTTCAAGTCTGGCTGCCCGGATTGAAGAAACCTAAAACACTTGAAATCCAAGTGCACAGCGGGATTTCCAAAGGCTTCTTTGCCGACATCCGCTACTTCCCTCGCCGGGCTGGCATTTTTCAGGGTAAGGGCATCCACGGCCAGAAGGCATGGAAGTGGGTGCGGGTTAATTGCGGAGTCAAGATCGTGGACCATGGTTTTCACATTCATCCTTATGGATTCGGCGACGACGATTGGCTTTGCCTCGACCGGGATAGGGCGCACAACGAGCGCGAGTGGAAGACAGGCATCGCAAAGGACCATTTCCCGCTGACGAGAATTGAAAAGGCTGACCCGGCGGCAAATCCCATGCTCAATTTAGCGTCCAACTTTCAGTTAATTGGGGCTGTATTCATCGAATCACGGCGAGATCTCCGGGCCGAAGACGAGGTTGACCTAGTTCCTGCGATGGACCGCGAGGGTCTGTTGGAGAATAGAGCTTTCCATGAGTTCCGTGATTATGTTCGAGCGGGAATTGAATTCCTTGCGCACGAAGACAAAGCCGAACTCGACCGCCGTGCTGAGGCGCGGGCGAAGGAGGCTGCGCGCACAGCTCGCGTGGAGATTAAGAAAGCCATCGAGTTCATCCAGCGCAGTCCAACTCTTACATCTGCTGATAAGGCGCGCATCGTCACGCAATATCGTTCACTTGCTGACCGGCTTGATGAGCAAGAGCAGTATGAAGCTCAAGCGCGGCGCAGCTTGTTAACCATGAGCCTGCTCGGTGTTGTTGCAGGTTTCATGACCCATGAAAGTAAAGCCGTGTTGCATGAGCTGGAACTGGCAGCGGAGCAGATCCGTGGTTTGGCGAAGAAGAATCCCGAACTCATAAAGGCCGCAGAGGAACTGACACACCGACTGGAAACTTTCCGAGGTCATCTGGACTACGTTCGTTTGTTCATCCAAAATGTCCGCGCCCCGAAAGAACAACCCCTGTCCGCTTCGGGTCAAGTGCGTCATGTCCTCAACCGCTTCAAGGCGTTTGCGGATGAAAAAGGCATTGATGTCTGCAATGAAGTGGCGTCCGACGTGAAAACTCCGCCGCTGCCTGTCACAGTCTACAGCGGCGTCTTGCTTAATCTCTACACCAATGCCCTGAAAGCCGTCCTTGCTGCTCAATCGAGCATCAAGAGACCCCGCGTGGTTTTTCGTGCTTGGAACGAAGCTGGGAAGCACATTGTCGAGGTGGCAGACAACGGCGCTGGCATTCCGCCCGAGATTCGCAAGCGGATTTGGGAGCCGCTTTACACGACGACCTCCGACGTGGCAAATGGCCTACGACAACCTGCTGGCCGCGTTTGAAGACAGCAGCATCGAAGCTGACTGCGGTTTTGTTGAAAAGGTTTGCCCGCTTAGTGGTTGTTTCAGGCCACGGAACCACGACAGAATTGAATTCGCCTGCACGATCCACTGCAAAGACTGGAAATGGAAGAGCACGACCAGCAGCAGACTCCAGAAAAAAGTCAGCATTCTCATTCATGCGCGTGAAGCGATCCGCAAACGCGACAGAACATTGTTGTCATCTGTGGTGCAAGTCAACTACCTCGCCGTCGAGGACGGCCAATCGCAATTACTGCAATCAGTTCACTTCGACTACGACCTTTGTCACCGGGACCATCCAGTGTTCCATGCGCAAATCACCGACGACTGTATAGCGATCGCAGACACTGAAGTTGAGCCCCTCAAGATCGATTTCGCGTTTCCGAATCCAACGTGTTCACGCTTGCGTAGTGCCCGAATTCCTACTTGTGATATGACATTCGGCTCGGTCTTGCTTTGCCTGGCCGCGGATCATATCGGGGGAAAGATCTTCAGCGAATTTCGGTCAAGAGCTATGGAATTACAGCAGAAGATGCCATTGCCGCTAATGCCCAAGCTGCGCCGTAGCCTGGTGACGGAGTTTACGAATGTTCGGAGTTCGCATTGGTTCGCGCACTTGTTTCGCGTTCCTTGAACAGCATCGCCGTCGCCTGAGAGCTTGGCCTTCCTCTCAAACAGCCGTCCACATACGCCGTGAAATCCGCTTCCAACAGTCCCTTGGACTTCTGCCAAACGGCGTTAGGAATCGGCAGTGAGAGAAACCACCTGATGTCCTTTTCCAACGCTTGGCGTGTGACAAACATGCCCGCCTTCATTCCCCGAAAGGTGGCGCTCAGGTGCAGCAGCAGGAAGGTGATGAACAGGGCTTCGTCATTGGTGACCGGCTGTTTGGTCAGGCCCGCCTGCGCATCCAGCACACGGGCCAACTCGGGGCGTTGGTAAAGCGCCGTCCAGATGTCCCGGTGTTCGGCCGTCAATGCCAGCAGGTTGCTGATCTTACGGGAACGATCCTCACGCCGGAACGAGGCAGCGGTGAAAAGCAGGCTGGCGATGATGCCGCCGGCTTCGAGCAGGTCGTATCCGTGTTCGTTGACCCAGTGGAAAATCTCCATGCCCCCATTCTACCACGGAAGCGGGATGGAGTGTCAGCCCCGGTCGGGGATGTCCGTCTTGGCCAGGACGAGCGTCTGGCGCGGCAACATCACGATGCGTTCATCGGGTCCACAATTCGCAGTCGGCGGCAGATGCCCCCTCGTTTGGTCCGTAATGTCCACACCAATCACGGCGAAATCCCCGTTCCCCAGCTCCCACAAATCGGGACACCCCGCCAGCGCCACGGTTTGCGCACCGTGCGCGTGCGGGTCAGGGCCAAGTCGCCGTTTGAACATGCCATATACTTGACCATAGCAAAGTAACAGTCAACCGCATTTTTCTGCAATGCTTCGGCGTGCCTCAAGTCGGCCATTACGAAGCAGTTTGCGCGGAAGTCGTTCGACGCCTTCGGCAGGAACGCGAGTCTCGCAAGCTCTCCAACTACGCCGTGGCCCAACGCTCGGGCGTCTCGCAATCCATGCTCAGCCTTGTCGAAAGGGGCAAGCGCAACCCCACGTTGGAACTCCTGCTTCGCATCGCCGACGGAATTGAAGTGGATTTTCCTGAGTTGTTGAAGCAGGCGTGCGCCGCCGTGCCGCGGCGGAAGTAAACGTGTGGTACAATGGGGTGAATGGCTGTTCGCCTCCCCCGCTTCCAACGCTCCGCAGATGTCCCTTCTATCAGGTTGACCGAACGCGACCGGGAGATTCTTCGACATGTCCACCGGCACCGTTTCCTGCGTTCCGATCACCTGATTTCCCTGCTTCCCGGCAGCCGCCAACGGTTACTCCGCCGGCTGCAATTGCTCTACCACCACGGCTACCTGGAACGCCCGCGCTGCCAGATTGATTACTACCACCGCGGCGGTTCCCGCACCATTGCCTACGGGCTCGGGAACAAAAGAGCGGGTCTGCTCAAGCGCGAACTGTCACTTCCCTACCACCAGCTCGATTGGCCCAGGAGGAAGACCGTGGCCCGGTTGTTTCTGGATCACGCTCTGCTGGTGTCTGACTTCATGGTCGCCCTGGAAGTCGCCTGTCGCCGCCGATCAGACATCAGGTTACTGACGGAAGACAACTTGACCCTGCGTGACGAATCCGCAGTCGGTCGCCATCCGTTCCGCTGGCGCGTGGACATCCCCGGCGGCCCGCGATGCACCGTGATTCCCGACCGTGTGTTCGGATTGGAATCCGCAACCGGTCAACGCTCCTGGTTCGTCTTGGAAGCTGACCGGGCCACCATGCCCGTGATGCGGAGCAACCTCGATCAAAGCAGCTTTCGCCGCAAGATGCTCGCCTACCAGGCGACCTGGGCGCAGAACCTCCACCGCACCCAACTCGGCTGGCAGCGTTTCCGCGTGTTGACCGTCACCACGTCGCCCGACCGATTGGACACCATGCGCGCTGCCTGTCGCGCCCTGCGGCGGGGACACGGGCTGTTCTTGTTTGCCGATATCGTGGCGCTCCGCAAATGCCTGAACGTGCTCTCCCACGAATGGCAGACATCCTCAGATCAGGAGACTGGCTGTCTGATTGAGCGGGCATAGTTCCGCTATAAGGAACGGCCACACCTCACTCTGGAAAGTCCTGTGTTCTTACACGGTAGAAGCGCTGTTCTAGCTGAATTACGGAGCCTTCCCACGCCCGCGATGTGGTCGGCCACTGTTCGACAGGAGCGACGGGCGTCCAGACTCCGGTTGAAAGTGAGTTTCGGAACTCGACGGTGTAGTGCCCGTTTGTTCCCACTGCTGGCCATGTCAGCAGGGCTTTTCCGGAGGGAATCAGACCGACTGTTGCGCTGAATGACAATCCCGAGGAAGGAAAAGCTGTGCCCAGTGCCCGCTGCATATCTGGGTGCGAAACGAGCCACTTTTGGATGATTCCGCCGTGCAGGTAATTCGCTAGGGCGATCACCAACGGTCCTTGATCGATGGAAAACTGCACTGCTTGCCGCCAGGGGCCAACCTGCTGCTGCAAATACGTCCGGGTCTTCGCATCCAACTCCCCTTCGGCATTTGCCAGTTGCGCCACATTCATATTGAAGGCGTCGGGTAAGCCCAGATGGTTGTCCGCGAGACCCAGATCGAAGTAGTAATGCCGCAGTGCGGCGATGGCTTCCCGGGGTAAGAAGTCAATGGCAGAGGCCGCACCATACGGGGCCAACGTGCCATTGACATGGTTGACTTCGTTCGTGACGTCTTGGAGGAAACATGCGATGACATCCGTATCCGACAAGCCATCACACTCGAGGGCTGGGGGAGCGCCGAAAGCTCGGTAACGTCCGCTGGGATCCTCGCAGGCCGTCAAACCAAAGGAGATGCCATCGAACGTGTCGAAGGCCGAACGGACGTGCACGTCCGTGCAGAAAAGGTAGTTGGCTTGCATGGCCTTCCAAGAGTTGAGCCACCAGTCTGTGCCACCTACATCAGGCGGGAGCGTTCGCATCGGCAGCCACAGATTCGCAAACTGGTACGTGAACGCCGCTCCAGGAACAGACTGAAGCAGACGGTAGCCAGCGAAGGTGCCGGGTTGCCGGGTCCAACTCTCCAGGATTGAGGTGGGCCACCGATTCGCAGGGGCGGGAGACGCCAACCCTGCGAGGGCGATCAACAAGATCTCATCTGTGGTGTAATCCCAGGTGTAGATGCGCAGCCCGCCAGGCAGGTTCGCACTGGCCACAAAGCCAACGCCGCTCGGGAGTGGCTCCACGTAATCCGCGTGTGCTTCAGGCTTCCACGCCAAGTAACATTGGTGCGGCTCCGCGTTGGTGCGCATCAGGAAGGGCCAGCGAACCCGCGACAGGATCGTGTTGGCCAATTCCTGGATCGTCGCTTCCTGCGCTGAACTGTAGCCATTCGTCTGCCGCATCGCCTGCTGGCATGTCATCACGCCCAAGAAGCAGAGGGCCGTGTCAACAGGGCTCAGTTCACTCCCGTTGGTGACGACGCCGAACTGGTTGGTCTGAACAGCCCGGGCTCCAGTACGCGAGTCCAAGAAGTGATACAAGTATCCATTCACGCCGATTTGACCGGCGAGGCTCACCGGCAAATCGCCCGGTTCCGTGCCACCCATCGGTTCGGTGGCGAGCGTGGTCAACGCGCGTTGTACCAAGGTGAACGCTTGGTCGTGGGAGATCTGTCCCACCTGCGCCAGCATGGGCCATATAGTGAGGCCGAAGCCCGTGCCGGCAACCGTCGCCAGGTCCGAGAAGGACGACCGGTCGAGTACCAGTCCTGTGTCCGGGTGGACAGAATGGAGAAAGTAACGACTATTGGCTTCGAGGAAGTGCTGGAGCACGGCGGTATCGCTGGACAGCGGTGTGATGGGATTGGGCGGACTGTCCGTGTCCACCAGCGCGAGGTCGTCCACGAAGAAGGTACCGCCGGCCGGGTTGAAGTGGTTCTCAATTACGAACACCAGTTCCTTCATCCGTGTCCGGTCCGGGGCAAACTGGTTAAGCGACCAGTGGTCGGGATCATCGAGCGCCAGGGACAAGACGACGGGCGACCAGTTCGTGTTCGCATCATCAATGCCAATGTACCGGTAAGCGGTGTGATAAAACACATCACCCTTCGGGCTGGCTTCCTTCAGCTCGACCTTGACATTGAAGCGCTGGGTACTCACGCCTGATCCGCGCACAAAGAACTGGAGATATTCCCAGGTCGAAAGGTCTAACGTGAATTCGGGATAATCAGCGCGCCCGTTCAACGAATTCCAGAAGCCCACGAAACCGTTGGTCAAGTTGTTCCAGTCCACTTGCAGCGCCGCGGGCGAACTGTGTGCCTGGCCATAGGCGAAGGACAAACTGACGTTGGTTGCCTGCCGATCGCTGTTGACCACGCCGTAAGCCCCGCCCCGCTGGTTAAGAAACCTGTCCTGTGCGTTGAAGTCATTGAGCCAGGCAACGAGGCCACTGATGGGCGTTGCGGTCTGATTCGTGTAGAGCCCCAGATGATCGAATCGCATCGAGCCCTGCGGTGCACGGTCAATGTCGCCGACCACCAGCTTGATCTCATCCACGTCCGCACGATCGAAACCGGCGGGCCAGGGAATATCCCAAACCATCTGCTGCCAAGTGTCGGTGGATTGCAGAAAGCTGGATGCGGTGGCGAACCCTCTGCCGGCGTCCGCGTCATAAAAGAACGCGCGCAGGGCTACGT
>CAYJNU010000051.1:5659-27384 GCA_964371005.1 uncultured Verrucomicrobiota bacterium | reverse complement strand
GGATCACTATGTCTGGTGGCACGGCGAAAGAAACCACGACCCGTTTGGATTCCGGCCGGCGGAGGTGGAGCATTGCCTCGTGCAAACGTCGCGTTCGTTCATCGCGCTGGACGGGGTGCGGGCGGTTTCAATGCTCCAGATGCTCGCCTGGTTTGTGGATTACTTGAAAGCCGCCGGTGGCATCTCAGAAACCAAACGCCGGCAAGTGCGTGACCTCGCACGCAGCCTGTTCGACCAGGCGCGCCGAAGCGTGGACTCCACCGATCCAGCATATCGGCTGTGTCCAGTCTTCGAGCAACTGGCTCCCGAGGGCGTCTAGCTGTCTCACGCCACATTCCCTGTCCGATTTGGGCCGCGGCGGCTACTCTGGCGTGAGTGAACGCTCAAACCGACTCACAACTGCTGCGCGCCTACGCCGAACGCCGCTGCGATTCTGCGTTCGCCGAGCTGGTTCGCCGGCATATTGACCTCGTCCACTCCGCCGCACTCCGCATGGTCTGTGATCCGCACCTAGCCCAAGACGTGACGCAGGGTGTGTTCGTCGCGCTCGCGAGAAATGCCAGGCAACTCGGGAATCGTCCGGTGCTGTCCGGCTGGTTGCATCGCACCGCGCAGAATATCGCCGCGCAGACCGTCCGCACGGAGGTGCGCCGACGTGCCCGCGAACAGAAGGCCGCCGCCATGAACGAATTGCTTGCCGCCGAACCCGACCTTTCTTGGGAACACGTCGCTCCGCACCTCGACGCTGCACTGGGTGAGTTGAGCGAGTCGGATCGCGACGCCCTGATGCTGCGCTATTTTGAACGGAAGTCCGCCCGTGAAATGGCGGAAATCTTCGGCACCAGCGAGGACACCGCACAGCGACGAGTGAGCCGTGCGGTGGAACGTTTGCGCGGGTTCTTCGCCAAACGCGGCGTCACGGTCGGCGCCGGAGGACTGATCGCCGTGATTTCCGCCAACGCGGTGCAAGCCGCGCCGGTTGGATTGACCGCCACCATTGCCACCGCTGCCGCGTTGACCGGGACAACGCTCGCCACGACCGCAACAGCCACCGTCACGAAAGCCCTCGCCATGACCACACTGCAAAAAACCCTTGTTACTGCCACCGTCGCCATCCTGGCCGGAGCGGGGATTTACGAAACCCGCCAAGCGTCAAACGCGCGCGCGGAAGCCCAGCGTCTCAGACGACAGCAAGCTCCCCTGGCCGAGCAACTCCGGCAGATGAGCGAGGCGTTCACCGAGGCGACGAACCAGGTCGCTTCCTTGCGAGCCGACAACGAGCGGTTGAATCGCAACACGGGAGAACTGCTCCGACTGCGCAACGCCGTCGGCAGACTCAAGAGCGACGTGAAAGATTCCACCGCGCTTCTCAAGGATCCGCTCGTGCAGCAGGAACTGGCTTCAAAGGCGCGAGTATCCAGGCTGGAAGAGCTGCTGGCTCAAATGCCACAGCAGCGAATCCCCGAACTTAGCCTCTTGGACTCGAGAACCTATCTGGACGTGGCCCGCGATGCCGATCTGGAGACTGACACGGGCGTGCGTGCAGCGTTGAGCCGATTGCGTTTCACGGCAGAGAATCAGGCAGCCATCAAGCTTCAGGCGGCACTTCACGAATTCTCGAAGGCCAGCAACGGAAAGCCACCGGAGAAAGTCTCTGACCTGGCCTCCCTGATTGATCCGCCAATGGACCCAGCCATCTTCGACCGATACGAAATCCTAAACACCGGGACAAACGTGGCCGGCGGGTGGACCGGTGGCTGGGTTCTCTCGCAGAAGCAAGCCGTTGACCCGACCCTCGACCGGCGTTGGCAGATCAGCCCGGTGGGTTTCGGGTCGAGTGAATGGGAGCCGCAATCCCAGCGGTGATGTTTGTCCTTCGCGGGCCGGTTCAAAGAGCGCCGCCATCTGAAACACAGCCGCCGACCGGGTTACCTCGCCTGACCCCCGAATCCCATCGGAAATTCTTTGTCGGATTCTCGCGCGCTCGGTTATTACATGGGTGAGATGCCGCCGCAATCAGATGCCCAGCTCCTGCGCGCCTACGCCGAACGTGGCGCGGAAGCCGCCTTTGCCGAACTCGTCCAGCGCCACACCGGCCTCGTCTATTCCGCGGCGCTGCGTCAGGTGGAATCACCGGACATTGCCGCCGAAATCGCGCAGAACGTCTTCATCGGCCTCGCGCACGGCGCCCGATCGCTCGCGCCCCGGCTCGCGGCGGAGGCGTCGCTTGCGGGTTGGCTTTGCCGCAGCGCCCGCAACCTTTCCCTCAACCATCGCCGCGACGAATCCCGGCGGCTCACCCGCGAAAGGCTGGCCATGGAACAGCTCATCACGATTCCCGACGACCCGCCGAACTGGGAACACCTCCGTCGCGTGCTGGACGACGCCATGGCTGAACTCAGCGAACCGGACTACGACGCGCTGGCCCTCCGTTTTTACAGTAACCAGGACTTGCGGGCCGTGGGGCTGGCCCTCGGCGTGAGCGAGGATACCGCGCAAAAGCGGGTTTCGCGGGCGCTCGATAAACTCCGGGAACACGTGGGCCGGCGTGGAATCAGTGCCGGCGCCGCCGCGCTTTCGGTCGTCATCTCGGCCAACGCCGTCCAAGCCGCGCCGGCCGGGTTGGCCGCCACCATTGCCGCCGCTGCTGCACTGACCGGGACAACTCTTGCCACGACCGCAACCGCAACCGCCACGAAAGCCCTCGCCATGACTGCAATGCAGAAGACACTCATCACCGCCACCGTCGCCGTTCTTGCCGGAGCGGGGATTTACGAGGCGCGCCAAGCCGCGCAATTGCACGACCAAGTCCAAACGCTCCAGCACGAGCAAGCGCCGCTGGCGCATCAAGTCCAGCAGTTGCAGCAAGAGCGCGACGAAACTACGCGTCAGCTTGCTTCACTGCGTCAAGAAAACGAACGCTTAAATCGCAATACCGGTGAACTTCTCAAACTGCGTGGTGAGGTTACGAGCTTGCGAGTCCAAGCGCAGGAAATGACGCAGTTCAGGTCTTCCGACACGCAGAACAGTGATCCAATGGAATCGGCCGCCAAGGACCTGGTAGGCAAAATGAAGCTGCTTAAACAACGTCTGCAGCAAATGCCGGAGAAGAACATCCCGGAGTTGCAGTATCTCGACAGCGAGGCGTGGGCGCGTGTAGCCCAAACCGCCAAGGTTGATACGGATGACGGTGTTCGCCAGGCCCTGTCAAGTCTGCGTCAGTTGGCCAAGGAGGAGTTTGTTCCCGAAATGGGGAAAGCTGTCCAGGCATACGCTCAAGCCAATGAGGGTCGGTTGCCTGCGAATGTCTCACAACTAAAGCCTTACTTCGAGCTGCCGGTGGATGACGCTACGCTTGCGCGGTACCAGATGATTGAAACGGGAAACGTTCGTGAGTTTCCAGAGCAGATGATAGTGGCGGAGAAAGCTGCCGTGGACGACCAACATGATTACCTCTTTCAAATCGGTCTAAACGTTTTTCGGTCGACGGGGGTTGGCCAGAATGCTAACAGCGTTGTTACCACGGCTTGGAGTCCCCGCACGCCACCAGCGCGATCCGTCGTCAAGTGATGCAAACGATTCTCCGCAAAAAGATGCCTGCAACACTCTCGCCACGATGTCGCGGCGGAAGTGCGCGCCACCGAAATGGATTCTCTTCACGGCGGCTTGCGCGGCGTTCAAGTCTTTGACCAACTCGGTCACGCCAAAGGACCGGGGGTCTGGCGCGCTCCACGACACTTCGCGCATGTCGGAATCACCGGAGAATGCACCTGCGTCGTGGACTGCCGTGGTCCTCCACGGCTTTCGGCCAGGCACAATGGCTACCTACCGCATCGCCTTCGCCGCGATGTCACGCCGGAAACATGCACCATCGAATCGGATTGCTTCCACGGCGGCATACGCCGCCGCCTGGGCGGCTTTCAAATCCTTGCCCAACGCCGTCACGCCCAACACCCGCCCGCCGTTGGTGACAATCTTTCCGTCCTTCAACGCCGTGCCGGCATGGAAGACCTTCGTCCTCGGCAACGCGCTCGCCGCGTCGAGACCGGAGATCGGCTTGCCCTTGGCGTAGCTGCCAGGATAACCGCCACTCGCCATCACCACGCAGACGCTCGCCAGCGGACTCCACTTCAACTCGATCTTGCCGAGCGTTCCGCTCACGCTGGCGTCGAGCAACTCGACCAGATCGTTCTCCAGTCGCGTGAGATAAACCTGCGTTTCCGGGTCGCCGAAGCGGGCGTTGAACTCCAGAACCTTCGAGCCGGACTTCGTCAGCATGATGCCGGGATACAGGATGCCGCGGAAATCAATCCCTTCCGCCGCGCAACCGCGCATGAACGGAGCCAGAATCGCGCGCTCGGCTTCAGCCAATGCCTCCTCGCTGAGGAACGGCGTCGGCGAATACGTGCCCATGCCGCCGGTGTTCAGGCCGAGGTCGCCATCCAGCGCGCGTTTGTGGTCTTGCGACGTGGGAAAGAGTCTCGCCGTCTGGCCGTCGCACAGCGCGTGGAGCGAAATCTCCATGCCTTCAAGGAACTCCTGAATCACCACCTGCGAGCCCGCCGCGCCGAACGCTTTGCTCACCAGGATTTCGTCCACGGCCTTCTCCGCCTCCGCCTGGTTGGTGCAGATCAACACGCCTTTGCCCAAGGCCAGCCCATCGGCTTTCACGGCGCATTTGCCGCCGAGCGTGGCGCAGAAGGCCTTTGCCGGCCCTGCTTCTGAAAACGTCCCGGCCTGCGCCGTCGGGATGCCGTATTTCTCCATGAACTGCTGTGAGAAGACTTTCGACGACTCGAACTGGGCGGCCTTCTGGTTCGGTCCCCAGATGCGCCGGCCGTGCCTCTGAAACAAATCCACGATACCCAGCGCCAGCGGGTTGTCCGGGCCGACGACGGTGAGGTCGGCCTTCTTCTCCTGCGCGAACGCGAGCAGCTTGGGCAAATCCTCCGCCCCGGCGGCCACGCACTCCACCGGCGAGCCATTCGAGGCCAGCCCTTCGAGGCCGATGCCGGCATTGCCCGGCGCACACCATATCTGCGAGACGTGCGGCGACTGGGCCAGCTTCCACACCAGGGCGTGCTCGCGTCCGCCCGAACCGATGACGAGAAGTTTCATGCGGCGCGCATTGAACCAAGAAACCGCCGGGGGCGGAAATGCTTTTCTCGCCAGGCGGGAGGCGTCAGCAAGCCGACTGGCTGAAGCGCCGTCCCGGCCTATGCCAAGTCTTCCAAGAGCAAGCGCGCGCTGATCCGTGCCGATTCAAAGATGACCGGCAGCCCGCTGCCCGGATGCGTGCCGCCGCCGACCAGATACATCCGGTCGAATTCCTCGAAGCGGTTGCGCGGACGCAAGTGCAGCATCTGGCCGAGATTGTGCGCCAGGTTGAAGGTCGCGCCTTTGTAGATGCCGACTTTGTTTTCCCATTCCGCCGGCGTCACGATGCGCTCGAACCGGATGCGCTTTTCAAGGTCCGTCAGTCCGATCTTGGCGAGTTGCCGCAACGCCACCCGCCGGTAGTGGTCGCGCTCCTTGCTCCAGTCAATGTTCGGATGCTGGTGGCTGACCGGGATGAGCACGTAAAGCGCGCTGTGCCCGGGCGGGGCCATCGTGTCGTCGGTGCGACACGGGTTCTCGACGTAGAAGGACGGATCTTCAGTCAGCACATGCTGGTTCTCGATCTCGTCGAGGTTCTGCCGGTAGTTCTCAGCGACGTAAATGTTGTGGTGCTGGAGCTGGTCGCACCGGCCTTCGATGCCGAGGTACAGCATGAAGGTTGAACAGGAGAAACGCTTGGTGGCGATCGTCTCGTCCGTCCAGCGGCGCCGCAGGTGGTTGGGCACGAGCTTCGTCATGGCGTGTCCGAAGTCGGCATTCACCACGACCGCATCGGCGCGGTACTCGCCCTGGGTCGTGCGCACGCCGACGGCGCGGGGGCCGTTGAACAGGATTTCCTGAACCGGTTCGCTCAGGCGAATGGTCACGCCCAGTTCAGCGGCAACGCGCGCCATGCCGCGGCTGAGCGCATTGCAGCCACCGATCGGATGCCAGATGCCGTGTTCGTATTCGAGGAACGACAGGATCGAGAAGAGGCTTGGGCATTGGAATGGCGACATGCCGAGGTATTTCGACTGGAAGGTGAACGCCAATTGCAGGCGCGGGTCTTTGAAATACTCCGCCAGTTCCGCGTGCAACGATTTCCAGGGCTTGAGATACGGCAGCACGGCGAGCAGTCGCACTTGCAGCAGGTCTGTCCAACCGAGAAACGGCGATTGCAGGCACGGGGCGAATTTCTCCAGCTTCACCCGGTTGTAAGCCATGAACCGGCGGAACTGCGGCGCGTCGGCGGGGGACAGCTTAGCAATCTCAGCCACCATGCGCTCCATGTCCGAGGAACACAGCAGCTCGCCGCCGGCACCAAAGACGAGGCGGTACTGTGGGTCGAGCCGCTTCATCGGCACTTCACGGCGTAGATCGCGCCCCACGGCGGCAAAGATCTCGTCGAGGATTTGCGGGTAGAGGAAGAACGTCGGCCCGAGGTCAAACCGAAAGCCGTCCCCTTCGATGGCGGAGGTTCGCCCGCCCACGCGGGGCTCCTTTTCGACCACGGTGACATCGAGGCCGGCTTTGGCCAGCAACATCGCGGTTGCCAGCCCCCCCGGCCCAGCTCCGACGATCAACACGCGCTTTGACATGGATATTGGCTTACGCGAAAAGCCGAGGCTTGGCAACCTCAGCCACTCAACAGAAAAGGGAACGCCCGCTTCAACGCCGCCAGGGAAAGGCGCGGCGGCGGATAGCGGACTTTTGCATCGAACCGGAAGGACCGGCGCAGCACTGAGCGGTAATGCGTGAAGCAGTCGAAACTCGCCTTGCCGTGGTAAGCGCCCAGGCCACTTTCGCCGAGACCGCCAAAGGGCAGGCCTTTGCCGATCATGTGGGTGATGGTGTCGTTGAAGCAGACCCCGCCGGAACGCGTCTCGGCAAGCACCCGGTCTTGAGTCGCGCGGTTCGGACTGAACAGATACAGCGCCAGGGGCGTCGGCCGGTCGCGCAGCGACGCGAGGGCGTCGTCGAGTCGATCGAAGCCAAGCACCGGCAGGATGGGGCCGAAGATTTCCTCCTGCATCACGGTCGCGTCGAGTGGCACGTCGGTCAGGATCGTCGGCGCGAGATAAAGATCGTTCGCGTCGTGCTGGCCGCCGTAGGCGATCTGGCCGCTGCCGAGATGGGCGGTGAGCCGGTCGAGATGTTTCCGGTTGATGATCCGACCGTAGTCTGGACTTGTCTGCGGGTCGTCGCCGTAAAACTCCTGGATGGCCCGCTTCAGCGCCTCGATCAAGTCTTCGCGGACGGGACGTTCCACGAGCACGAAGTCCGGCGCGACACACGTCTGCCCGGCGTTCATGAACTTGCCCCACGCGATCCGGCGTGCCGAGATCTCGATCGGTGCGTCGGCGCAGACGAGGCACGGGCACTTGCCGCCCAACTCCAGCGTGACGGGTGTCAGGTGTTGCGCTGCAGCGGCCATGACGATCCGGCCCACGTTCGTGCTGCCGGTGAAGAAGATTTTGTCGAACCGCTCGCGCAGCAACGCCTCGGCGACCTCGCGTTCGCCTTCAACGATGGCGAGGTAGTCTTCCGCGAAGTTCTCACGGAAGAGCTTGGCAAGCGCGGCGGCAGTGTGCGGCGCAAACTCCGACGGCTTGAGCACGGCGCAGTTGCCGGCGGCCATCGCGCCCACCAGCGGCAGCAGCAGGAGCTGCAGCGGGTAATTCCACGGGCCGATGATCAGAGCCACGCCGAAGGGTTCGGGCCGGACGAAGCTGCGTCCCGGCCAGGCCATCAATGGTGTCCGGCGGTGTTGCGGTTTCATCCACGCGGGCAAATGGCGCAAGGCGTAGCGGACTTCGCTCAGGACCAGACCGATCTCGCTGCCATAGGCATCATGTGCCGATTTGCGCAAGTCGGCGTGCAGCGCGGCAAGCAGCTCGGGCTCGTGCGCCACCACGGCGTCATGCAGCGCCCGGAGCTGGACGCGGCGGGACTCCAGCGGTCGTGTGGCGCCGGATTGTAAGAAGGCGCGCTGGCGTTTGATGAGGTCGCGAGGCGCGGTGGGGCGGCCAGAGTTCATGTCATTGAATTCAAGACCCCGGCGATTGCTTCAGAGCCTCCCGCACCTGCTCCGCGAGGGACTCGATGGTGAAGGGCTTTTGCAGGAACTGCACGCCCTCGTCCAGCACGCCGTGGTGGGCGATCACATTGGCCGTGTAGCCGGACATGTAGAGACAACGCAGCTCGGGCTGGAGCGCCGCCAACCGCTGCCGCAATTCGCGGCCGTTCATGCCGGGCATCACGACGTCGGTGATCAACAAATGAATCCGTCCGGAGTGTTGCTCGGCCAGTTTCAAGGCTGCCTCGGGCGATCGCGACGCCAGGACCGTGTAACCATGCTGTTGCAGGATACGTTTCGCCAACACCAGGATTTGATCCTCGTCCTCCACAAGCAGGATGGTTTCCGTCCCGCGCAGATCCTTCTTGCGCGCGACAGCGACGGCGGCGATTTCTTGGGCCTCGGCCCTGGGCAGGTAGAGCTTGAAGGTCGTGCCCTGCCCCGGTTCGCTATAGACGCTGATCAATCCAAGGTTTTGTTTGACGATGCCAAAGACGGTTGCCAGGCCCAGACCAGTGCCTTTGCCTTGCTCCTTGGTGGTGAAGAACGGCTCGAACAGATGGGAACGCGTCTCGAAATCCATCCCCTTTCCGGTGTCGCTCACGGCCAGCATGACGTATTCGCCGGGCACACACTCGGGATGGCTTTGGACATAGGTGTCATCCAGCGTCACATTAGTGGTTTCGATGGTGACGGTGCCCACGCCGCCAATGGCATCACGCGCGTTGACGCAGAGGTTGGCCAGGACCTGGTCAATCTGGCTGGGGTCCAGCTTCACCGGCCACAAGTTCGCCCCCGGCATCCAGGAGAGGTTAATATCCTCGCCGATCAACCGGCGGAGCATCTTGAGCATGCCAGCCAAGGTGTCATTCAGATCGAGCACCTTGGGGGCAATGGTCTGCTTGCGGGCGAAGGCTAGCAACTGCCGCGTGAGGTCCGCAGAGCGCTGGGCCGACTTCTGCACCTCAAGCAGACTGTCGCGCACTGGACTGTCCACAGGCAGGTCCAGCAGGGCGAGCGAGACATTGCCCGAGATCACCTGGAGCATATTGTTGAAGTCATGCGCCACGCCGCCAGCCAGGCGCCCGACCGATTGCATTTTCTGGGCCTGGGTGAGTTGTGACTGGAGTTTCTCCCGTTCTTCCTCCGCCCGCTTGCGTTCGGTGATGTCGCGGCCGCTCATGACCACGCCAGAGATCGTACCGTCGGCCTCGCGAAACGGCGTGACCCGAACATGCAGGAACCGCAGGTTGCCTTCGCCAAAATCACTCCATTCGAACGCCTCAACTTCCTCGCCACGCAAACCCGCCTCTACCTGCGGACGGCCCAACTGCTCGAACCGCTCCGGCCCCACGATCTCTCGCATGTGGTGGCCGACGATTTCCTCGGGGCGAAGCCGCCGGGCTTTAAGGTAGCCGTCGTTCGCAAAGAGGTAGCGAAAGTCCGAGCCGATCAGCACGACATAATCACTGCTGACGGCGCTCACGTGGGCCATTTGCAGAAGGCTCGCCTCCGCCCGCTTGCGCTCGGTGATGTCCGTATGAACTCCCACGAGCCCAATCACTCTCCCGTCCTCATCCTTGATCGCGTCCGCACGCACCTGGACCGCAAATCTACGCCCGCTCTTCGACTTCATCTGCACTTCACCGCTCCACGAACCGCCGCTCGTGATTGTGGCGAACACCTCGCGAGCCGCATTCTTGTCCACGTATCCGGCGGGTTTCCCGTCCGTGGCGTTAACCTCCTCCGTCGTGTATTCAAAAAGGTCCGTAAACGCTTTGTTTTGGTAGAAATGCCGGCCCTGCGCATCCGCCATGCCGATGGCATCGCTTGCGCACTCCACCGCCTTGCGGATGCGAATGAGCATCTCTTCGCTCCGCTTGCGTTCGGTGATGTCGAGCGCCGTAAAGGTGACACCCGCTGACCAGTCCTCGGGATGAACGGGCGTGGAACTCAGCAGCACCTCGAGGATGGTGCCGTCTTTTCGTTGCCACCGCGTTTCGACCGTGCCAGTCCCCAATGCCTTGATTTGCCTGTATTACTCCCTGCCGACGAATTCGAACTCTGCGTCGCTGGGATATAGGAGGCGGGAACTCTGGTTGAGCAACTCCTCCCGCGTGTATCCCGTCATCTCACAAATCCGTTCGTTAACCTCCGTGAGGATTCGGTTGCAAACCATGCCGATACCGGTGGGTGCCGCCCGCAGAATACTATCCAGCTTATCCCGATGCTCGCGCAGGGTCTGCTCGCCGCGTTTCCGCTCGGCCAGTTCCGATCGCGCCGCCTCGTAGAGCCGGGCGTTGGCCAGTGCGATCGAGATCTGGTTGGCCAAGGTTTCCAGAAAGTCACCCTGCACCTCGAAATCCCGCTCCATCTCGCAAGCCAGTCCAATCACGCCAACGACCTCCTGTCCATTCGACAAAGGCAGGGCCGCGAAGGACTTCAGACCGGCTTTCTTGCACTCCTCCCAAGTGCAGCGCCGATCCTTGAAGATGTCGCGCGAGTAAAGCGCTTTCCCGTCGCGCACCGCCAGACCGCACATGCACTCTCCCACCCGGTGTTCGGGGACGTTGCCCAGAAGCGTCCGGCCGCCGGGAGGCAGCATGTCCTTCAAGATCAACCGGTCGCCCTCGCGCAAGAACAGGAAAGCCAGGTCCGGCCGGACGGCGCTCAACATGCCCTCCAATCCCGCCTTCGTGGTCTGCTCGAGCGAGAGCGTGGCGTTAACCGCGCGGCCCAGCGCGTTAAGCGCGGCCAACTCGTCGGCGCGTTGCTGCACTGCGGTCTCGGCGCGCTGGCGCTCCGCGATTTCAAATTGGAGTTTCTCGTTGGCCGACACCAGGTCGGTGGTTCGTTGGCAGACTCGTTCCTCGAGTAAAGCCTGCCCTTGGCGCAGGTGCTCGACCATCTTGTTGAAAGCGCCTCCCACCAAGCCAATCTCATCCTTGGTCTCGACGGGGAGCGGCTTCAGTTGGTCGCTCTGTGGATGAGCGGCGATTCCGTCAAAGTGCGATGCCATCGCCGCCAGTCGCCGGGTCACCACGAAACGAAACACGAGCATGACCGCCCCGAACAGGAAGGCCAGCCCGATGGCCAGGATCAAGGATTGCCAGCGGGTCTCGCCGGCCAGCGCGGCATTCATCTTGTCCAGCGGCACGGCGACGGTGTCCAGCGCCATGATTTCACCCACCTTCCGATGAAAACTGGCCGTGTCGCCGTAACGCGCTA
The DNA here is from genome assembly GCA_964371005.1 of uncultured Verrucomicrobiota bacterium. Classification (GTDB taxonomy): domain Bacteria; phylum Verrucomicrobiota; class Verrucomicrobiia; order Limisphaerales; family MWDV01; genus MWDV01. Next base: position 15,983 of record CAYJNU010000051.1, on the reverse strand, counting down.
GCATGGCCGCCGGTGCATCCTTGGGCTCGCCGTGACAGCGCAGACACTCGGTCTTCATCCAGCGGGGCGTGAAGTGCGCCAGATACTGGCGGCCCTCAACCTCAATTTCCTGAACCCGCGGCTCCGCTCCGGGATTCTGCCGGAAGTACTCGATCACTCGGAGTTCGTCCGGACTCGCTTTATTAATCGGATTGCGCGGGTCGTCCGAAGCGAAACGGATGATGCAGTCAGGGAAGTTCTTTCGGACGCGTTCGAAGATCTGGCGCGAGATGAACGAGGTGGACATGGTTTCGGGATGAAACTCATCCTTGTCCACCAACCGTTCCATGGCGGGACGGATTTGTCCGCCCGCATAGTCCCGAATGGCCAGGTTGAACTCCATGGCCAGCGCCATCTGCTGGTTGAGCAGCTCGCGAACGTGCCGCTGGCTCACGGTATGGGCCCGGTAAAGCACGAAGGCGGAGAACAAGATGGCCACGAAGCCGAAGAGCAGAAGGAAACGGAGGGCCAGACTTTTCATGGTTTGATCTCCCCGCTGACGAGCCGTGGCTGGCTGGCTGCATCGGGCGATTGAGGATCGCAGGGCTCGGTGCGAGCGGTTGTATTCATGACACGCAAATGACGCGCGACCGGAGTGTACGCTGACGCCGCCGAGTCTGGAGGTCGCACGGGGTTTTGACCAGCCCAAAGCGGCCCAAAGCGGTCCTCATTCAGGCGACCAGCGAGGTAGCGGCAGCCATCCTGGCTGCCGTAGCCGGCGGCATCCTGCCGCCCGGCTGGGCGGAGTAGTGCCCCCGCATCAGCCAGCGGAAGTCGGCCCGGGCGCTGGGCGGCAGGATGCCGCCAGCTACGGCAGGCCGGAGGCCCGCCGCTACAACGCCCACCGCATTCGACACCTGGAAGAAACTGAGATGCGCTGCCAGCGAGAACGGCGGTCACAATCGGCTTGGTCCAACGTCCGTACCCGCATATAACCCAGTTGAACAATGAATCGCTGGGCTGCCATTGTCGTACTATTTGCCGCGCTGTCGTCCCGGGCTGACGCCGCAGCGGACAAATTGGCCGTGGCCGGCGTCGTGGAATTCACGGCAGCCTATCAGGCTTGGGACGGCGCACGCTTCGCCACGGCGGCCGAGTTGCTTCGCCAGGCCAGCACGAACACGCCGGCTTCACCGACGAATTTCTACTGGCTGGGCGTGGCGCAGTTCCATCGAATGCTCCAGCTTCAGAACCAGCCCGAGCCCGCCACAAACAAGGCGGCTGCCCCGGCGGCCATGGACGCCGCACTCGCCGCCTTGGGCCGCGCGGTGAAACTCGATCCACGCCACGCGGAGAGTCACGCCCTGCTGGGCACGCTTTACGGGATGAAGATTGACGGTAACTTGGTGCGCGCAGCGTGGTATGGGCCGCGGGTGGAGAAGCATCGCAAAGCGGCGCTGGAGTTTGGCGCGGAGAACCCCCGCGTGTGCTATCTGTTGGGCACGGGCCAGTTTCACACCGCAAAGAAGCCGGCGGCGTTGCGCGAGTCATTGGCCACGTTGCTCATGGCAGAGAAGTTGTTTGCCGCGGAGGCCAAGGTCGCGCCCGGGCCGCTGGATCCGCGCTGGGGTTACGCCACGTGCCTCACGTTTATCGGTCGCACTTGCGAACAGTTGGGTCAGCGGAAGGAAGCGGCGGATTACTTCCGCAAGGCGCTCGCTCTCCAGCCGTCGGACCATCTGGCGAAGGAAGGCTTGGCGCGAGTCACCGCGAAGAAATGAGGCAGGCATGAAGGCGAAGAAAGTCATCGTCATCGGCGCAGGGTTGGGTGGGTTGTCCGCTGCCATCTCGCTGAGACAATCCGGCTACGACGTCGAGATCTTTGAGAAAAACGACAAGATTGGGGGCAAGCTGAACGCGCTCAAGCAACAGGGCTACACCTTCGATCTCGGCCCGTCCATCCTCACGCTGCCGCACCTCTTCGAGCGCTTGTTCGAGCGCAGCGGGAAGAAGATGAAGGATTACATCCCCATCCGCGCGCTGCGACCGCATTGGCGAAATTTCTTCGAGGACGGCGTCACGCTTGATCTCTATCCCGAGCCGGACAAGATGGCCGCCGAGGGGCGCAAGGTGGGCGAGCCGTCGGAGAACATCGAGCGTTTCCTCAAATACTCCGCCAAGCTTTACGACCTGACCAACGACGGTTACTTCGAGCAGGGCCTCGATAACTGGCAGGGTTTCGCGAAGCACTACGGGCTTTGGAAGTTCTTCCAGTTCGACCTGTTCCGCAACATGCATCAGGGCGTGGCCTCACATCTCCGGACTCGTTACTTCCGCGACATCTTCGATTTCTTCATCAAGTACGTCGGTTCGTCCGCGTATCGCGCGCCGGCGTTTCTGAACTCGATGCCCACGATTCAGTTCCGGTACGACCTCTGGTATGTGGATGGCGGGCTTTACAACATCGCCATCGGCCTCGGGCGGCTGATGGACGAACTCGGCATCCAGGTGAACCTCAACGCCGAAGTCAGCGAAGTCCGCCGCGACAACGGCCGCGTCACCGGCCTCGTGGCCAACGGAACATTTCACGCCGCCGACATCATCGTGTCGAACATGGAGGTCATTCCCGCCTACGAGAGATTGTTGCGCGAGGACAAAGCCTTCATCGCGTCGCTGGAAAGGAAACTTGAGCCCACTTGCTCCGGCCTCGTGCTCGATCTCGGACTTGATTGCCAGTACCCGCAGCTCGCGCACCACAACTTCTTCTTCAGCGGCCACCAGAAGGAGCATTTCGCCAAAGTCTTCCAGCGCTACGAACTCCCCGACGACCCGACAATCTACCTCGTCGCCGCCTCCAAGACCGATCCAACCGTCGCGCCGCCCGGCTGCGATTGCCTGAAGATTCTGCCGCACATTCCTTACATCCGCCATGATCGTCCGCTGACGCGCGAAGATTACCTGCGGCTCAAGGAGCGCATTGTGGACAAGCTGGAGCGCATGGGTTTGAAAGATCTGCGCAAGCACACCGTCTTCGAGCACGTCTGGACGCCGCTCGACATTCGCGAGCGCTACAACTCCAACCGCGGCTCGATCTACGGCGTCGTGAGTGACCGCTGGAAGAATCTCGCGTTCAAAGCACCAAAGCAGAGCACCAAATATCCGAACTTGTTTTTCGTTGGCGGCTCGGTGAACCCCGGCGGCGGCATGCCGATGGTGATCCTCTGCGGGCAGAACGTGGCAAAGAAGGTGGTTGAGTGGGACCGGGGCTGATTTTACTGCTCGTCACGCTGGCCCTGTGGGCGGCGGGATTCTTCCTGTTGCCCCGGCTGCACCGATGCGATGGAGGTGCGGACTTCGTTCAGCTACGGACGGTCAGCATCGTCATTCCGGCACGCAACGAGGAGCATAACCTGCCCATGCTGTTGCGGTCGCTTGCGGCGCAGTCCGCAAGGATACACGAGATCATCGTGGTGGACGATGGTTCGACCGATGGCACCGCGGAACTCGCCCGGCAACTCGGCGCACAGGTCGTGGCTTCACAGCCGTTGCCCGAGGGCTGGCGCGGCAAGACGTGGGCATGTCACCAAGGTGCGCAGGCGGCGACGGGCGAACTGCTGTTGTTCGTGGACGCGGACACGTGGTTCGAACCGGACGGACTGGCGCGCATTCTCGCCAACTACACGGGCGGCGCCTATTCGGTCGGGCCATATCACGCCGTGCAGAAGCCTTACGAAGACCTTTCGCTGTTCTTCAACTTCAATATGACCGTCGGCACGGTGCCGGACGGATTGTTCGGCCAGATGCTGCTTGTGGATCGCGAGAGCTACCGGCGGGTGGGTGGCCATGAAACGGTGAAGGGCCGGACGCTGGAGAATTTCTTTCTGGCCCAGCAATTCCGTGTCGCCGGGATTCCGACCCACAGCGCAACGGGCCGGGGCGTGTTCTCGTTCCGCATGTATCCGAACGGGCTGGGCCAACTGGTCGAAGGTTGGACCAAGGGCTTTGCGTCTGGCGCCGGGCAAACACCACGCGGCGTGCTGCTCCTGGTCATCGCCTGGATGATCGGGTTGATGTTCGCACCGATTGGCTGGGCAGTGACGGGCGACGGGCTGGCTTGGGGCGCCGCGTATCTGCTGTGCGCCGCGCAGGTGGGCTGGTTCAGTCGGCAGATCGGCGCGTTCCGCTGGTTCACGGCCCTGCTGTATCCCGTTCCGCTGGTTTTCTTCTTCGCCGTGTTTGCCCGCTCGGCGATGCGTTCCGGCAAGCAAGTCACGTGGAAAGGACGTCAAATTCGTGCTGATTGAGCTGCCCATCGCGTGGATCGTCGTGCTGAACGTCGGCGGCTGGCTGGCGATTCAGATGGGCTTCGCCTGGGTGTTCACGAAGCTGCCGGTGACGTGGTTTAATCCGGGCAAAGCTCTGGCCTGGGAACGCGGCGGGCGGTTCTACGAAACCGTGTTCCGCATCAAAGCCTGGAAGGACCAGTTGCCGGACGCCGCACGTTGGTTTGGTGGAGGCTTTGCGAAAGGCACGCTGGTAGGCACGCAATGCGACTACCTGCAACGTTTCATCCGCGAAACCTGGCGGGGCGAGCTTTGCCACTGGACGGCCATGGCCTGTGCGCCGATGTTTTTCCTGTGGAATCCGTGGTGGGGCGATCTGATCGTCGTGGCCTACGCCATCGCTGCGAACCTGCCGTGCATTCTGGCCCAGCGCTACAACCGCGCGCGGTTCGCGCGGTTGCTGGCGCGGCGCGGGGAAAGTCCACAGGGCGACTGAGCGGGTCGAATTAACAAGCAGCGTCCCGCAGTCTGACATTCTGCACGGTGCGACACGGGCTCAAGGTGCGTCTCTTCGCACGGCCTTGATCCAAGCGATCTCCAACTGGAACGCGCCGGCCTGCTGGTCCGAAATCAGAAACCCCACCGAGGTAACCTTGGCCGGATTGAGCGGCGGTTCGCCAGACAGGATGCGACCCCGGAAACTTGGCACAAACTCCTTGACCGGCAGCCGGTGCTCCTCCCACTCGCCCTTCTTCGTGGTGAAGCTCGTCTGGTAGATCGCGCTGTCGAAGCTGCGGTCCGTGCGCGCCGTGAACTTGTAACGCCGCCCGTCACCGCGCACGCGAAGGAGGAAGCCGTCGTATCCCGCGAGGTCATGGACCGCAGGCAAGGAGCGCGCCGAGGCGAACCCGCCGTTGTTCTCCAGCGAGATTTCGCCCCGAAAGACAGCCACACCGTTGGTCAACTCAAACCGGCTGCGCGAGATGCCGCCCATCACGTCGTCGTTGACGATTTGCCAGGCAGCGGCGTTGGTCGTGGCTGAAAACTCGAACAGCACTTTGTCAGGATTGGCCGCGAGCGCATTCATGGCGAATAGCAGAGGCAGTGTGAGTCCAAGCGAGCGCTTCATGGATCAGGGGTTGAGTCTCCAGAGCGCGAAGTTGAGCGTGGCGGCAAACGAAACCCAAACGAGATACGGCACCAGCAAGGCGCCGGCGAGCGGGCGGACTTTCCAGAACGCGATCATGGTGGCAAGGAGCGCCAGCCACAGGAGCACGATGTCTACGAGCGCCATCGGAGGATTGTGAAGGCCGAAGAACAGTGGCGACCAAAGCGCGTTGAAGAGGAGCTGCATGAGAAACAGCGACAGTGCCAAGCGCCGGCCCGCGAACCCGCCCCGACGCCACACCATCCAGGCGGCAATGGCCATCATCGCGTAGAGCACCGTCCAGACCGGGCCGAAAAACCAGCCCGGGGGATTCCAAGACGGCTTCCGCATTTGCGCATACCACTCGCCCGGCATGAACAACCCACCGAACGCCGCCGCCGCAAAACATAAAACCAGCCACCCGGCCAGGGCTGGAAGCGGTCGCCCAATCGCGCGTCTGGTAGAGGTGATCGCTATGGTTGGCATGATCGGTGGTCTGGCGTGTTCGGTGATCGCCCCAGAACATGCTGCCAAAACCAGCTCCTCGCAACCGGGCTTCCCGTGTGCGGCCGTTCGGCTATCTCAGTTCCGAGCGGTGGCAGAGGTTCTGGACAGGAAGCCTGAAACACAGGCGCGCCATTCTTCGACGTCGCTGCTCACATAGGTTTGATGTGGCGCGCCGGGAAACACTTTGAAAGTCGAGTCGCGATTCAGATTCCGGGTGAGGTTCTCCATTTCCGCCAGCTTCACCCGTGCGTCGCGCTCGCCGTGCATCAGGAGCACGGGGCAGTGGACTTGACGAAGGTCCTCGGCTGGATTGAATCGGAAGCCATTGAAGCCCTGTTGGACGCCACCCCAAAAGACCAGCAAGTAAGCCGCCGGAAACGATGGCAGGCGCATCGCGGAAAAGCGGTTCTTCACCGTGGTCAACAAGCGGTCAAAGGGACATTCCAGGATGAGTGCATCCGGTTCGAGCTCATGGGCACTAACGGCGTGAATCACGGCCGCCGCACCCATCGAGACGCCGTAGAGAATCACCGGTCGGCCAGGGGCTGCCGCCCGGGCCCATCGAAACGCCGCCGCGACATCGTCCGCTTCATAATACCCCACGCTGGTTTCGTTTCCCTCCGAGCCGCCGCTGCCGTAGAAATCCACGAGGAGAGTCTCGTAGCCGAGTGCGGCGAATTCCCTGGCCGCCGGCAGCAGTGATTCCTTGCTGGCCGTGTAACCGTGAAACAAGAGCACCGTTCCGAGGCTATTGGTCCGGCGCACCCGCCACGCCTCCAGCCTCAGGCCGTGCGCGCCTACGAGCGTCACCGTTTCGACGGGCAGGCCGAAATCGGTTGGCGACTGCCGATTGATCGGGCGCGGAACTGTGACCCCACAGCAGAGTACTTTGGCCTTTTGGAGAAAGCTCAACGCTTCCGGTTCACGAGTGCGATCGCCTGTGGCAGCAAAACGCATCATGGACCGGGCGTGGAAGTACGCCAGGACATTAAGCGCCACGAAGCCTGCGAACACCACAACGGCGGCGCGCCTCAGCAATCGCCCCCAGCTCTGCCGCCCGCGAGGGCCCGTCTGGTTCACGCCAGTCATCACGGTGCCGGCGGCGGCACGTCGGGTAAACGAGGCGCGTGAGCCGAGGGCTTGGTCTTCTGGCTCTGGTGGGATGCTTCTGATTTCGATCTGGCCGTGCCGGCTTTCCCGCCACCGGATGTCTCGCTCCCGTCGTCCCCGTCGTTGTCAAACGCGTCGGTGGTTTCCACGCCCTCACTGTCGTTCAACCGCGCCTTGCCACGTGAGCCGCCTCCGCTGCTCCCATCTTTTCCCGGGCCCGCGACCTTGCTCACGGCACTCAACACCAACCGCTCGCTAAATCCCGCCACGAAGGCCACCACCAAGCCCGCTTCCAAGCCGACTTTCGCGGCATCCACCAGACTGATCAGGCCGGACTGCATGACGAAGTAAATGAACAGGCCGCTGGCGGCACCCACCAGTGGGCGACCGGACGTGATCAACCCATAGAGCAGCGCCTCGGGAATGCGCGCTTCACCAACGCGGCTGAGCTGAATCATGGCGCTAACCACGCCGCCCAAGGCACCTGCGATGGCAATCGGCGCGAGACAGCCCATCCCCAGCTTCGAATCGGCCTCGGCGAAGAAATAAGAGCCAAAAAGGATGGTTGCCACCAGAATCCCGCAGACGAGGACCAGAAAGTCGAGTTGTCGCTGCACCAATCCCATCCGGTGATAAAGATTGTCGCTGTGGGCATTCAGCACGTTCAACGATTCGACGACCGCCTGCTGCAACACGATCCGCTCCTCGGTCTTCAGGGGAGGGCCGGTTTTGAGGCGCGCGTCCAGCCCTGCCGAGGCAAACAGAGTCTTCGTCGCGCTGGCCCGCCAGTTTCTCAGCTTGGCTTCCGTCTCCGCCTTGACGCTGGCCGCGTGGGCGATCAATTCGGCATCACCCATGCCGTAAACGAGAAACCTCTCGGCGTCGTGCAGCGCTCCCCATCCGCCATCCAAATCGCCGCTTCGACAGGAGTTTTCGGCAACCTCCATGGAGCGAAGAGCGCTGTCTCGCCACCAGCCGCCCGCCGGAGCCCGCGCCGCCGCCGCGCGCACTTTTTCGCCGGTGGTTTGCACTGACGCGCGCAATCGGCTGCGCCTGGGGTCGCTTTCCAAAGGCTGCCCCCTCGGCGCGTTGCCCGGGCTCGCCGCGTTTCGCGCCACGAGTTCACGCTCCATCGGGTGGGTGAGTTTGCGGATCGCCTCGGCCACTGAGAGCCACCGGACTTCGTCCACCTCTTCCTTGGGGGCAGGATGCGGACAAGCCTCTGCCTGCCGCGTCATGTGCCAGATGAGCACCAGCTTGGATCGGTGACCCTTCCGGTAGGAGTAACTGCCCGCAAACCGTTCCAAGGTTGCCTGGCGGCCGGTTTCCTCCATGGCTTCGCGCAAGGCAGCATCTTCCATCGTTTCGCCGGGTTTGAGTCGTCCCTTCGGCAGGGCCCAATCGCCATGCCGGGGCCGATGAACCACAGCCAACGTCGGACTGCCACCTTCTTGCGACCAAACCAACCCTCCCGCCGCGAACTCGATTTCGGCGGGTGTGTTCCCTTGCTGTTCCGTCGAGTTCATCTGCGTTCCTCCGAAACTGCCGCCCGCCTCTTCGGCAGCGCGGTCTGTGACGGCGGAAACTAGCGGCGGATTTCCGGCGCGTCCAGCGCGAACCGGACGGAGGGCCGGATCAACACGACGCGGTGTCGCCGCTTGACCTCTCCGTCGCGGGCTGGTACGACATTCCCCGATGATGGATGTCCTGACGCTTTCGCGCATCCAGTTTGCCGCGACGATCTCGTTCCACTACATCTACCCGCCGCTGAGCATTGGGTTGGGGGTGATGCTGGTGATTTTCGAGGCGTTGTGGCTGAAAACCCAGAACCCGCTCTACCATCAGTTGGCGCGGTTCTGGACGCGCGTCTTCGCCTTGACCTTTGCGATCGGCGTGGCGACGGGCATCGTGATGGAGTTCGAGTTTGGCACCAACTGGGCCACGTACTCACGCTACGTGGGCGATGTGTTTGGCAGCGCGCTCGCGGCGGAAGGCATCTTCGCGTTCTTCCTCGAATCGGGCTTCCTCGCCATCCTGTTGTTCGGTTGGGACAGGGTCGGACGCAAGCTGCATTTCTTTGCGACGTGCATGGTTTGCCTGGGCGCGCATTTTAGCGCGATCTGGATCGTGGTGGCGAACTCCTGGATGCAAACGCCCGCCGGCTATCACATCGTGGGCGAGGGGCTGAAGGCGCGGGCCGAAATCACGGATTTCTGGGGGATGGTCTTCAACCCATCCTCGATGGATCGGCTGTTTCACACCTTGTGCGGGGCCTGGCAGGCCGGCGCGTTTCTCGTCGTGAGTGTCAGCGCTTGGTATCTGCTCAAGGAGCGCCAGGTGAACTTCGCCCGGACCGCGCTCAAGGCGGGGCTGACGATCGGGCTGGCGGCGTCGCTGCTCCAGCTTGTCAGCGGCCATGACAGCGCGGTGGGGGTGGCGAAGAATCAGCCCGCCAAGCTGGCGGCGTTTGAGGGGCTTTACGAGACGACCACGAACGCGCCGCTGACGCTGTTTGGCTGGGTGGACGAAAAGAACGAAGTGATCAAGGGCGGGGTGGCCATCCCGGGCATGTTGAGCTTCCTGACCCATGGCGACGCCAGCAAGCCCGTTCAGGGGTTGCGAGAAACTCCACCGGAAGACCGGCCGCCGGTGAATTGGTCGTTCCAGTTTTACCACGTGATGGTCGCGATTGGTTTTGCGATGATCGTCCTGGCGGCGCTGGGCTTCCTGTATTTCCGCGAAAACTCTTTGTTTGAGAAGCGGTGGTTGCTGTGGTTGCTCGTGCTGTCCGTGCTCGGCCCGCAACTGGCCAACCAGTGCGGTTGGTTTGCCGCCGAGGTCGGGCGGCAGCCGTGGATCGTCTATGGCTTGATGCGCACGCCCGAAGGACTGTCCGCAGTGGTGAAAGCCGAGGCCATCCTGGCGTCACTCGTCCTGTTCACGGTGATCTATATGTTGCTCTTCGCCGTGTTCGTCTATCTGCTCAACGACAAAATCCAGCACGGGCCGGACGATTCGGACCTGACGCCCAGCGGCAAACTGGCGCTGCCGGAAAGGAGGCAGTCGTGAGCTTCGGCGACCTCGATCTCAACACCACCTGGTTTATCCTCATCGGCGTGCTGTTCACCGGGTATGCGATGCTGGACGGCTTCGATCTCGGCGTCGGCGCGTTGCATCTCTTCACGAAGGAGGACCAGGAACGCCGCACCATGCTCAACGCCATCGGCCCGGTCTGGGACGGCAACGAAGTTTGGCTCGTCACCGGAGGCGGCGCGTTGTTTGCAGCGTTTCCGGACGG
>CAYJNU010000051.1:0-5649 GCA_964371005.1 uncultured Verrucomicrobiota bacterium | reverse complement strand
GTGTATGCCACAGTGTTTTCCGGGTTTTACCTCGCGTTCGTGCTCTTGCTCGTGGCGTTGATCTTCCGCGCGGTGGCCATCGAGTTTCGCAGCAAACAACCGATGCGCTGGTGGCGGCAAATGTGGGACGTGGGCTTCGCCGGTGGCAGTATTCTGTCGAGCTTGCTGATCGGCGTGGCAATGGGAAACATTGCCTGGGGCATTCCGATCGATGGGCGCGGGGAATATGCCGGCACGTTCCTTGGCCTGTTGCGTCCGTATCCACTGCTGCTCGGCGTCACCACGCTGGCCCTGTTCATGATGCATGGTGCGATCTATGCCCTGATGAAGACCGACGGCGCGCTCCACGACAAGCTGCGCGGCTGGATCAAGAACTGCATGATCTTCTTCATCATCTGCTACGCGGTAGCGACAATGGCGACGCTGCTTTACGTGCCGCACATGGCCGCCCGGATGCGCGCCAACCCGTGGCTCTTCAGCATCGCCTTGCTCAACATGCTCGCCATTGCCAACATCCCGCGCGAAATCCATCACGGTCGCGACGGACGGGCCTTCCTCTCGTCCTGCGTGGCCATGGTGGCACTGATGGGATTGTTCGGATTGGAGATGTATCCGAACCTTGTTCTGAGTAATCCCGATCTCGTGAACAGCCTCACCATCCACAATGCGGCCTCGTCCCAAAAGACTCTCGGCATCATGCTCACCATCGCGCTGACCGGCGTGCCCGTCGTGCTCGCCTACACGGTGAGCATCTACTGGATCTTCCGCGGCAAGGTGAAGCTGGACAAGATGAGTTACTGAGGGAAGGTCGGCGCCACGCCGGGGCCGCCGGCAAGCCGTGGCGGCAGATATCGTTCTTCGGCTGGCTGCTCACAAGAACGCCCGAGGCCGGGCCGCCCGGGCCTGAGTGCCTGTTTGAAAACCCTAGTTTGTAGTTCCGCCTTCAGGCGGTGCGACGCCGAAACCGCCTGAAGGCGGGACTACAAACCGAGGCCGGCGCGGTTCAAGCGAGTTTTCAAACAGGCTCTGAGATTTTCCTCGTTGTGTTGCGACCGGCGTGGTCTATTCACGTCAATTCGTAAGTCCGCTGACATGCAAGATCGCTGGTATAGCGACGACCGCGACATCGTGAAATGGGCCACGCTGATGCACTTGGCCCGCACCTACGAAATCGAATCCATCGTCCAGGTGGTTTTCCTCCAACCCGGCCCTGACCGACGCAACTTTCGCCTGCGTTCAGGCAGGCGTTGCTTCGCTATCGCCCCTGAGATTTGGGAACACTTTCCTCGCGACGTGGCCCGCATCCGCGACCTTGCGGTTCTGACCGGCATCACGATCCGCGTGTTGAACGACCCGTTCTGCGACGGCAACCGGGCGGAATATGTCGGGCGCCTCTCCAAACAGATTCGCGAGGCAGGCACGGAACGCCAAATCGTGTTCCTCGATCCCGACATGCCCCGGAGCGGCGACAAACGCCGACAACTGAAACCATGAACTTCCGGAGGCCGTTTCTACTCCCCCTCGCTCTGGTTGCTGTTCTGGCCGGATGTGCCACTTCGTCTCCGAGAACTGGCGGCGTGTCGGCCATCAGACGCGCGACACTGAGGGACACGTTTGGCACTTACAACGCAGCGCCGCGCGCAGCCAACGGAGGCGTGGATATTGATCGCCTCCTCAACGAACTTACCACGCTCAAGGCGCATACCTACAACTGGTTGGTGTGGCACGCACCGACCGACTGGGAGGATTTGCAGGCCTTCCTGCCCCGCGCGGCAGAGCAGCAGATCAAAGTCTGGGTGTCGCTCGTGCCGCCCAGCGAATCGCCACCGCAAACGAGAAACTTCTCGGAGCCATTCCGCCTCGATTACGAGCGCTGGGCAGTCGAGATCGCGAAGCTGAGCCTGACACATCCCAACCTCGTGGCCTGGAGCATTGATGACTTCGCGCACAACTTGAAGGTTTTTACGCCCGACCAGGTGAAGCGGATGCTCGACGGCGCACGCGCAATCAACCCGAGGCTGGCTTTTGTTCCGTGCGTCTATTACCGGCAGTGCATACCTCAGTTCGCCCAAGCCTACGGCACACTGTTCGATGGCATCCTGTTCCCGTATCGCAACGACTCGGGCAAACCGAACCTGACCGACACCGCCGCCGTGGAAACTGAGGTTGCGAAGCTCAAGGGACTGTTCGGTCCGGCGATGCCGGTGTTGGTGGATGTCTATGCGACGAAACACTCGCGCCTGAACGACTCGTCGCCGGAATACGTGGAGCAAGTGATGCGGCTTGGCTGGCGTAGCGCCGATGGGGTGCTGGTCTATTGCCATCAGAATCCAACCACGCAGGCGGCCAAGTTCGCCGTCATCCAGAAGCTGTTCCATCAGTGGGCCGGTCAACCTGCGAAGCCGAGGAAACCTTGATCCTCTCATTCATTCCCCGCATGCAACGTCAACTGCTCGCGTTTCTCACCGCCGTCGCTCGGGGCATTGGCGGTTATTTCCCCAGCCCCCAACTCATTCTCAGCGCGCTGCTCACGGTGGGCCGGATCGTCCTCCCGACCTCGCGGTAAATCATTTGACTGCTTCGGCTTGGTTACGCCGCCGCCGTTTCTGCCAGGCTCACGAAGTCGCGTTCCGCAAGCCGCTCCAAGGTCCAGGCGTACTCGGCGGCGATCTGGTCAGCGAGGCTGCGTGCTTGGGATTCCACCGGCAACGTTTCCCAGGTGTGCGTCTCGATTTCCAAGTGCGGGCAAAGGCCCGGATTGGCGGCCAACAGATCGAGCAGGCCCAGCACATGGTCGTTGGTGTTGACGAACCAGTCACCGTCCGGCCCGTGCAGCGGAACGTGCATATGGATGCGCCATTCCATGACCGCCGGCATCTCGGGATCGACCGCCTGCCACAGTGCTTGCGCCAAGTTGCGGTAAATGACCCGCTCCCCGTTGCTGAGGAGGGCCACAACTTGATGCTGATACGCTTCTTCCTTGAACGTCGCGAGGCGCTCACGGATTTCCGGACTCGGGCAGACGCGTACGGCCGAACTCAGTTGAATCTTGCCCACGCGGATTCCTTGCTGCAGCAGGCAGCCGATCACGTTCGCCGGCTCCTCATATTCCACCGCGAAATGGCAGGCGTCGTAATTCACCGTGAGGTACTCGCGCAGGATGGGGTCACGCGAATGTTCGGCTCGCAGGCACGCGAAAAACTCCAGCGTCTCGCCACTCGTCTCGAGCAGGCAATACGGACCGGGTTCAAGCGCCAGGCGCATGGTGCGCCCGCTGCGTTCTGAGAGCCGCGCCAGGTGTTCGACGCACTGCCAGAGGTGGTCGCGGAGCATCTGAAGCTCTTCCGCTGAATAAGCGACTCCTTTAATCGCTCCGGGCAGCGTGCTCACGCTGCCTTCGGCGTGGGCGGGGAGCAGTTGCGCCAGGAGTTCAAACAACAGGTTTGTGTAGGCCACGCGTACCGGTGAGGTCCAGTCCGGCAGGAAGACTTGTGCTTCTGCCAAACGGTTCCGCACATGACCACAGGGGAAGCCTTGGATGGAAAACACGTAGCATTGATGCTGATCCAGCCATCGCTGAAAGCTCAGCAGAGTGGCGCGGTTGTTCAACTCACGCGCCGCCCGCCCGCTCAACCGCAACGTGAGGCCAAACGGGTGGTTCGGGCACACCCGCTCTCGAACCGCCAGTGCGTGCTGCTGCAATTTGCCGAACGTCTCTGCCCATGTTTCACCCCGATGCGCGTTCGTGCAATACGCCAAATCCAGGCCGTGGTTGAGTTTCATGGGAACGGCTCGGCAGTATAGCTCACTTTCACCCAATGCAAAAGTCACCTGCGCTGGAAAAAGAGCTGCCCTCGGTTTCCGCTCCGTGGTAAACCAACTCCGCCATGCTAAAGACAGGAATCTTGAACCCGCACGTCCTCTCCCTCCTCGCGCGCGTGCGCCATACCAACACCCTCGTCATCGCTGACCGCGGCTTTCCTTTCTGGCCCCAGATTGAGACGGTGGACCTTTCACTGGTGGATGATCTTCCAACCGTGCTCGACGTCCTGAATGCCCTCCGCCCGGGCTTCACCATTGGCAAGGCCTGGATGGCTCGGGAGTTCAAACGGGAAAACCCGAAGGCGACCCAGGCCAAGTTTGCCGCGGCCCTTGCGGGCATACCACTGGCCTTCGAGGCACACGTGGCATTCAAGAGACGCTTACCCCTCGCCATCGGCCTCATCCGTACCGGCGACACGACACAGTATGCCAATATGATTCTCGAATCCGCCTGAGAGCAGAGTGCGAACTGGCTGCAAATGCCGGTGGCGGTCTGTCAGCCTGCATCGGCTCCAAGTGACCAAGTCTTGCAACGACTGCATCTTACTCCTGCCGAACCCGAAGGAACTGGTGGAGTTCGATAGGAGACGGAGCACGGTGCTGGAAGGGCCGGCCAGGTTACCGGGGTCAGGTTCGTTTCATGCGTGGTGACAACGGGCGTTTCTTGCGTGCACATGGATCGCGTTGTCCCACTGAGCGAAATCGCTGAGCCGGTTTGAATTATCGCTTGAGCCGAAAGAACGCATTGCTGCCGCTGCTGCTGTTCGTCATCACAGTGTCGTAGCCCGCAAGGGAAGGGAGATTCGTCACGGCGCTCCAGGCCGCGGAGTTGAGATTGGTGTGCGACTGAAGCTGGTAATCCGTGGCCCAGGCTGGCCAGTGGAGGACGTTTTGCCCATTGCCCCGGCGGAGCTCCAGGCGGGGGGGAACGAAGGCCGTGGAAACCACCGTCACCTCTGCGCCGAGCCGGCTTTGGATCGTCACGTAAATCGGGTAGTTGCCGCCGTTCGTGTAGGTGTGCGAACCGCGAACCTCCTTGCGCCCGCTGGCGTTCGTCAGGATAAAGCCGCTGTTGGTGGCGTTGTCGCCCCAGTTGATGAAGGCGGCGAAGTTCGTGGCGGAGCTGCCTGCCACGCCGTTGGTGAACGTGGCCAGTAACCGGTTGGTGAACGCCACCAGCGGTTGCCCGGTAAAGTTCGTGCCGGACGCGCCGAGGGGTGTGTCCCCAACAGCGAAGGTGACGAGCTGTCGGTCGTAAGCGGCAAAGTTGGCGTAATCCGAAGCGTAAACGTAGAACTTCAGTGGTCCGGCGTAGCCGGGGACGATGCTGAAGACGAGGGTGCCATCTGCGTAACACTTCGCGTTGGTTGCGTTGGCAACAGTGACGGCGTCGCCGTATTGCGCGGCGTAGTAGAGCTGGTTTGCTTCCAAGTCCTGCGCCTGGATGTAGTTCGTGCCTCGCATGCCGGCGGTCAGAAAGAGGTTGGTGAAGGCAGGTGTTTTGAGGAACGCCGTGTCATTGTTCGCCGCATCCGAAACGGTCATCGCGGTGAACGAGTTGGTCGCGCGCCCGCCGATAGTGCCATCGTGCGCGATGACTTGAATCACGCCGCCCACACCGGCCAGGTTGGCACCCGTGAGCGCTAGCACCGTGTCGGTCGTGTTGTTCACCAGCGAGGCTCGGGTGATGATGACGTCTTGAAATGGACGATCCGTTCGATTCGTGGTGTTGCGGGGCGTGTTGATCACGTTGGTCAGCACGTTGAATCCGCGCAACAACTGGCCGAAGAGCGTGTAGCCAAAATCCAAGGACCGCTGTGGCCCCTG